>NZ_CAMLAC010000105.1 GCF_946477935.1 uncultured Sphingomonas sp. | reverse complement strand
CCCTATATGCTTGGCATGGCAGACACCCCCCAGAACAGCGAATACGGCGCCTCCTCGATCAAGGTGCTGAAGGGCCTCGACGCAGTACGCAAGCGGCCGGGCATGTATATCGGCGATACCGACGACGGATCGGGCCTGCACCACATGGTGTTCGAGGTATCCGACAACGCGATCGACGAGGCGCTGGCGGGGCATTGCGACCGGATCGACATCACGCTGAACCCCGACGGGTCGGTGAGCGTCACCGATAACGGCCGCGGCATTCCGACCGGAATCCACCCCGAAGAGGGCGTGTCGGCGGCCGAGGTCATCATGACTCAGCTTCACGCGGGCGGGAAGTTCGAGAACACCAGCGACGACAATGCCTACAAGGTGTCGGGCGGCCTGCACGGCGTCGGCGTGTCGGTGGTGAACGCGTTGTCCGAATTCCTGGACCTGACGATCTGGCGCGACGGCGAGGAGCATTACATGCGCTTCGCGCACGGCGATGCGGTCGCGCCGCTGAAGGTGGTGGGTAAGGCGGAGCCGGGGCAGAAGGGGACGCGCGTCACCTTCCTGCCCAGCCCGTCGACCTTCAAGATCACCGAGTTCGACTTCGACAAGCTGGAGCATCGGTATCGCGAGCTGGCGTTCCTGAATTCGGGCGTGCGCCTGTTCCTGACCGATGCGCGCCATGACGAACCGAAGACGGTGGAGCTGTTCTACGAGGGCGGGATCGCCGCGTTCGTGAAGTGGCTGGACCGCACCAAGGCGGCGCTGATCCCCGAGCCGATCGCGATCACCGGGCAGCGCGACTATATCGGCATGGATGTCGCGCTGGAGTGGAACGACAGCTATTACGAGAATGTCCTGGCGTTCACCAACAACATCCCGCAGCGCGATGGCGGCACGCATATCGCGGCGTTCCGTGCGGCGCTGACCCGCACGCTGAACGCCTATGCCGACAAGTCCGGCCTGCTGAAGAAGGAAAAGGTGTCGCTGACCGGCGACGACATGCGCGAAGGACTGACCGCGATCGTCTCGGTCAAGCTGCCCGATCCGAAGTTCAGTTCGCAGACCAAGGACAAGCTGGTCTCCTCCGAAGTGCGTGCGCCGCTGGAAAGCCTGATGGCGGACAAGCTGGCCGAGTGGCTGGAAGAGAACCCCGCCCATGCCCGCTCGATCATCGCCAAGGTGATCGATGCCGCGGCTGCGCGTGAGGCGGCGAAGAAGGCGCGCGAGCTGACCCGGCGCAAGGGCGTGATGGACATCGCCAGCCTGCCCGGCAAGCTGGCCGATTGCCAGGAAAAGGACCCGGCCAAGTCGGAGCTGTTCCTGGTGGAAGGCGACTCGGCGGGCGGCTCCGCCAAGCAGGGGCGCGACCGGCATTTCCAGGCGATCCTGCCCCTTCGCGGCAAGATCCTGAACACCGAGCGGGCGCGCTTCGACCGGATGATCTCGTCCAAGGAGATCGGCACGCTGATTCAGGCGATGGGCACCGGCATCGGCCGCGAGGATTTCAACGCGGACAAGCTGCGCTACCACAAGGTCGTCATCATGACCGACGCCGATGTGGACGGCGCGCATATCCGCACGCTGCTGCTGACCTTCTTCTATCGCCAGATGCCCGAGCTGATCGAGCGCGGGCACCTCTTCATCGCGCAGCCGCCGCTCTACAAGGCGACCAAGGGGCGTTCCGAGGTCTATCTGAAGGACGAGGCGGCGCTGGACGAGTATCTGGTCGAGGGCGGCGTGGCGTCGATGATGCTGGAAGGCGCGACCGGCACGCGGTCGGGGCAGGATCTGAAGGCGCTGGCCGATCATGCGCGGCGGATGCGCACGCTGATGCGCTACGTGCCGCGGCGCTACGACCCGTCGATCGTCGAGGTGCTGGCGCTGGCCGGTGCGCTGGATCCCATGCTGGACCGGGCCGGGCGTGAGGGCGCGATCGCCGAGGTGACGCGCCGTCTGGACGCGGGCGACAGCGAGGCGACGTGGAGTGCCCGCCTGACCGAAGAGGGCGGCGTGCATTTCGAGCGGCTATGGCGCGGCGTGACCGACCACCACATTGTCGAGGCGACCTTCCTGGTCTCCGCCGAGGCACGCAAGCTGCACGCGCTGGCGGCCGAGCAGGCGGACAGCTTCGCGCAGGCCGCCAAGCTGGTGCCGATGCGGGGCGCGGCGGGGACCGAGGCGCCCGTCGATGCGGTGCCGACCGACGAGGACGGGCAGGCGACGACCGTGTTGACGCGTGGCCAGACGCGCGTGGCGCGGCCCAGCCAGTTGCTCGACGCGATCCTGGCGGCGGGGCGCAAGGGCCTGGCCATCCAGCGTTACAAGGGGCTGGGCGAGATGAACGCCGAGCAGCTTTGGGAGACGACGCTCGATCCGTCCAACCGCTCGATGCTGCGCGTGACCAGCGACGATGTGGCGGCGGCGGACGAGGTGTTCTCGCGCCTGATGGGCGAGGTGGTCGAGCCGCGGCGCGAGTTCATCCAGGACAATGCGCTGAACGTCGCCAATCTGGACGTTTGATCCGAAGCATTTCGTCGCGACCCCCTGAACATGCGGGGGGTCGCGGACGTTCTGTTGCCGAAGCGGCGACAAGGACGGGTGCAATGGCAAGGCTTTGGCAGACGGTAGGCATCGGGCTGGTCGGCGGACTGGTGGCGGCCGCGGCGATGGACGCATTCCAGCGCGGCGTGTCACCGCTGATGGGTGGTGGCAGCAACGATGATCCGTCCACGATCAAGGCCGCCGACAGCGCCAGCCGGCTGGTGACCGGCGAGCCGGTGACGCAGAAGCGGCGTGAGACGGCGGGGACGCTGGTCCATTACGCGACGGGCGCGGCGATCGGTATTGCTTACGGGGCTCTGGCCGCCGGTGATCCGCGCGTGTCGCGCGGGTTCGGCGTGCCGTTCGGCATGGCGACGATGCTGGCGATCGACGATGTCGGGGTGCCGGCGTTCGGCTGGGGGCCGGCGCCGCAGGATACGTCCGCTGCCATGCATGCGTATAGCGCGGCGTCGCATGCGGTGTTCGGCGTGGTGCTGGAAGGGGTTCGGCGCGGGTTGTCGTGACTCAGGGCCTCCCCTCCCCTCCAAGGGAGGAGCTATAAATGCTGTATCCTTTCCCAAAGAGCATCGTGCGTTAAACCTGCGTCAGCACATCCGTTCGGCCTGAGCCCTTCGACAAGCTCAGGATAAACTTCGGCGCGTGGCGCCGAAGTCGAAGGCCAAGCGCTGGGGCTGTGCTTCGACTTCAGCGCGAAGCGCTGAAGTTTATCCTGAGCGGCTGGCTTGCAAGCCAGTCGAAGGGCTCAGCACGAACGGAGGGGGTGGATCGGATTTCACGCAGCTTGCTCTAGAATCGGATGACAAGTGGTCGAATCCCTACCCGTTCGTCTCGAGTAACCGTCGAGTAGCGGCACAGCCGCGTATCGAGACCGTGTATCGAGAGACAGGGTGCGCACGCGACAGTACCTCGATACGCTCCCGGAAAGCGGCTCGATTTCTGCTTGGCACGGGCGGATCAAGGTAAAACTATCACGTTCTGATGTTGCGCTGTGCGGCGGCCCCTCACCCTCCCATCGCTTCGCGATGGGCCCCTCCCTCTCCCCGGAGGGGAGAGGGGTATATGAACTAAGCGATGCTGGCTTTCAGCATGGCGCGGGCGCCGCGGTGGGCGGGGTCGTATTCGAGGCTGCTGTGCAGGCTTTGCGCCATGGCGCGCATCAGGCGGGTGCCGAGGCCGGTGCCGCGCGGGGCGGCGTCGATCGAGAGGCCGCAGCCGTCGTCTTCCACGATGAGCAGGAAGCCGTCGTCACCGTCGCGGGTGAGGTGGACGCGGACTTCGCCGGAGGCGTCGGCGGGATAGGCGTATTTGCAGGCGTTGGTGACAAGCTCGGTGACGATCACGCCGAGCGACACCGCCTTGTCGGTGGGCAGCCGGATCGGCTCGGCGGCGAGGCGCAGCGCGCGCGGGGCGCTGTCGGTCGACCAGGTTTCGGCCAGTTCATCGACCAGCGCGCCGAGATAGTCGCGCATGTCGACGCTTTCGACGTCGTTGGCGGTGTAGAGGCGGCGATGGACCTGCGCGATCGCCTGGATGCGCCGCTGCGTATCGGCGAGCGCGTCGCGCGCCTGTTGGTCGGCCAGCACGCCCGCCTGCAGCCCCACCATTGCGGACACGAGCTGCAGCGAGTTGGCGACGCGGTGGTTCACCTCGCCGAGCAGCGCTTCCAGCCGGGCGTTGGAAGCGCGCAGATCGGCCTCCGCCTGGGTCTTGTCGCGTTCCAGCGCGGTGCGGTCCAGCACCTGCGCGAAGCTGGCGGACAGCAGGTCGAAAAAGTCCTCGCCCACCGTCTTCACCACATAATCGGCGGCACCCGCCTTCAGCGCGGCGACCGCGATGCGGCCCTCGTCCGACCCGGTGACGTAGACGACGGGCGGCGGGGCGGGCAGTTCGCGGATGCGCTCCAGCGTTTCCAGCCCGTCCATGCCCGGCATGTAATGATCGACCGCGATCAGGTCGAACGCGTTCGCCGCCGCCTCCGCCAGCCCGGTGGCGCCGTCCGGCGCGCTCGTCACCTGATAGCCGTGGCGGCGCAGCACGCGGCTCGCCAGACGGCACAGCCCGGCGTCGTCGTCGATATAGAGGATGCGGGGGCCGCCGTCGGTCACGCTCAGTCCTCGATCTCCGGCACCTGGATCACCGACAGGAACAGGCCAAGCTGGCGAATCGCCTGGGCGAAGCTCTCGTAATTCACCGGCTTGGTGATGTAGACGTTGCAGCCCAGATCGTAGCAACGCTGGATCTCCACCTTGTCGTCGGTGGTGGTCAGCACGACGACGGGGGTGCGCTTGAGCGGGCTGTCCTCCGCCTTGATCCGGGCGAGAATGTCGGTGCCGCTCATGTCGGGAAGGTTCAGGTCGAGCAGCACCAGCGCCGGGCCGTTCTTGGCCGGGCCGTCGGCCGCCTCGAACAGATGGTCGAGCGCGGTGGTGCCGTCGGTGAAATGCTTCAGGTCGTTCAGGATGCCGGCGCGGCGAATGTTCTTTTCGATGAGGCGGGCATGGCCCTCGTCATCCTCGATCATGATGATGCCGACGGTGCGATGGTCGTTCATGAGGCAGCGACGTCCTGATGGAGAGAGGAGGGAAGCGACAGGTGGAAGGTGGCGCCCTGGCCGAGTTGCGATTCGACGGCGATGGTGCCGCCCAGGCGATAGGCGAGCGCGCGGACATGGGCCAGGCCGATGCCCTCGCCCGGCTGGTCCTGCTGCCCGGAGCGGCGGAACAGGTCGAAGATGCGCTGATGGTCGCGCGGATCGATGCCGCGGCCATTGTCCTTGACCGAGATGATGACGCGGGCGCGGTCGCGGACGGCGGACACGGTGACCTCGCCCGCGCGGCCCGGCTGGAGATATTTGGTCGCGTTCTCGATCAGGTTGGACAGGATCTGCTCGATCGCCAGCCGGTCCGTCACGATGCGCGGCATCGGCCGGCGCACGGTGACGGTGACGCCGCGTTCGTCGATGACGTGCTGGATCGAGGCGATGATCGTGTCGACCAGTGCCGCGGGGTCTAGCGGTTCGGGGGCGATGGTGCGGCGGCCCTCGCGGCTGAGCTTCAGGATCGCGTTGATCAGCCGGTCCATCTTGGCGGTGGAGGTACGGATGAAGCGGATCGATTCGGGCAGATCCTCGCGCGCGGCGAGGCGGGCATCTTCGGTCACGATATGAGGGGCTTCCGCCTCGGCGCGGGTGACGAGTTCGGCGAGAGGGGCGGTGGCGGCGGAGAGTTCGGCGGTGAAGCCCATGACGTTGACGAGGGGCGAGCGCAGATCGTGGCTGACGATATAGGCGAAGCGCTGTATTTCCTCGTTGGCGAGCGCCAGGTCGGCGGTGCGCTCTTCCACCTGATCTTCCAGCGTTTCGTTGAGCAAACCGAGTTCGTCGCGCGAGGCGGAAAGGTCGCGGGTGTAGCGCAGGATGGTGAGCAGCGAGGCGAGTGCCACCAGCACGAACACGACCACCCCGGCGGTCAGCACGATATAGAAGATCCGCTCGCTCGATGCGCGCTCGCCGGCGCGATAGGCGAGAAGGCGGCGCTCGTCGGCGTTCATCGCGGCGAAGTTTTCGCGCAGGGCAAGGACGATGTGCGCGCCCGTCTGCGCACGGAAGCGGGCGAGCGCCGCGCTGCCCCGGCCGGCCCGGACCAGCGCGTTGGTGCGCGCATGCTCGGCAAGCAGCGTGCGGACATCGCCTCGCACGTCGGCGACCAGTTGCTGCTGGCGCGGATTGTCCCGCGTGAGGGCGGCGAAGCGGTCCACCGCCTGCGGGATCGCGGCGGCGGCGTTGGCATGGGTGGTGAGGAAGGAGGCGCGACCCGACAGCATATAGCCGCGCCGCGAGGTCTCCGCCTGTTCCACCAGCCGGCCGATATCGGCGATCGTGCTTTCCACCTGGTAGGAATGGATCAGCGCGCCGGTATGGCGCTGGGCATTGTTCAGGGTGAAAAAGGCCGCGACACCGATCGCGACAAGCGCGGCAAAGCCGAGGGCCATGCTTCCGATCAGGAAGCGGCCCATCAATCCCCGGCGTGCGATCCCTTTGGAGGCCCCCAACATGGCCGAGGCCTTACGCCAAGGCTTTGCCCGGCGCCAGAGGGAGACGCGTTGACCGGTTCGAGTAGAAACGGTGCAATCACATGGGCTTACTGGCCGGAAAGATTTATAGCAGCAGTTCCTGCGCGCTGGGGCGGCCGATATGGCCGCCGCCGCGGCGCCGGGCCATCTCGGTCTCCGCGGTGAAGCGGACGTCCGGATCGCGGTCGGACAGGAAGCCGACCAGCGACTCCTCCTCGATCTCGCGCCAGTCCTTGCCGCGATCCGGGCCGTAGCGGACGCGGGGGAGCAAGCCGGGCTGGCGCGACCATTCGAGAAGCTGCGCCAGGCTCGCTTCGTTCAACTGGTCGCGCAGGTGGAAGGCGGTGACATAGGCGTCCGGAAAGGCGCGGTGGATGGGCAGGCCGCGCTCATGCTCCAGCCCGTCGGGCTTGCGCCAGTAGCGCAGCACCTGGTTGGAGAAGCTGGGGCTGTCCGGCCATAGCCGCAGCGCGCATTTCCAGGTGCAGATCCAGTCGGCCGAGCGGGTGAAGGCGGGCGTGCAATATTGCTGCTCGAAATCGGCGCGGTGCGCAGCGAGCGCGAGGCGGCGCGGCCAGGGATCGAGCACCTGACGCGCGACATCGTGCCACCAGGGTGCGTCGGCGACCTGTTCGTCCAGGATGTGATGGATCGCCTGGGTGATCGGCGGGATCGGGCGGCCGGGATTGACCAGGATGCTGCCACCCTCGCCATACAGCTCCCAACGGCCATCGGCGCCCAATGCCACATCCTGCCAGCCGACCTCGCACACGGCATGGGTGGGCGGGGCGGAGCCGGTGGTCTCCAGATCGATGACTCGGATGATGTCGGGCTGCTGGCGGGCGCGCATAGCCGCTATGTGGGCGCGAAAGGGCAGAAATGCGAGCCTTAATGGTTCGCAGGGAAGCCGGGGGTCCGTTGCAGGCCATGGGCCGCGAGGTGGCGGTCGATGGTCGCGAGCAGCCGGTCCAGTCCGGCCTGGTCCGCCGCCTCCGCGCGGATGGTGAGTGCAGCCTGGGTGTTGGAGGCGCGGAGCAGCCACCAGCCGTCGGGCGTGGTCACGCGGGCGCCGTCCGTGCGGTCCACCTGCGCGCCTTGCGCGACGACGGCATCGACAATGGCATCGGCAACCGCGAACTTGCGGTCCTCCGCGACAGGCAGGCGCAATTCGGGCGTGGCGACGCGCACCGGCATCGCATCGCGCAGCGCATCCAGCGAGCGGCCGGACAGATGGATCGCGCGGATCAGCCGGATCGCGGCATAATGGGCGTCGTCGAACCCGTACCAGTCGCCCGCGAAGAACATATGGCCCGACATCTCGCCGCCCAGCGGGGCGCCGGTCCGCATCATCGCGACCTTCATCAAGCTGTGGCCGGTCGGTGCCATGACCGGCCGGCCGCCAAGTTCGGCGACGCGATCGAACAGGGTCTGGCTGGCCTTCACGTCGGCGACGATCGGTGCGCCGGGATGCTCGGCGAGCGCGGGTTCTGCCAGGATCGCGAGCAACTGGTCGCCCCACAGCACGCGGCCCTGACCGTCGACCGCGCCGATCCGGTCGCCGTCGCCATCGAAAGCGAAACCGAAATCGAGCTTTTTATCGATGACGAGGCGTTTCAGATGCGCCAGATTGGCTTCTTCGGTAGGATCGGGATGGTGGTTGGGAAAATGTCCATCGACATCGGTAAACAGCAGGTGATGCTCACCCGGAAGCAGCTTCGCCAGCCGTTCGACGATCGGACCGGAGGCCCCGTTCCCCGCGTCCCATCCGATCCGGAAACGCCCCCCGGCATATCCCGCCGACAGGTCGCCCAGATAGGCCTCGACGGTCGGGTTGTCCGTGACCGTCCCAATCCGCCCCTGCTCCCAGTCCTGCGCCGCGGCAATCCGCGCGAGATCCTGAATGTCCTCGCCGTAAAAGGGATGAGACTGAAGCACCATTTTGAAGCCATTGTCCTGGGCGGGATTGTGGCTTCCGGTTACCTGTATGGCGGCTTCCACTTCTAGGGTCGCTTCCGCATGGTACAGCATCGGCGTGGGGCCCATGCCGATGCGGACCACATCGACGCCTGATGCAGTCAGCCCGCGGACCAGCGCTGCCTCCAGCGCGGGCGAGGACAGCCGCCCGTCATAACCGACCGCGACGCGGACGCCGCCCACGCGGCGCACCCGCGTGGCGAAGGCGCGCCCGATCGCATAGGCCGCGCCCTCGTCCAGCGTCTGCCCCACGGTGCCGCGAATGTCGTATTCACGCAGGGCAGTGGGATGGATCGGCTGGGTCATGTCGGGTCCGGCAGGCAGGAAGGTCTGGGGTCAGCGACGCGACTTGAGCAGCAGGTCGCGCGCGGCGTTGATCCGGCGGGTCAGCTCGGCCGATCCGCCGCGATCGGGATGGGTATCCGCCACCAGCCGGCGATGCGCGGCGCGGATGGCATCCGGCCCGGCCGCCGCATCCAGCCCGAGCAGCGCCCGGGCGGCGGCCTCGTCTGCCAGCGACGCGGCCTTGTGCTTCGGCCTCGGCTTGGCCAGGAAGCGCCACGCCAGCCAGATCACCAGCGCGACGATGATCCACTTCATGCCGGGATCCACTTCATGCCGGGATCCGCTTCACGCGGCGGCATCCGGCGCATCGGCCTCGGGCAATTGCAGCGCGGCCATCATCTCGCGCAGCTCCTGCCGCGCGGCGACATGGGCCAGCCCCATCTGGCCGAATTCCTTGGCATCGATCATGGTCAGGCCCGCCGGAAACATCTCGCGGTAGATGACACGCTCGCCGAGACCCGGAATGATGCGGAAGCCGACCCGCTTGGCGAGCTGCGTCAGCGCGTCCGACACGCGGCGCATGTTGCGCGCCTCGATATGCTGCAGACGGTTGCGCAGCACGACCCAGTCGATCGTGGTGCCGTCCTGACGCGCACGCTGCTTGCGCGCATCCCAGATCAGTTCGGAATAGAAGGAGGGGCGGGTCACCTGAAAGGTTTCGGGATGGACCTGCCCGATCAGGTCGAAATCGACGAAGCTGTCGTTCATCGGCGTGACCAGCGTGTTGGACAAGGCCGCCGCGGTGCGCGCGAACGGATCGTCGCGACCGGGCGTGTCGACGATCAGGAAGTCGGCATCCTGGCACAGCCGGAACCAGGTCTCCTCGAACCCCTCCTCGGTCTGGCTGCTGTGCGTGGCATGTTTCGGCATGGGCAGGGCGATGCCGCTGCGCCGGATGGTTTCGGCACGATTGTCCAGATACCGCCCGACGGTGCGCTGGCGATGATCGAGGTCGAAGCACGCGACGCGGGCGCCCTTTGCGGCAAGCGCGATCGCGACATGGACCGCGGTGGTCGACTTGCCGGTTCCGCCCTTTTCGTTGGCGAAGACGATGACATGGGTATGCGGGGGCCGCTCGGGCAACTCGTCGCTTCCTTATTGATCCCTGTTGCCACCCTACATAGAAGCCCCCGGCCTGGGGAACGAGGGGTAAAATCAGTGCAAGTCATTCGCGAACGGGACGCGCTTGCGGCCGCCGTGGCGGAATATCGGTCGGACGGCTTTCGCGTCGTGCTGGTGCCCACCATGGGGGCCCTGCATGCGGGGCATGTCTCGCTGATCGAGGCGGCCAAGCGGCCGGGCACGAAGGTCGTCGCATCGATCTTCGTCAATCCGCGCCAGTTCGGACCGAACGAGGATCTGAGTCGCTATCCGCGGCGCGAGATGGCCGACATCCGCATGCTGACCGAGGCGGGCTGCGACGCGGTGTGGATGCCCGCCGTCGACACCATGTATCCCGACGGCTTTGCCACCACGATCAGCGTCTCGGGCGTGTCGGAGAGTTTCGACGGCGCGGCGCGTCCCGGCCATTTCGACGGGGTGGCGACCGTGGTGACCAAACTGTTCAACCAAGTGCGCCCCGATGCAGCCTATTTTGGGGAAAAGGATTTCCAGCAGATCGCCGTGATCCGCCGCATGGTCGCGGACCTGGACATGGGCATCGAGATCGTCGGCGTGCCGACGCAGCGCGAGGATGACGGCCTGGCCCTGTCGTCGCGCAACATCTACCTGGATGCGGACGAGCGCGCCAGGGCGGTGGCGCTTCCCCGGGCGCTGGGCGTCGCGGCCCGCGCCATCGCGCGCGGCGAGGATGTCGCCGCCGTGCTGGACGATGCGCGCGCCACGCTGAGCGCGGCCGGTTTCGAGGTGGATTATGTCGCGCTGGCCGATGCCGAGACGCTGGCGGTCGATCCGGCGGCGGACCGGCCCCGGCGCCTGCTGGCGGCGGCGCGGATGGGCAGCACCCGGCTGATCGACAACGTGCCTGTCGATCAAGGTTAACGCGTTAACCAGATATCGACCGAATCGGCCCCAAACCCTGTTCATCGAACGAATCGACCGAACGAACGGTCGAGCGCATGAACAGGGGACTTTCGTCATGATGACCAACGGGGTGGAACAGGGGGTGCGCGACGGTGTCGCGCTGTACGATCGCGGCGTCGCCTGCTCGACCGGATCGGGTGGCACGCTGCTCGACCTGGTTGAAGCACATAAATGGTTCAACCTGGCCGCGATCAGCGGCTTCGTGCCGGCGCAGGTCGCGCGTGCCGAGGTTGCGATGGACATGAGCGCGCGGGAGATCGCGGAGGCACAGCGCAAGGCGCGCGCCTGGCTGACCGGGAGCATGCGGGCGCACTGACAGCCCGTTCACGGGATCGTGGAGGAACGGATAAAGGGCCAGCCGAGCGGGCGACGCCGAATACGGGGCCGAACACGGGCTTGCGCGGCCTGATCACCGTGACGGCCGGTGATGCGCGCATCACGAGTCACGTCGCGGGCATAAAGGTTGGGCGTGCGGTGCTTTGCCTGGTCGGGGCCTTCGCATTTCAGGAGCGTTGATCGAGCCGGTTTCCGGCGATCTCGCCGTCGTCGTAGTTATGCTGTTGATATGACGCCCTAATCTTCAGGATGTGGCTGCTGAGACTATAGAGTTAGCGGTACCAGATTCTGGTTTCCTGTGCCCAAATTGGCACAGGTCCGACACATGGCACGTCGCTTCACGCAGCTTATATGATGATGAATCATAGGGTTAGTCATGAGGGGCCTTTGCAGGTGTCGATCATCTGCAAAGACGATCAAAATTATCGAATAATACTTATATCAATTTCTCAAATCCGTCTTGTGGCCGGATCGGCTCTAAGATATTCCATGCGATCTCGGCCATGGTTGGCCGCGATGCCGCTGCCGGCGGAAGACCGGCACGTGGTTGGGGCGAGATTTGGAGGGGTTGCATGACGGGTCGCGGTTTGCGTGACGCTCGCGTTGGGCGTCGGGTATTGCATGTTGGTGTGTCGACCTTGGCGTTGCTGCTGGCGTCGCAGCCCGCCTGGAGCCAGACAGGTGCTGGCGGTGCCGCCCAGTCTGCGGGCGCAGGATCGCAGGGCGCGGTTTCCGGCATGCCGGTCGCCAGCGACGACACGGCATCGACCGCATCTGGGCAGGCCGGCAGCACCACCGGCACGGCGGACAGTGCGCAGGATGCATCGGTAACGCAGCCCGAGACGGGCCGGGACGAGATCATCGTGACCGGCGTGCGCCAGAGCCTGGCGAATGCGCAGAACATCAAGCGCAACGCCGACACCGTGGTCGACGCGATCACCGCCGAGGATATCGG
>NZ_CAMLAC010000104.1 GCF_946477935.1 uncultured Sphingomonas sp. | reverse complement strand
GGGTACGGGGGCAGCGACCCGGTTGGGGGCTGCTGGGCGTGCTGCTGCTGTCCGGCATCGCCTTTGCGGGTGACCTGGGGACGTGGCATCTGGGCATTCGGCAAACGACGCTCGCCAACGCGACGCTGTTCGGCAATTCGGCGACGCTGATCTTCCCGATCTACGGCTTTCTGGTGGCGCGGGCATGGCCAAGCCGCGTGCAGGCGTTCGCGCTGCTGCTGGCGGCACTGGGCGGCGGTTTGCTGATGGGGCGGTCGTATCAGGCGGACCCGCGGCATCTGGTCGGTGACCTGCTGTGCCTGGCGGCCGGCGTGCTGTATGCGGTGTACTTCATCCTGATGGCGCGGGTGCGGTTGCGGGTGGCGCCGGTTCCCGCGCTGGCGCTGTCGACGGTAGCGAGCATCGCGCCGCTGCTGGTCTATGCCCTGGTGCTGGGCGAGCGGATCTGGCCCGATCATTGGGGCGCGCTGATCGCGATGGCGCTGGTCAGCCAGGTGGTCGGGCAGGGCCTGATGATCTATGCACTGGGCAAGCTGAGCCCGCTTGTCATCGGTATCGCGCTGCTCGTCCAGCCGATCGTGGCGGGCGCGATCGGCTGGGTGGTCTACGGCGAACGGCTGGGCGGGCCCGATCTGCTGGGCGTGGCGTTGGTGGCGGCGGCGCTGGTGCTGGTGCGCCGCAAGGGAAGGAGCGAGGCATGAGCGATGTGGTGGATATGACGCTGGACGAAGTGCGCGCCGCCCTGTCGCCCGGCATAGCGAGCAACGCGGCGTTCGACGGGTGGACGGGCGATGCGCTGGAGATGGCGGCGGAGGCGGCGGGGATCGACCGGGATGTGGCGCGGCTGGCGTTTGCGGGAGGCGCGGTGGCGATGATCGACGCGTGGTTCGACAGCGTCGACCGGGCGATGGTCGAGGCGGTGTCCGTCGAACAGGTGCGCGCGATGAAGATCCGGCAGCGTATCCAGGCACTTGTCGAGGCGCGGCTGGCGGTGCTGGCGCCCGAGCGCGAGGCATTGCGCCGTGCGCTGGCGGTGCTGGCGATGCCGCAGAACGTGGGCGCAGCGACGCGGCTGGGCTGGCGATCGGTGGACACGATCTGGCGCCATGCCGGCGACACCGCGACCGATTACAATCATTACACCAAGCGCACGATCCTGCTGGGCGTCTATGCGGCGACGATCAGCGTCTTCCTGAACGAGGACAGCGAGGGCCATGCGGACACCCGCGCGTTCCTGGCGCGGCGGATCGACGGCATCATGCAGTTCGAGAAGCTGAAGGCGGGCGTGCTGCGCCGCGCGGAATATCGCCCCAGCCTGTCCCGCTTCATCGGGCGGTTGCGCTATCCGGCGATATGATCCCGTTAACAGCCGGTAATTGATAATCAGTCGCAGGCGGTCTATGTAAAGGGCATGGCCACCGCACCGATCCTCGATTCCGCCGGGTTCAGCCTGATCTCGCTGCCGCGCCACCGTCAGGCGACCGTGGCCGCGATCGATTGGGAGCGACTGGCCCAGCCCGAGGCACGGCGCCTGCGCGAGTTCGGGTTCGACGAGGGCGTCGATGTCGAGGTGCTGCATCGCAGTTTTCTGGGCGGCGGCCCGATCGCCTGTCGTATCGGGCGGATGACGGTGGCGCTGCGCCGCCGCGTTGCCGCCGCGATCCGCGTGGCGCCCGTTCCGGCCGGCGACCCGGATCGCAATCGATAGGATGCACGCACAACCGCTGGTCGCGCTGGTCGGCAATCCCAATGCCGGCAAGAGCGCGCTGTTCAATGCCCTGACCGGTGCCCGGCAAAAGGTCGGCAATTATCCGGGGGTGACGGTGGAGCGGCATTCGGGCCGGCTGGTGCTGGACGATGGCCGTCCGGTCGAGCTGGTCGACCTGCCCGGCGCCTACAGCCTCGATCCTTCCTCCCCCGACGAGCGGGTGACGCGCGACGTCGTTACCGGGCGGCAAGCGGGCGAACGACGCCCCGATGCGCTGGTGGTCGTCGTCGATGCCGCCAATCTGGACAATCACCTGCGCTTCGCGCTCCAGTTGATCGCGCTGGGGCTGCCGGTGGTGATCGCGCTCAACATGATCGACCTGGCCGAGCGCGACGGGCTGACGCTGGACCCCGACATATTGTCGCGCGAGCTGGGGGTGCCGGTGGTGCCGACGGTGGCGGTTCGCCGCCGCGGGATCGATGCGCTGCGCACCCATGTCGGCGAGATGGTGTCGACGCGGCAGGCACGCGACGCGCAAGCCCCCGAAGACATCAAGACATTGCAACGTCGCGCGCGCGATATCGCGACAAAGACCACGGTATCGGAAACCGCCGGGCGGCGCTGGACCCATGCGCTGGATGCGGTGGCGCTGCACCCGGTGTCGGGGCCGATCCTGCTGATCGCGCTGCTGTTCGTGATGTTCCAGGCGGTGTTCGCCTGGTCCGAGGCACCGATCGGCTGGATCGAGGGGGCGTTCGCGGCCCTTGACGGGTGGATCGACGCGGTGATGCCCGACAGCTTCCTGCGATCGCTGCTGACCGACGGCCTGATCGCGGGCGTCGGTGCGGTGGTGGTGTTCCTGCCGCAGATCCTGATCCTGTTCCTGTTCATCCTGATCCTGGAAGCGTCCGGCTATATGGTGCGCGCGGCGTTCCTGATGGACCGGTTGATGGCGCATGTCGGCTTGTCGGGGCGGGCGTTCATTCCGCTATTGTCCTCCTTTGCCTGTGCGGTGCCCGGGATCATGGCGACCCGGTCGATCGAGGACGAGAAGGACCGGCTGACGACGATGCTGATCGCGCCGCTGATGACCTGTTCGGCGCGGTTGCCGGTGTACACGATCATCATCGGGGCATTCATTCCGGACCGGCAGGTGGCGCCCTTGGTCGGCCTGCAGGGCTTGGTGCTGCTCGGTCTGTACGTGATGGGCATCGTGGGGGCCTTTGTCGCGGCGCTGGTGCTGCGCCGGACGGTGACCAAGGGCGAGTCCTCGGGCTTCATGATGGAGATGCCGAAATATCAGTGGCCGCACCTGCGCGACGTCGGCATCGGGCTGTGGAGCCGCGCGCTGATCTTTCTGAAGCGGGCGGGCACCACCATCGCGCTGACCACCATCATCCTGTGGGCGCTGTTGTCGTTCCCCAAGCCGCCGGAGAATAGCGGCATCTCGCCGGTCGATTATTCGGTGGCCGGGCGGATCGCGAACGGACTGGAGACGGTGGTTGCCCCGATCGGCTTCAACCGCGACATCGCGCTGGCGCTGATCCCGGCGATGGCGGCGCGCGAGGTGGCGGTGGCGGCGATCGGCACCGTCTACGCGATCGACGACCCGGAAGCCGAGGGCGGACAGAAGGCGATCACCGAGAATCTGAAGAACCGGTGGAGCCTGCCGACCGCGCTCGCCTTTCTGATGTGGTTCGTCTTCGCACCGCAATGCATCTCCACGATCGCCGTCACCCGGCGCGAGACGAACGGGTGGAAGTGGCCCGCCTTCATGGTTGGCTATTTGTTCGCCACGGCCTACATCATGGCCGGTATCACCTATTGGCTGGCGGTGCTCGCCGGCCTGTAAGAGAAGTTTCGGGGCATCATGGCAGGCAGCGTCAACAAGGTCATTCTCGTCGGCAATCTGGGGCGCGACCCCGAGAGCCGCAGCTTCCAGAACGGCGGCAAGGTGGTGAACCTGCGCATAGCCACGTCGGAATCGTGGAAGGACCGCAATTCGGGCGAGCGCAAGGAAAAGACCGAATGGCATTCGGTCGCGATCTTCAACGAAGGCCTGGCCAACGTCGCCGAGCGATTCCTGCGCAAAGGATCGAAGGTCTATATCGAGGGCCAGTTGCAGACGCGCAAATGGCAGGACCAGTCGGGCAACGAGCGCTATTCGACCGAGGTCGTGCTGCAGGGATTCAATTCGGTGCTGACCATGCTTGACGGGCCGGGCGGCGGCCAGGGCGGTGGCGGTGGCCGCAGCGGTGGCGGCGACGACTGGGCCGGTGGCGGCGATGATTTCGGTGGCGGCTATGGCGGCGGCGGATCGTCGGGTGGCGGCTCCGGTGGTCAGCGTGGCGGCGGCGGATCGCAGGGCGGGAACGCCGGCGGTCGCGGCGGGTTCAGTCAGGGCGGCGGCTTCGCCGACGATCTGGACGACGATGTGCCGTTCTGATCCTGGCACAAGGTAGTTTTCTCGCATGACCATGTCCGACGATCTGACGCCGAACCGCGCCAGGATCGTCGACGCTTATTCACCCGGCGGGGTTGAGGCGTCGGGACTGCTGGACGATGTGACGCGCTTTGCCGCGGACCTGTGCGCGGCGCCGATGTCGCTGGTGTCGCTGGTCGAGGAGGAAGGCACCCGGTTCCTGGCGCAAAGCGGGGCCGAGGGCCTGGAGGCGCCGCCGCGCAGCCTGTCCTTTTGCACGCATGCGATGATGCAGGACGGGCTGATCGAAATCCGGGACGCGACGCGCGACCCCTGTTTTGCCGAGCACCCGTTCGTCACCGGCGACATGCACCTGCGTTTCTATGCAGGCATGCCGCTCCGGTCGCATGACGGGGTTCCGCTCGGCGCCCTGTGCGTGCTGGATACGCAGGCGCGCCCGGAGGGGCTGACCGCGCTGCAGCGGCAGGGACTGACGGTGCTGGCCAGCCTGACCATGGCGCGGCTGGAGGATCGCCGGACGACGCGTGAGCAGGAAGCGGCGCGCGAGCGCGAGGCCGAGGCGCTGGCCGACAGCGAACGCCGTTTCCGGACGCTGGCGGATGCGATGCCGCAGATGGTGTGGGCGACGCTGCCCGATGGCTACCACGATTATTACAATGCGCGCTGGTACGAGTTTACCGGCACCCCGCCCGGATCGACCGATGGCGAGGGGTGGAACGGTATGTTCCACCCGGACGACCAGGACCGGGCCTGGGCGGTGTGGCGGCACAGCCTGGAAACCGGTGCGCCGTACCAGATCGAATATCGCCTGCGCCATTTCGACGGTACCTATCGCTGGGTGCTGGGCCGGGCGCTTGCCCTGCGGGATACGGACGGCGCGATCACCCGCTGGTTCGGCACCTGCACCGACATTCACGAACAGAAGCTGGTGCAGGAAGAGCGCGAGGTGATCAGCCAGGAGCTGAGCCACCGGATCAAGAACATCTTCGCCGTGATTTCCGGCCTGATCGGCTTTGCGGCGCGGGGCAATCCGCACGTCACCGCGCTGGCCGCCGATCTGCGCGACCGGATCACCGCATTGGGGCGCGCGCATGATTTCGTGCGGCCGCACAGCGCCGCATCACGGCCGCTGGCACGGCAGGACAGCCTGCACGGCCTGCTGAACGACCTGTTCCTGCCCTATGCGCAGGAAAGCATGGAGCGGCTGCGCGTGGTGGGCGACGATGTACGGATCGACGATCGCTCGGCCACGCCGCTGGCATTGCTGTTCCACGAGCTGGCGACCAATGCGAGCAAATATGGCGCGCTATCCACCGACCATGGCTGCGTGACGGTGCAGATCGACCATCGCGATGCCGGGGTGGTGCTGTGCTGGACGGAAACATGCGGTCCGCGGGTGGATGCGGCGCCCGCTTATGCCGGGTTCGGATCGCAACTTGTGGAACTGAGCGCGGTGCGGCAACTGGGCGGCACGGTGGAGCGCGACTGGCGTCCGGAGGGACTGGTGGTGCGGGTCGCCGTGCCGGTGACCGCGTTCAGCCGCGGCTGACGGTGAAGGGCATGAGGTCGGACGATTCGCAGGCTCCCTCCGCCTCGCTGCACAAGGCCGCGGCGGCGAGGATCGCCCGTTCGCTGAAGGGCTTACGAATATAGCCCAGCGCGCCGCCGGCGTTGTCGATCTGTGCGGGGTTTGCGGTCACGAAGACGACCTTTACGCCATAGTCGGCGTAGATACGCTGGGCGATGGTGGGGCCGGTCGGCCCGTCGCGCAGATTGACGTCGACAAAGGCGAAACTGCAATTCGGTGCAGCCTCGAGCGCGGTCGCGCTGTCGGCGGCGATGGCAGCGACATGATAGCCGGCGTCGGTCAAAATGCGTTCAAGATCGAGCGCAACGAAAATCTCGTCCTCTACGATCAATGCGGTTTTCGACATGCCGGTGTGTTCCAATGTTCAACAGGACGTGGCCTTGGACCAGTGCCTCATACTCGGACAAGGCAATGCGCTGATCTATGTTTCGTTCCGGATTGGACTTGATTCAAATTAATTTGTGATCAGCGACGTAGCAAAAATACCGCATGTTCGGCGCGCAGGTTCGCGGCGGCCGCACTGGTCTGACGGCTGCGGGACAGGAACCAGCTTCCCTCCACCGTCAGCCCGCGATCTCGCAGGAACGCGCGGAAATCATCGATGGTGACGTGATGGATGTTGGGCGTATCGTACCAGCGTTCGGGCAACAGTTCGGTCACCGGCATCCGCCCGCCCCACATCAGCGACAGGCGCACCCTCCAGTGCGCGAAATTGGGGAAGCTGACAAAGGCGCGGCGGCCGATACGCAGCAGATGGTCGAGCACGATATCGGGTGCGCGTGCGGTCTGCAGCGTCTGGCTGAGGATCGCATAGTCGAAGCTGGCATCGGGATAGCTGGCTAGATCGATATCGGCATCGCCCTGCACCACCGCGAGGCCGCGGGCGACCGCGGCGGCGACGTTGGCGGCGTCGATCTCCAGCCCGCGCGCATCGCATCCCGCCTCGTCCCTGAGTGCCGCCATCAGCGCGCCGTCGCCGCAGCCGACGTCCAGGATGCGGCTGCCGCGCGCGACGTGGCGGGCGATGATCGACAGGTCGGGGCGCAGATCGCTCATGGCTCGGCCCTCAGGAATCCGTCGATCACCCGGTTCATCTCCGGCGCTTCCAGCAGGAACGCGTCATGCCCGTAGGGGCTGGACAGTTCCACGAAGCTGACCGCGGAGCCGGCCGCGTTGAGCGCCTGGACGATGCCGCGCGATGCCGAAGTGGGGTACAGCCAGTCGGTGTCGAAGCTGATCACGCAGAAGCGTGCCGCGGTCTGGCGGAAGGCGCCGGCGAGCAGGCCGCCATGTTCCTCGGCCAGATCGAAATAATCGACCGCGCGGGTGATGTAGAGGTAGGAGTTGGCGTCGAAGCGGTCGACGAAGGCGAGGCCCTGATGGCGCAAATAGCTTTCGACCTGGAAATCGGCGTCGAAGCCGAAGCTCTTGGCCCCATCCTGCTTACCCGGGCGCGCTTGCAGGCGGCGGCCGAACTTCTCGGTGAGGCCAGCCTCCGACAGATAGGTGATGTGCGCGGCCATGCGCGCGACCGCGAGGCCGGCGGCGGGCGGATCGTCATGCCCGTAATACTCGCCGCCGCGCCAGCGGGGATCGGCCATCACCGCCTGGCGGCCGACCTCGTGAAAGGCGATGTTCTGCGCGGTGTGGCGCGCGGTGGTGGCGATGGCGACGACGGCGCGGACGCGTTCCGGAAAGGTGGCGGCCCAGCTGAGCGCCTGCATGCCGCCCATCGATCCGCCGACCACCGCCTTCAACTGCCCGACACCCAGATGATCGAGCAGCAGGCTTTGCGCGCGCACCATGTCGCGGATGGTGATGACGGGAAAGCTCATGCCCCAGGGCGCGTTCGTCGCGGGGTTGATCGTGGCGGGGCCGGACGAGCCCATGCAACTGCCGATGACGTTCGCGCAGATGACGAAGTGGCGTTCCGGGTCGATCGGCTTGCCCGGCCCGACGAGGCGCGTCCACCAGCCGGCTTTGCCGGTGCGGGGATGGACGCTGGCGACATGCTGGTCGCCGGTCAGCGCGTGGCAGATCAGGACTGCGTTGCTGCCCTGGCGGTCCAGCGTGCCATAGGTTTCGTAGGCGATCTCCACCGGGGACAGCAGCGCGCCGCCGTCCAGCCGGAGCGGGCCAGGCAGGCGGACATGGCGGAGAAGGCCGAAGCGCGCGTCATCGGACATGCGCGTTCCGCTAGGCCGCCGGGGCTGGCGACGCAAGACCTGCCCCGCTATGCCGCCCCTATGACCGCACCCGATCCCAAGGCCTGGGTAAAGGCCATTGCCCCCTATATCCCCGGCCGCTCGACGACCGATGACGGCCGCAAGGTTCACAAGCTGTCGTCCAACGAAAACCCGCTGGGGACCAGCCCCGACGCCCGGGCGGCCTTCGCCACCGCGGCGGACTCGCTGGAGCGCTATCCCGATGCCACCGCGACCGCGCTGCGCGAGGCGATCGGCGCGGTGCACGAGCTGGAGCCGGAGCGGATCATCTACGGTACGGGGTCGGACGAGATCCTGCACCTGGCGGCGGGGGCCTATGCCGGCGTGGGCGATGAGATCATCCATGTCCGCTACGGCTTCGCGGTGTACGAGATCGCGACGCGGCGTGTCGGTGCGACGCCGGTGGTGGTCGCCGACCGCGATTATGCGACCGATGTCGATGCGATCCTGGCGGCGGTGACCGAGCGGACCACCGTAGTGTTCGTCGCCAACCCCAACAATCCGACGGGCACGTTCGTCGATGCCGAGAAGATCACGCGACTGCACGCCGGCCTGCCGCCCCATGTGCTGCTCGTGCTCGACCAGGCCTATGCCGAATATCTGGAAGAGGGCGAGGACGATGGCGGCATGGCGCTGGCGCGCACCGCCTCCAACGTGCTGGTCACGCGGACCTTTTCCAAGATCCACGGGCTGGCGGCCGAGCGGATCGGCTGGGGGTACGGCGCGCCCGCGATCATCGATGCGCTGCACCGCATCCGTGGGCCTTTCAACGTCACGATTGCGGGGCAGGCTGCCGCAGTGGCGGCGATCCGCGACACCGGCTTCGTCAAGGACACGCGGGCGCACAATACGCGCTGGCTGCGCTGGTTCGAGGAGCAGATCGCAGGGCTCGGCAATGCGGGGCTGCGTGCAGTGCCGTCCAAGGGCAATTTCTCGATGGTGCTGTTCGAGGGCGAGCTGACCGCGGAGCGCGCCTATCACGGGCTGATGGACGCCGGCTATATCGTCCGCTGGCTGCCCGGCCAGGGACTGGGCCACGGCCTGCGCATCACCATCGGTACCGAGGACGAGACGCGCGGCGTGGTCGCGGCGCTTCGCGAACTGGCCGGCGCCTGATGCTGCCCTTCGCGCGCGTTTCGATCATCGGGCTGGGGCTGATCGGCTCCTCGATCGCGCGCGGGGTGAGAAAGGCGATGCCGGGCGCGACCGTCACCGCCTATGATGCCGATGCGGGCGTGCGCGATACGGTGATGGCGCTGGATATCGCGCACGACGTGGCCGATTCGGCGGGCGCGGCGGTGGTCGATGCCGAGCTGGTCATCCTGTGCGTGCCGGTCGGCGCGATGGCGGCGGTGGCGGGCGAGATCGCCGACGACCTGGCCCCCGACGCGGTGGTGACCGATGTCGGCAGTTCCAAGGCGAGCGTGTTAGCTGCGTTGCGCGGCGCGCTGCCGGATGCGACGATCGTGCCGGGGCATCCGGTGGCGGGTACCGAGCATAGCGGGCCGGAGGCGGGCTTCGCGACGTTGTTCCAGGGCCGCTGGTGCATCCTGACGCCGGAAGACGGTGCGGAAAGCGCCGCCGTCATCCGCCTGCGTGCCTTCTGGGAGGCGCTGGGCGCGCAGGTGGAACTGATGACGCCGAAGCATCACGACCTGGTGCTGGCGGTGACCAGCCATGTGCCGCACCTGATCGCCTATTCGATCGTCGGCACCGCCTCCGACCTGGAAGAGGTGACGCGCGGCGAGGTGATCAAATATTCCGCGGGCGGTTTCCGCGACTTCACTCGCATCGCCGCGTCCGACCCGACGATGTGGCGCGACGTGTTTCTGAACAATCGGGAGGCGGTGCTGGAGATCCTGCAGCGGCTGACCGAGGACGTGACGATGCTGCAGCGTGCGATCCGCTGGGGTGACGGCGATACGCTGTTCGACCTGTTTACCCGCACCCGCGCGATCCGCCGCGGGGTGATCGACCAGGGGCAGGACGATGCGCGGCCCGATTTCGGCCGCGCGCACGGGGAATAGGGGGCGGGAGCTGTTTGAGATTGCGTTGAGGCAAACGATCAGCCCGCTCGTCAATCGAGTCACTGCAACGAGAAATCGCCTCTTACCGCGCCGCCGATGTCTGCCATTGGCAGGAAAGCGGATCGGCCGCTTTCTTTGCTGTGATGTTCAATTTGGCGGGGAACCGCTCGGGCGGAACCCGAACCCTGTATGTCGATAGCTCTCGAGCTCTTTGCCGATGCAACGTATCGTGGGGGAGAGTCCGTCTTCTTCCACCACTTCATCGGCTCTCAGTATAAACGTCGCACTGGGAAGATGGCGTTTGTTTCGAAGGTATTCACTTCTCATTGCTCCGCATTGTTTAGCGATGCGTTCGCTTGCCACAGCCGTGAGAAGCGGCTTTCCAACCCGATTATTTGCACAGCCAGTCAGTGCGGCGACCGACGCGACAGCAATTCCGTACCAAGACTTATGCAAGATCGTTCCTCGCTATTGAGCTTCTCGACATGGCGGAAATTGAATAATCTGCCGCTATTGAGCAATCGATTCCGGTTCGAGAGCGGCAAGAAATGGGTGCTTCCGGCCAAGGCGATTCTCGCTTGCGAATGTCGCAACTTGGGTAGGAAACGAACAGTCCGCTATGTGCCGTTGAAAGGCTCAAGCTGCCTTGCGGATCAAGGTTCGTATCTCAGCTTGCGCGGCCATTTGGGATCATAATCCACAGGCTTCAATCGCCGGATTGCCAACCAGAGGCCAACTAGAAGTAGGTCGACCGCCAGCATCAAGGGCGAGCGCCGAACCCACCACTCAGCAGTCGCGATCATGAAGACGGAGAGGGTCAGGATTTTGGCGACCGCCCAAGCAGGTGGGTAGTCAAGCACCTCATCGTCGATCTTTTCCGGCATCGGCGTACCCCGAATGAACACGCCCCTGCTTTTCACCAACGTCTGCTTCCAAGCAACCGGCTTCGCCAATTGAACGTCTGCGAATAGGGCGATTTCCGCCGGTGCGGTAACGCGTCGTTGGCTCAAACGCTTATCAAACGGACGCTTGATCCAGCACGTTGATCGCGGCGTGGACGCGGGCCTCGATCTCGGCGCGGTCCAGGCCGGGGGGAATGACTTCGCCGAAGCGCAGCGTGATGACGCCGGGGCGCTTCAGTCCCTTGCGCGGCCAGACGACGCCGCTGTCGGTAGCGACGGGGACGACGGGCAGTTTCAGCATGCGGTACAGGCCGGCGAAGCCGGGTTTGAGCGGGGGCTGCTCGCCGGGGGGCACGCGCGTCCCCTCCGGAAAGATCAGGATCGGGCGGCCGAGTGCTACCGCTGCGGCGGCATCGCGCATCATGCCGCGCAGCGCACGGGCGGACGCCTCGCGATCGACCACGATCGCGCCGTAGCGCCGCGCCGCCCAGCCCCAGATCGGCAGGTCCGCCAGCTCCTGCTTCAGCACGATCGCCGGGCCGTCGAGCAGCGCCTGCAAGGCCAGCGTCTCGAACATCGCCTGATGCTTGGCGGGGTAGAGGGCCGGGCCGCTGGGCCGCGTGCCCTCCACCCGGATGGTGATGCCCAGCAGCACGCGCGTCGCCCAGTTGTGGAACCGGGTCCAGCGGGTCGCATGGTCGATCATCGCCGCTTGCCCGGCAAGGGCTGCGACCGGCGCGGACGCGGCGAAGAACAGCGACACGGGATAGAAGATGCAGGCGAACACCAGATTGCGCAGCGCGATCACGACCCGAACCCCACCCATAATGCGATCCGGCGCAGGATCAGCTTGTTATATTCGTTGACCAGCGTCGCCAGCCGCGGATCGCTGGTCGGCACGCCGTCGCCGAGCACGACGACACCGGGGCCAAGCGCCGCGATCAGCTCCATCTTCGCGCGCGGCAGGTGCCAGTCGGCGGTGACGAGCCGGACGCTGGTGTAACGGTGCGCGCGAACCCAGCGCACCGTTTCCTCCGCGTTCGAGCGGGTATCCACCGCATCCGCGCCCAGATCGATGCAGCAGGTGAACAGCGCACGCGGTGTCTTGTAGGTGCGCGCCAGATCGATCGGGCGGACGCCGGGCGCGACCCCGGTGACCAGCATGCGCCGGGCCTGGCCGTCGCGCAGCAGGGCGATGCCACGATCGATCCGGCCGGGGCCGCCGGTGGGCACGACGATCGCGTCGGTCGTATTCCCCTCCAGCGGGCGGGGCAGCATCAGCATGAAGGCGGCGAACCCCAGGCACCAGCCGATGCCGAGGAGCCCAAGGAACCGCGCGATCACAGCGTGCGCCGCAATTGGCCGAGCACCGCGACCCGCGCGGCAAACGTGGCGAGTGCGACGAAGCCGAAGGGCAGCAGCGCCAGCACCAGCCATTGCGCCGGGCCGAGCGCCACGCTGCCGAGCAGTTCGGACCCCAGCGCCTGTCTCTTATACACATCTGACG
>NZ_CAMLAC010000103.1 GCF_946477935.1 uncultured Sphingomonas sp. | reverse complement strand
GGATCGAGGCGGCACGCGGCGTGCCGCCAGTTCGGCGCGGTCGATGGCCACGCCGCGTGCCGCCTCGATCCGGTCGAGCAGCCGCTCTGCCGCCGCCGGTGCCGAAAACGCCAGGATCACCTGCCCCGAACAGCTCCGCAACAGGTCGATCGATGCGCCCAGTCGAAGGGCGAAGCCGCGCACCCCCGGATTTTCCTCGCGCGCGATCACCAGCCCCTCGGCGTGCTTGGCGACCACCAGATGGCAGGATTGCTCCGTCGCACGTGCCAGCGCCTGCATCTCGGGCACCGCCGCCGCCGTCAATTGCCGCGTCGGGGTCGCCCGGTACGCGATGTCGAGGAATTTGTAGGTGATGGTGTAGCGGTCGGTAACCGGCGACTTCTGCAGATAGCCGGCGGCCTCCATCACCACGACGATACGAAACAGCTCGCCCAGCGACCGCCCAAGCGCGCTCGCCATCTCGCTTGCCAGCAATCCTTGCGGATGATCCGCCAGCAGTTCGATGACCAGGAACGCCTTGTCGAGCGCTGGCGCGGCATAGCTGCCCTTGCGCTCCTTCCGCTCCGCCATTTTCGTGCGTCCTCCTGCCATGTGCCGCCTATCGACTAGGCGCTGTACCGATGCCTCGCAATGTCGCCGGTTTGACGGCCCTCCACCATCCCCATAGTGCCAGCCTGCCAACGGCAGAAGGATCGCACATGGCTAAACGTATCTGCTTCGCGCTCGATCTGGTCGACGATGCCGAGCTTATCGCCGCCTATGAAGCCGCGCACGCCCCCGGCGCCGTCTGGCCGGAGGTGGTGGAAGGTATCCGCGCCGCCGGCTACGAGGCGATGGAGATATGGCGGTTCGATACCCGCCTGTTCATGGTCGCGGAAGTTTCGGCAGACTGGCCGCGCGCGATCCCCGATCATCTGCGCGCCACCGACGATCGCTGGCAGGCCGCGATGGACCGCTTTCAGCAGCGGATCGCCGGATCGCCCGAAAAATGGGCGCCGATGGCCCGCATCTTCACCTTGGACGCGGCGTGACGGGGGCGGCTCAGCGCGCCTCCACCGGATCGCCGTAGAACAGCCCGCGACCATCGGTACCGACATACACCCGGCCGGCTCGCCGGGGATCGCCCGATATCACCCGGTATCGCCCGCCCCAGCGATGCGCATCGTCGTCGATCCGCACCCAGGACGCGCCCTGGTCGGCCGAGCGCCAAATGCCGCGCACGCCGCCAAGCGTGCCGATCGCGAACAGATGCGCGCGCCCCAGCCCGAACAGTTCGACCGACAGGGCGCCGCTGGCGGCCACGAAGCTCGCCCCACCGTCGCTGCTGTGGAACAGCCGTGTTCCCGCCTGCAGCCACAGGTCGCCGCTGCGGCCAGGCGTGGCGAGCAGCGCGCTTTGCGCCTCGCGCCCCTGCCGTCCTGCCGGTGTCAGGTCCGCCGGCAACCCACGCCCGGCGACCGGCGCAAAGCTGGCGCCGCCGTCGCGCGACGCCAGCAGGCGTCCACCGGCGACATCCACCGCCCAAAAGGCATGCGGGGCCACCTTGTCGGCCACGACGCGCGTCCGGCCGGGCAGGCCACGCACCCGCTGCCATGACCGGCCGCCGTCGCGTGTCATCTGTGGGATCAGCGTCGACACCAGCATGGTGGCGCCATCGGCCGACACGCTGATCGCCGCCTCCCCCATCAGGTCGTCGCGCGCCTCCGGCGACCCTTGCGGCGGCACCCGCACCGGCACCCAGGTCAACCCGCCATCCTCCGACCGCCCCAGCGACGCATCGCGCGGCCGATCGACATACAGGCTGCCACTGCGCACGATCACATTCGGCGCACGCCCCGCATAATCCAGCGTATTCGTGTTCGACAGATACGGGTTGATGAAGCTGGGGGCGGGTGACCGGGTCAGATCGCGGTGTACGAACCCCGCCAGATCGCCGAACCCCGACACCAGCGGCGCACCGCCGGTCGGCGAGATCAGCGTGATGATCGCGGTCTGCTCGATCCCGCGCACCCATGGCGTCCAGTCGATCGCCCCCCTGGCGCTCAGTGCCGCCGTCGCATACACCGTCGCCCCCGTCGTATAGGCGACATGCCCCGCATCGAACGGATCGATCGCCAGCCCGGAAATCCAGTGCCCGAAATCGGCCCCCTTGCCCTCGTGCAACAGGAAGGGCGACGCGGACACGTTACGCCGGCTGCGCGGACCCATATCCTCCCAGTGCGCCCCATCGTCGTGCGTCACCCACAGCGAGTCCCCCGCCTTGTGCCGGTCGATCGTCGATACCGCGACCGTGCCCGGCGCAGACCTTGCAACGGCAACGCCCAGGAACCCACCCTCGGCCCCCGCCGCGCGCCAGTCCGGCGGCGTGACGTCACGCCCCGTACCGTCGCGGCCATAGCGCCATACCGCGCCCGTCCTGGCGTCGCTTGGCCCGATGCCGTCGGAATATCCGACCCACAGCACACCGCGACTGTCCACCACACCCTTCGCCGCGAACAGGGGCGGTGCATCCGCCGCCGTCCAGCTTTCGCCCCCATCGTCGGACCGCCACAAGGCGCCGGCGCCTACCTGCGCCACGCCCGCCCATATCCGCCGCGACCGCATACCGGGCCGCGTCCCCGTCGGGTCGATCGCCACGAACGACACGCCGCCATGCCCGTCACGCCCCTTGGGCAAGCCCAGCCCCTTGACCGGGAAGCCAACCACCGGGCGCCAGCTCGCCCCGGCATCGTCGCTGCGCCACAATCCGTCATGCCGCGATCCGAAGAACAGCGTACGCGGATCGCCGGGATCCACCGCCAGCCGCTCGCCAAGGCCCCGTCCCGGTTCGTTTCCGCCCATTGCGAAGGGCACCGGCACCACGCGCCATGTCGCGCCGCGATCGGCGGAGCGCATGATCGCGGCCGGCTGGCGCGCGTTCATGCCCGCGGCCATATAAACCACATCCGGATCGCGCGGATCGGGGGCGATGCTTTCGATCCCCATATGGCTCGACACCGCATTGTCGTCCTGCAACGGCACCCAGCGGCGTAACCCCGCGTCCCAGCGATACGCGCCCCCCATGTCGGTCCGCAGATAGGCGAGCCCGCGCTCGGCCGGGCTGAAGACGATGTTGGGCGCATAGCCCCCCGCCCCCACCGTGACGTTGCGCCACTGATAGACCTGCGCCGCCGGCGGTTCCGCCCGCACGCCCGGCACCCCGCCGACAAGCGCTAGCGCGAGCAGGCACGACATGCGTGATCGAAGGTGCATGATGATCCCCGCCTGTATGATTTCCGCTGCCCTCAGCGCTTGCTCTCGGGCTCCAGCGTCGCCAGCACGACATCGTTGCTGCGCATCTTCACCCGCAACACGTAGCGACCGTCGCGACCGACCTGCACCGTCCGCTGCATCTCCGGCGCATCACGGGTCAGCGCCTGAAGCTCGCCGATCTGTGCCGGGGTCAACGACTTGGGCGATCCCATTTCCAGATAGCGGGAATGCGCGTCGTTTGCCTGATAGCCGGTACGCCGCACCGCCACGCGGTAGCGGCCGGGCGTCAGGTGGGACAGGCGGATCTCGGCATCGGCCGACGGCGTGGCGGGCAGCAGCTTCGTGAAGAACGGCCGGTTGCTGACCGTCTGCGCCGGCTGCTGCCAGTTCCACAGCAGCACGCCGGTCTGCCCCTTGTCGGTCGTCGCCAGCACCTGCGTGTCCGTGCTCGGCACCTCGCGCCCGTGCAGCATGTGGAGATACTTGTACGCAAACCATGCCGGCTTGCGGATGCCCTCGCGGTTCATCAGCCCGAACCCGCCATGGAAGGGCGTCGGCGGCGGTCCGGCTTCCTCGAACAGATCGCTATAGGTCCAGTAGCTCATGCCCTGTGCATAGGGCCGCGTCGCCCGCAGCTTCGACAGGATGAAGGGTGCGCTGACATAGCTGTCATGCACCGGATCGCGCGGATTGTAGCTTGCGCTCCATTCGGTGAAATAGAGCGGCAGGGTCGGGAATTTCGATGCAGCGATCTGTTCGCGCACCCGCCGCACATCGCCCACCACCGAATCCGGATTGGTCGACAGCTTGTTGTCGTCCTCGCCCTTTTCATCCAGGAAGCCGCCATCCACGCCATAGGTGTGGGTGGTGACGAAATCGATCGGGATGTTCTTGGCCGCGGCATGGTCGAGCAGGTCGGGCACCCACGCCGCCCCCGCGGTCGCCGGGCCGCCGACGCGCAGCGCCGGGTCGATTGCCTTGATCGTGCGCGCGCTGGTTTCGTACAGCTCCAGATACGCCGCCTTGTCCGCCTTCTCCCAGAAGCCGTCCAGATTGGGCTCGTTCCACACCTCGAAGAACCAGCCGCGCACCGCCTCCGCGCCGTATCGGTCGCGCAGGTGGCGCACGAACGCATCGACCAGCTTGCCCCATTCCTCGATCCGCGGATGCGACGTGTTGCCCTTCCAGTAAAAGATCGTCTGTGGCGACGTCTTCAACGGGCCGGGGGTGAAGCCCAGCTCCACGAACGGCTTGATCCCCCGCGCCAGCAGCGCATCGTACAACTGGTCGATCTTCGTCCAGTCATAGACGATCTTGTCGTTGCGCCGCTGCACGGTGCCCAGTGCATCGGTGAAGATGTCGTGGAACCGGACATAGCGGAAGCCCAGCTCGTTCACCGCCGTGTCCAGTTGCGCCAGGCTGTCGGGCCGGATCAGCGTGCCCGGATAGTCCGCCCCGACCGACAGGTCGAACGACCGGTCCAGCGGTTCGCCCGCCCGCGCCAGATCGAGGTCGATCGCACGAACCGGTGCCTGCGTGTCGGCGGCCTGAGCGGTGCTGCTGGCGATCGCAGCGGTGGCCAACAGGGTGGCCAGGGTTCGGCCGATCATCGAAAATGGCTGGCTGGTCATGAGTGTCCCCCCGAGGTGGGCGCGAAGGGCCGGCACCACCGGCCCTTCGCGCGATCGTCAATAGGTGAAGCGTGCCGTGATGCTCACGCGGCGGTCGTTCAGTACCGCAGATTGCGGCCGGCTGGCGATGCCGTAATAGGTGCGGTTCTCGGTGTTGGTCAGGTTGATGCCGTCCACCGTCAGCGCGAATGCGGGCGTGACCGTGTAGGTGATCGATGCATCCACCTGCCCGCGCGCATCGTTGAAGATCGGCAGATTGCCGCTGCCATTGCCGCGCGTGGTGACCACATATTTCGACCGCCAGTTATAGGCGACGCGCGCCGACAATGGGCCCTTGTCGTAGATGCCGACCAGATTGTAGCTGTACTTGGACAGTTGCTCCAGCGGCACCGTCAGCGCCTGTCCGGAGGTGTCCTGCGCATCGGGGCTCGGTGCCTTGCTGTCGACATAGGTGAAGTTGGCCTGCACACCCAGGCCCGACAGCACGCCCGGCAGGAAGTCGAAGAAGGTGTTGCCGCCCACTTCGAAGCCCTTGATCTTGCCGTTGTCGCCATTCACCGGCTGGCTCACCAGCACGGTGAACGGCCCGTTGCCGAAGTCGAACTGCTGCGGGCTCTGGATATTGGCGATGAAGCCGTCGACCTTCTTGTAGAACACCGCGCCATAGATCAGGCCGGTACGCGCGAAATAATATTCCAGCGACGCATCAAGCTGATCCGCGGTCAGCGGCCGGAGGTTGGCGTTGCCGGTCGAGGCCTGCCGCGCGCCGCCCGACGGGTTATTCTCCACAATGTTGATGTTGGGATTGAGCTGTGTGAAGTCCGGCCGGGTCAGTGCCTTGGATGCGGCCAGGCGAAGCTGCAACTGCGGCGTGAAGCGGAAGCGCAGGTTCAGGCTGGGCAGCGCCTTGGTATAGTCGGAATCCACGCCCAGCGGTACGAAGTTGATCGGGCCGTTGCCGAACACCGGCGCGCCGGTGACGGCATCCACGCCGGTCTGCACCTGCGGCGTCTGCGCGGAGAAGCCGTTTGTGCTGACCTTGGTCTTGACCACGCGCACGCCGATATTGCCGTCGATCGGGATGGCCAGATCGTCTGCCCCGAACTTCACCAGGCCATAGGCGGTATAGGTCTTCTCACCCTGCGTATTGCGGTCGTTGGGGGCATAGGACACCCCGTTCAGCAGCGCCTGGCGCTGCTCGGCACCGACGAACGGCGCCAGCGCGCTGCGCGTCGCGTCGTAATCGAGCACCAGGTCGCGGTTGAATGCGATCACGCCTTCGGGAATTCCACGATAGCCGCGATACAGGTCGCCGCCGAAGATGCGGGGCTCCAGCAGCGCATAGGGCGTCTCGGTCAGCCCGTAATAGGCATAGATGCTGTTGTCGCTGACCGCCGACCGGTCGGTATAGCGCACGCCCGCCGCGATCGACTTCAGGAAGCCGGTGTCGAACTCGTAATCGACGTCAAACCGCCCGGTATACTGCTCGCCCACCGACCGGCTGATATTGTCCAGATAGCCGCCGGGCGTGGCGTAATTGGCCGGGTTCAGCAGCAGGCCGTCGCCATTGGTGGGATCGTTGTCCGGCGAGATGATCATCGTCGGCACGCCGCTGCCGACCCGCTGGAACAGCCGCTCGGCATTGGAATTGAGGATCACGATCGAGCGCTGCCCGTCGGTCGTCCCGCGGATATACTGGAAGTCGCCGTTGATCGTCAGGCGGTCGGTCGGCGTCCACCTGGCATTCAGCGAATAGTCGGTGGTCACCGACTTGCGCCGCTCCAGGCTGGTGTTCGAATTGATCGGCACGTTGACGAACGTACCGCTGCGGAAATTGCCGTCCGCGTCATAGGTGAAGGGTGCGGTGAAGTCCGGCGTGATCGGATTGAGGCCGGTATAGGCGAAGAAGCTGTAGTCGCCATATTGGAACTTGTAGTCCGAGCGCACATACTCGCCGGTCAGCAGCAGCGTGTCGGTCGGCTTCCATTGCAGGGCCACATCCACGCCGATGCGTCGCCGGTCGCCCAGATACTGGCCGATGCCCACGCCGTGCGGCAGGAACGTCTCCTGCCCCGTCCGCCCCAGGCCTGCCAGCGTCGCCGCGCCCAGTTCGGTTGCCGGGTCCAGCCGGAAGAACGGCTCGCTCGAAATCTGGTCCTGGCGGAACGCCGTCTTCTGATAGGCCAGGTCGACCAGCAAGCCGATCTCGCCGATGCCCGTGTTCCAGCGGTTGGAGACGAGAATATTGGCCTGCGGCGTGGTGGTATCGCGCAGGTCGTAATAGTTGGCGGTCGCGCTCGCCGACATCTTCAGCCCGTTGAAGTCGAACGGCTTGCGCGTGCGCAGATTGATGAGGCCGCCGATACCGCCTTCGATCAGGTCGGCGGACGGGTTCTTGTACACGTCGATCCCGGCGAGCAGTTCGGATGGCACGTCCTCCAGGCTCAGCGTGCGTCCACCGCTGGCGGTGAACACGTCGCGCCCGTTCACCTCGGTCCGCACCTGGCTCAACCCGCGGATCGCCACCGAGCTGCCTTCGCCGAAGCTGCGCTGGATCTGCACGCCGGTGATGCGTTGCAGCGCCTCCGCCACGTTGCGGTCGGGCAGCTTGCCGATGTCTTCCGCCACGATCGAATCGACGATCTGCGACGCGTTGCGCTTGATCCCCTGCGCGCTCGACAGGCTGGCGCGCACGCCGGTCACCACGATGTCCGCCGCCTCCGTATCGGTCACCGCGCCGCTGCCCTGCGGGCTGGCCGCTTCGGCATCGCCGCTTGGCGGCACGGTGCCGCTCTGCGGGGCCGGCGTCTGGCTATTGTCCGATGATTGCGCCGCCGCCGGCATGCTCCATGCCATCAACAAGGCGGCCATCGATGCGGTCGAAAACAAGCGCATCCGATCGGTGCGGCGCGCGGGGGCCCATGCGTCCATCGTCATCCCTCCTAAAACCGTGCAGCACTCATCTGTGAGAGCGCTAACTCGCCGCCTGCATAGCGAGAGATAAGTTATTGAGGAATAGGCCCATTGAAGATTAAATTTGATTTCGTCGAAGATCACCGTCAGGGTATCGGCAACCGCAGCAAGGGAACGATACCATGCGGTCAGGGGGAGCGATGACACAGCCGTCAGGGTATGAAACGCCGACGCCAGGCAGCAACATGGTGGCTCCCGTCTTGCCGCATGCCACCCGCCCCTCGCTTTCTATGTCGGACATTTCGGATCGATTGGTCCCGCAGTGGGGTGGGCTTCCGGCATGACCGTGCCGATCCTGTCCCGCCGTACGCTGATCGGTGGCGCCGCGGCGCTTTCAGCCATGCCCGCCACAGCCCAGATCGGATCGGCCGACGAGATCGTCGAACTCTGGCCCGGCCCGCCCCCCGGCGACACTGGCGCGCGCATCGTGCGCAAGGTCGCGGATCAGTCCCGCGGCGGTGCCCAGCCCGATCGCTGGGTGACGGGTATCGCCCGTCCTGTGCTTGTCGTTCGCCGCCCTGCGCGGCCCAATGGGGCGGCCGTGCTGCTCTGCCCGGGCGGCGGCTACGGCTTCCTGTCCTACGACAATGAAGGCACGTCGCAGGCGGCTTGGCTGAACGCACGCGGCATTACCGCCTTTATCATGCTCTACCGTTTGCCAGGCGAAGGCTGGGCGAACCGTGCGGTTGTCCCGCTTCAGGATGCGCAGCGTGCGATGCGCATCATCCGCGCGCGTGCCACCGGCTTCCGCATTGCGCCGAACCGTGTCGCGGTGCTGGGCTTTTCCGCCGGCGGTCATCTGGCGGGCTCGCTTGCCACGCGCCACGCGCTGCCCACCTACACCCCGGTCGACGCCGCCGACCGGCTGAGCGCCCGGCCTGATCTCGCCGGCCTCGTCTATCCGGTCATCAGCTTCACCGCGCCCTTCACGCATGCCGGCTCGCGCGACATGCTGCTCGGCCCTGAACAGACCCCGGCCCAGCGTCGGGACTGGTCGATCGAGACACGCGTCGATGCGGCCACCCCGCCGATCCTGCTCGTCCACGCCAGCGACGACGGGCTGGTCCCGCCCGACAACAGCATCGCCGTGTATCAGGCGATGCGCGCCGCCGGCCGCCCGGCGGCGCTGCACATCTTTGAAGATGGCGGGCACGGCTTCGGCGTCCGTCTGCCGGCTGCGCAATCGGCCAGCACATGGCCGTCGCTCTTTGCCACCTTTGCCGCGCGGCAGGGCATCCTCCCGGCATGAGGCGTGCCGCCCTTGCCCTGTTGACGATCCTGCCGGCGGTGCCGGCCGCCGCGCAGGACTATCAAAGCTCGCCCGAACGCCGCACGGTGGCGGAGCGGGACTGGGGCCAGTGGCTCGGCCCCTTCCGCGCCCGCCTGGTCCCCAGTCTGATGCAGGATTTCGGCGAACGCTATCTCTACGCCCCCGCCAATGCGGCGCTCGGAAGCCCGAAGCGTGGTGAGCGCCGCGTCGTCTTCCTCGGCGACTCGATCACCGACAAGTGGAACCTCGCGGCCAGCTTCCCGGGGCGCGCCTATATCAACCGCGGCATCGGCAGCCAGGTCACCGCGCAGATGCTGCTCCGCTTCCATCAGGACGTGGTCGCGCTGAAGCCGGCGGCCGTCGTCATCCTTGCCGGCATCAACGACATTCAGGGTTTTCTGCAACAGGAAACGCCCGAACAGATCGAGGCGAATTGGGAGGCGATGGCCGATCTGGCGGACGCGCACGGCATCGCTGTGGTCTTCGCCTCGCTGCTGCCGGTCAACGATTACACGCCCGCCGCCCGCGACGTGGTAAAGGAACGCAGGCCGGCTACCATCGTGGCGCTGAACCGCTGGCTGCGCGCCTTCTGCGCCCGCCGTGGCTATGCCTATGCCGATTATCATACGGCGCTGGTCGATGGCGCGGGGCTGATGGCGCGAGACTATACCAGGGACGGCGTTCACCCGCTGGACAACGCCTATGGCCGCATGGCACCGATCGCCGAGGCTGCGATCGAACAGGCGCTTGTCCAAGCCCATCACAGGAGACGATAGGATGCGACGCGCCCCCCTGACCGGTGCCGGTCTGGCCCTGCTGTGCAGCGCCGCCCTGTCGGCGCAGACCAACGTGCCCGGCGATCCACATGCGGGCGATCCGGTCGGTATCGTCGCCGATCCGTGTCCCGTCCATCCCCGCCCCGAAGGAGGCGGATGGCAGATGTGGAACCTCCACATGCTCACCCGCGATTTCGGCCAGCTTTGCCGCTACGCCGCCGCCAATGCCGCCCTGAAGACACGGCCGCAGATCGTCTTCATGGGCGATTCCATTACCGACAACTGGATCAACGCCGATCCGTCGATGTTTCGGGACGGCCGCGTCGATCGCGGCATCAGCGGGCAGACCACGCCGCAGATGCTGGTTCGCTTCCGCCAGGACGTCCTCGCCCTGCGTCCCCGCGCGGTGCATATCATGGCCGGCACCAACGACATTGCCGGCAACACGGGCGCGGCGACGATGGCGACGGTGCGGGGCAACATCGCCAGCATGGCGCAACTCGCCCGTGCCAACGGCATCAAGGTCATCCTCGCGTCCATACCGCCGGCTGCGGCCTTTCCCTGGGCAAAGGACAAGCGTCCGGTGCCGCAGATCGCGGCGATGAACCGCTGGTTGCGGGATTACGCCCGCACCAACGGGCACGCCTATGTCGATTACCACAGCGCGCTTGCCACGCCGGACGGCGCGATGAAGCCTGGCCTCGCCACTGACGGCGTTCACCCGACGCCGGCGGGCTATGCCGTCATGCGCCCGCTGGCGCTGGCCGCGATCACCAGGGTTCTGGGAGCTTCCAAGTGATCGACCTCCACCGCCGCAGCTTCCTTGCCGGCACGGCCGCCCTAGGCCTTGCCACGGCCGCACGCGCCGCCAGCCCGATGGGCACCGCCAGGGGGCCGGTACAGGCGACATGGCCGTCTCTCGTCCAGAATTACCGCTATCCGGACTGGTTTCGCGACGCCAAGCTCGGCCTCTGGTCGCATTGGGGGCCGCAGTCGGTGCCCGAACAGGGCGACTGGTATGGCCGCTTCATGTACATGCAGGGTCACCCCATGTACGAGCATCACCTGAAGACCTATGGCCATCCCTCGGTCACCGGCATGAAGGACCTGCAACATCGCTGGAAAGGCGAGCGGTGGGATCCCGATGCGTTGATACAGCGCTATGTCCGCGCCGGCGCCAAATATTTCGTCGCGCTCGCCTGCCACCACGACAATCTCGATTGCTACGACAGCCGCTATCATGCGTGGAACTCCACGCGCGTCGGTCCCAAGCGCGACGTGGTCGGCATCTGGGAAAAGGCGGCGCGCAAGGCCGGCCTTCGCTTCGGCGTATCCAACCATGCCGCCCACGCCTGGCACTGGTATCAGACCGCCTATGGCTATGATCCCGTAGGCCCGAGGAAGGGCGAACGTTATGATGCCTTCCGCCTGCGCAAAGCGGATGGCCGCGGCCAATGGTGGGATGGGCTCGACCCGCAGGAACTCTATACCGGCGGCCATGCCGTACTGCCCGACGGCATCGACACGATCGAGGCGATGAACGCATGGCACGACAAGAATAACGGCCAGTGGATCGAGACGGGGCCGAAGGACGATCCCGCCTATGTCACGCGCTGGCTGCTCCGCCAGACCGACCTGATCGAGAAGTACAAGCCCGACCTGTGCTATTTCGACGATTACGGGCTGCCCTTCGGACCCGTAGGGTTGGAATCGGCGGCGGACTATTACAACCGCTCGATCGAATGGCACGGCAAGATCGACGTCGTCCTGACCGCCAAGCAGTTGCAGCCGCACCAGCGTTTCGGTCTGGTCCAGGATGTCGAGCGCGGCTTTGCCGATCGCCTGTGGGACGAGCCGTGGCAGACCGATACGTGCATCGGCGACTGGTTCTACAACGTCGCGCGCCTCAACGACCGGTCGTACAAGACCGCCGAACAGGTGATGCAGCGCCTCGCTGATGTCGTGTCCAAGAACGGCAACCTGCTGCTCTCCATTCCCCAGCCCGGCAACGGCTCGATCGATGCGGAGGAGGAGAAGATCCTCGACGGCATGGCCGGCTGGATCACCGTACACGGCGAAGCGATCTTCGGCTCGCGTCCGTGGCGCATCTATGGCGAGGGGCCGACGCAGCTCGCCACCGGCATGCAGAATGAGGGCGCGGCCAAGCCCTTCACGGCGCAGGATATCCGCTTCACCACCAACAAGGGCGCACTCTACGCCCTGTTCCTGGCGCCGCCCACCGGCCCGATCACGATCAAATCGCTCGGCACAGCCCGCGAAGGCGCGATCGAACGTGTGACCCTGCTCGGCGGCGGCACCGTGCGTCACCGCCGCGACGCCGCCGGCCTCCATCTCGACTGGCCCCGCGAACGGGCGGCCGGCTTCGTTCCCGCCGTCCGCATCGACGGCCGCGGCCTCGTCTGAATCCCATCATCCATCAGGAACCCTTACCTATGCCTCTCCTGCGACATCTCCTTGCCACCGGCACCGCGCTCGCCGCCATCGCCGCCGCTCCCGCGCTCGCCACGCCGCTCTCGACCGTCGACCGCAACGGCGCACAGGTCGCGATCGAACCCTACGCCCCCAACATCGTCCGCGTGACGATCGCGCTCGACCGCAGCCTCGCCGACGCAGCACCCGGCCCCGGCCCCAACGCCGCCGCCGACGCCACCGGCTGGGCGCACCGCACCGACCAGACCGGCGACATCTTCGCCTCCTCCGCAATGACGCTCACCGTCAAGG
>NZ_CAMLAC010000102.1 GCF_946477935.1 uncultured Sphingomonas sp. | reverse complement strand
AAGTGGACGATCTCGATATCGTCACCATCCTCGCCGCACACATCCTTCAGCGTGGAGCGCGGCACCACCTCCATATTACGCTCCACCGCCACCTTCTCCGGCACCAGCCCCAGCTCGCTCGCCAGATCGGCCAGGCTCAGCCCGGCCCTCACCCGCTTGTGCTCGCCATTCACGGTAATGGTCACGGTTCCGTCGGTATGGGGCATCATGGTTCCAATCTTGGGGCCGGCCTTGGCGGCGCGTTCATCCCCATATAGGTAGCGGATCAGCAATCAGGCAACGCGAAGGACCCGCCCTTGGCCGACATCGTCTATGTCTTGAACGGCCCCAACCTCAACCTGCTCGGCCTGCGCGAGCCCGAAATCTACGGCCACGACACGCTGGACGACATTGCCGGCATGCTGGAGGATCGCGCCCGCGAATTGTCGCTGGAGATCGACCTGCGCCAGTCCAATCACGAGGGGCATCTGGTCGACTGGCTGCACGAGGCGCAGGCGCACCAGGCGCGCGCCGTGCTGCTCAACGCCGGTGGCTTCACCCACACCTCGGTCGCGATCCACGATGCGATCAAGTCGGTGACGACTCCGGTGATCGAGGTCCATCTTTCCAACCCGCACGCGCGGGAGGAATTTCGTCATCACAGCTATGTCGGGCGTGCCGCAAAAGGCACAATCGCTGGCTTCGGCGCGCTTTCCTACCTGCTGGCGCTTGAAGCCGCCGCCCGCTTCTGACAGGAGCCGCCGCCATGACCGAACAGACTGAACAGGCCATGAAGGTCGATGTCGACCTTGTCCGCCAGCTCGCCGAACTTCTCGACGCCACCGCCCTGACCGAGATCGAGGTCGAGCATGGCGATCGCAAGATCCGCGTCGCCCGCAAGGCCGCACCCATCGCCGCCGCGCATGCGCACTATGCGCCCGCCCCCGCCCCGCTGGCGGTACAGCCGGCCCCGGCAGCACCGGTAGCTGCCGAGATCGGCGCATCGGCGCCAGCAACCAGCGCGAATGCGGTCCGCTCGCCGATGGTGGGCACCTGCTATCTCTCCGCCGAACCGGGCGCCAAGCCCTTCGCCAGCGTCGGCCAGAAGGTCGCCGCCGGTGACACGCTGCTCATCGTCGAGGCGATGAAGGTGATGAACCCGATCACCGCGCCGCAGGCCGGCACCGTCACCGCCGTGCTGGTCGAAAACGGCCAGCCGGTCGAGTTCGACCAGCCGCTGATCGTCGTCGAGTAAGCCTCGTGCGCTCGATCAAGAAGCTCCTGATCGCCAATCGTGGCGAAATCGCGCTGCGTATCCACCGCGCCTGCCATGAAATGGGCATCAAGACGGTGGCGGTGCATTCCACCGCCGATGCCGATGCGATGCATGTGCGGCTGGCAGACGAGGCGATTTGCATCGGACCGCCGGCGGCCGGCGACAGCTACCTCAACATTCCCAACATCATTTCCGCCGCCGAAATCTCCGGCGCGGACGCGATCCACCCCGGCTACGGCTTCCTGTCGGAGAACGCCAAGTTCGCCGAGATCGTGGAGGCGCATAACCTCATCTTCGTCGGCCCCAAGCCCGAGCATATCCGCATCATGGGCGACAAGGTGGAGGCCAAGCGTACCGCTGGCGCGCTCGGCCTGCCGCTCGTCCCCGGTTCGGACGGCGCGATCACCGATGTCGAGGAAGCCAAGAAACTGGCCGGCGAAATCGGCTACCCCGTGCTGATCAAGGCAGCATCGGGCGGCGGCGGTCGCGGCATGAAGGTCGTGCCTTCGGAAGACCAGCTCGAAACGCTGATGCAGCAGGCCGGATCGGAGGCGAAGGCCGCGTTCGGCGACGCCACCGTCTACATGGAGAAATATCTGGGCAACCCCCGGCATATCGAATTCCAGGTGTTCGGTGACGGCAACGGCAAGGCGATCCACCTCGGCGAGCGCGACTGCTCGCTCCAGCGCCGGCACCAGAAAGTGCTGGAGGAAGCGCCCTCGCCGATCATTACCGCCGAGGAACGCGAGCGCATGGGCGGCGTCGTCGCCAAGGCGATGGCCGATATGGGCTATCGCGGTGCCGGCACGATCGAGTTCCTGTGGGAAGACGGCGAGTTCTACTTCATCGAGATGAACACCCGCCTTCAGGTCGAACATCCCGTCACCGAGATGATCACCGGCCTCGATCTGGTGCGCGAGCAGATCCAGATCGCCGAGGGGCGCCCGCTGACCTTCGAGCAGCAGGACGTGGAGTTCCGCGGCCATGCGATCGAATGCCGCATCAATGCCGAGGACCCGCGCACCTTCGCGCCGTCTCCCGGCACGGTGAAGGTCTATCACGCACCCGGTGGAATGCACGTCCGTGTCGATAGCGGTCTCTACCAGGGCTACAAGGTGCCGCCCTATTACGACAGCATGGTCGCCAAGCTGATCGTCTACGGCGCCACCCGCAACGGCGCGCTGCGCCGCCTGCGCCGCGCGCTGGAGGAGTTCGTGATCGAGGGGATGAAGACCACCATCCCGCTTCATCAGGCACTGCTCGACGATCCCGAATTTCAGGACGGCCAGTACACGATCAAGTGGCTGGAAGAATGGCTCGCCAGACAGGATGCCTGATTTGCTCAGGTAGGGAAGTGACCTGATACTCCCCTTCCCCGACGGGGAGGGAGTATCAGGTCAACAAACCTCTCCACAAACCGCCCCGATCCTGCCAAAAGGCCGATCGATGAAGGCGACGATCTACCACAATCCGCGCTGCTCGAAATCGCGCGAGGCGCTCGCCCTGCTGCATGAGGCCGGCGCCGAGGTAGAGATCATCGAATATCTGAAATCCCCGCCCACGGTGGAGACGCTGCACCGCCTTTATGCGCGCGCAGGCCTGTCGCCCGCCGACGGCCTGCGCCGGGCTGAGCCGGACGCAAAGCCATTGGCAGGTGCCGACGACTTCACCATCCTGGAAGCGATGGCAATCAACCCGATACTAATCGAACGCCCGCTGGTCGAAACCGCCAAGGGCGTCGTGCTGGCGCGTCCGCCTGAACGTGTGCGGGACATTCTCTGAACATTGCCGCTCTTTCGGGCACATGCTGCCCGTTTGCCCGTTTAACGGGCAGCGCTCGAGGGCGTTGGATTGCCTCGCCTAAGGAGCGAACATTTGGCACATCCTGTGCAAGACGCCCTTACGGGCGACAGTTTAAACGCGTTTGGGGGCATCCGGTCTGGTGAAAAAGATTGAGGCGATCATCAAGCCGTTCAAGCTGGATGAGGTAAAGGAAGCGCTGCACGAAATCGGCGTGTCGGGCATCACGGTGACCGAGGCCAAGGGTTTCGGCCGGCAAAAGGGTCACACCGAACTCTATCGGGGTGCCGAATACGTGGTCGACTTCTTGCCCAAGGTGAAGCTGGAGGTCGTGGTCGAGGACGGCCTAGCCGAACGCGTGGTGGAGGCAATCGCCGCCGCCGCGCAGACCGGACGCATCGGCGACGGCAAGATCTTCGTGATCCCGGTCGAAACCGCACTGCGTATCCGTACCGGAGAGCGCGACGACGCGGCGATCTGATCCAACCCTTCCCCGATCTAACACATCCCGAACACTCCTGGCCCGATCGGCCGGGGGCCTAACGACGACAAGAGGAACGACGTATCATGGCGACGACGGCCACCGACATCCTGAACAAGATCAAGGAAGAAGAGATTGAGTGGGTCGATCTGCGCTTCACCGACCCCAAGGGTAAGTGGCAGCACCTGACCATGGTCGCCTCGATCATGGGCGAGGACGAGTTCACCGACGGCCTTATGTTCGACGGCTCCTCGATCGAGGGCTGGAAGGTTATCAACGAATCGGACATGGTGCTGAAGCCCGATCTCGATGCCGTTTACACCGATCCCTTCTCGGCCACCCCGATGCTGATCGTGTTCTGCGACGTGGTCGAGCCTTCGACCGGCGAGCTGTATGCGCGTGATCCGCGCTCGACCGCCAAGCGCGCCGAGGCGTATCTGAAGACCACCGGCGTCGGCGACACCGTCTATGTCGGTCCGGAAGCCGAATTCTTCATGTTCGACGACGTGAAGTTCGACACCAACTATGCCGGCTCCTACTTCAAGATCGACGATATCGAGCTGCCGACCAACACCGGCCGCGACTATGAAACCGGCAATCTCGGCCATCGTCCGCGCGCCAAGGGCGGCTATTTCCCCGTGGCACCCGTCGACTCCGCGGTCGACATTCGCGGCGAGATGGTCACGACGATGCTCGAAATGGGCCTCCCCTGCGACAAGCACCATCACGAGGTGGCCGCTGCGCAGCACGAGCTGGGCATGACCTTCGGCACGCTGACCCAGACCGCCGATCGCATGCAGATCTACAAGTATGTCGTGCATCAGGTCGCCCATGCCTATGGCAAGACCGCGACCTTCATGCCCAAGCCGATCAAGGAAGATAACGGCTCGGGCATGCACACCCACTTCTCGATCTGGAACGGCAAAGACCCGCTGTTCGCGGGCAATGGCTATGCCGGCCTGTCCGACATGTGCCTCTACTTCATCGGCGGCATCATCAAGCATGCCAAGGCGGTAAACGCCTTCACCAACCCGACGACCAACTCGTACAAGCGTCTGGTTCCGGGCTACGAGGCACCCGTGCTGCTCGCCTACTCGGCGCGCAATCGCTCGGCATCGTGTCGCATTCCGTACGGCACGGGTCCCAAGGCCAAGCGCGTCGAAGTCCGCTTCCCCGACGCCCTCGCCAATCCCTATCTCGCCTATGCGGCGCTGATGATGGCTGGGCTGGACGGCATCCAGAACAAGATCCATCCAGGTGAGGCGATGGACAAGAACCTGTACGACCTGCCGCCAGCAGAGCTCGCCCAGGTCCCGACCGTCTGCGCCTCCTTGCGCGAAGCGTTGGAAAGCCTCGCGGCCGACCACGACTTCCTGCTCAAGGGCGACGTCTTCTCCAAGGAGCAGATCGAGTCCTATATCGAGCTGAAGTATCACGAAGTCGCGCGCTGGGAGATGACCCCGTCGCCGGTTGAATACGACATGTATTATTCGGGCTGATACCCCGCCAATCGTCGCCATCCAAGGGGCAAGCCATGGCTCCCCTAACATGGTGATCAGAGTTGAGCGCCTGTGCGGAGACACCGCACAGGCGCTTTGCTTTGGGGCTAGCCTCGTTGATACTTGTCCTCAGTGATTGACGGTTGGGATTTGAGATGAACCGTTCGGATCCCGCGATTCAGATTTTGCAGATGGTCCTATAGCATCAAGTGTTAAGCAGGAATCGTGGTGGATTTCGGTTGCCCGAAAAATGCGAATCGCCCTGATGTGGGGGTGGATCATGGGTCGAGTGTATTCAGGCGACCTGCGGGACCGATATCAGCGCGCGTTTCGGCTGGACATTTGTACCGGGCTGCGGCTCGCCGCTTCGGTGTCAGTCCGAGTTGCGCGATCAAGCTGATGCAGCATGTGACGAAGACGGGCACGCCCAAGCCGCAGCGTCAGGGCCGCCCGTCCGGGGCAGGCAAGCTGGCGGAATATGCGGCGTTGCCGATCCGCTGGGTCGAGGCGACACCCGACATCACGATGCCCGACTTTGCCCGGCGCCTGGCCACGGAGACGAAGGTGGTGACGCACCCGGCGTCACTGTCGCGGGTACTGATGGCGGCTGGCTTCCGATATAAGAAAGCCCTGATGGCATCGGAATACGGGCACGATGACGTCTGCGAGGCGCAAAGGCGCTGGCGCGTCGATCGCCAGCCGCGCCTGCGCGAGCAGGCGCACCGGCTGGTCCCTTCGACAGGCTTGTCAAAGGGCTGATGCCATGCAGCCGCCCGCCTGCGCCGTCGCCCGAACGGCTCCGGCTGACCGATCTGGTCCGCCGACGCCTCCAACTCGTCGATGCCGCAGCCCAGGAAAAGCAGCGCGAGCCGATCCCAGGGCCGCCGCTCGTCAACGGCTTGGTCGAGCGGCACCTGGCCTTCCCCACCGAGGAGATCGCCGCCATCGGCCAGACGATCGCCATCGGCATAGAGGCCGAGTCCGGCTGCACCGTCATGGGCGGCGCCCTTTCACCTGTACCAGTGCCGGGCGATCAATGTTGCCATCGAATTCGCGGCCTTCCAAGCTCACAAAGCCATGTCGGTTCGGCATCTGAATACGCGGCAAGTTCATCCGGTTCAGCCGGACATTGCCCGGAACGATGCCGTCGATCGACAGCAAATAGGCGACGAGCCCGTAAACCTCTGAGTCTGCCAGCGTTTGCGGCGCGGAGAGTGGCATGGCGCGTCGGATGTAATCGAACAGCGTGGTGGCGAAGGGCCAATAGCTGCCGACCGTCTTGATCGGTCTGAGGGAGGCAAGAGTGCCTCGCCCACCCGCCACGGCCTCGGCCATACTGCCGGTGCCCCCCTCTCCGTGACAGGACGCGCATTTGGTGGCAAAAATTGCCCGGCCGCTAGCGACCGTGCCGCTGCCCTTCGGCAGCCCGGTGCCAACGCTGTCGACCGTGCGATCCATGCGCCGGATCAGATCGGCGGGTGCGGATCGGCCCAGTCGGGGCGCAGTGGTCTGGGCGGCCGAGGCGCCGGAAAAGGCCAATGCCGTCACGGCCAGCGCTAATCTTGCCAAAAACATGTGCCGGTCACGCATAGACATGCGTCACCCGACCGGCGGTATCGACCGCCCAGCTCTGCATCGCATTGCTGTGATAGCCTTGTCCGTGCCCCTGTTTCGCCAGCCAGGTCTCGCGAGTCGGTTGCACCGCGCCCGTGTCGTCCGTCGCGCGGCTCAGCAGCACGGCCGGTCCGCCGTCCCAATGCCACGGCATTCGGAACCGGGTCAGCGCCTTGGGCTGGACATCGCCGAGCGCCGCCTCTGCCCAGCTTGCGCCACCATCCGCCGACACCTCGACACTGCGGATACGCCCCCGGCCCGACCATGCAAGGCCGCTGATTTCCCGGTACCCCTTGGCACCAAGGTCGAGTCCGAAGGAGGGACTGACGATCACTGATTTCACGCCCATCCGCAGCGAGAACATCTCGGCTTTTCCGTCCCGCCGCAGATCGGTGTACTTGGCGGTCTCCTCCCGCGAGAAGACCGGTTGGGCCCTCACCTTCAATCGGCGCAACCACTTGACCGAGGCATTGCCCTCGATCCCCGGCAGAAGCAGCCGCATCGGATAGCCTTGGGCGGGGCGGAGCGGCTCGCCGTTTTGAAACAGCGCGATCATGGCATCGTCCAGCCCGACCGACAGCGGAATGCTCCGCGTCATCGCCGCCGCGTCCGCCCCCTCCGCCTCAATCCACCGCACGCCGGGCAGCAGGCCTGCCTCGTCGAGCAGCGTCGATAGCCGCACCCCCGTCCATTCCGCGCACGACACCAAGCCATGGAGTTGCCCAGCGCTCGCCTGCACCGGCTGCGACGCGCTCAACGCGCCGCTATTTCCGGAACATTCGATGAAGAGCAATCGGCTTTCGCGCGGGTAGCGCAGCAGATCCTCGTAGCGGAAGACCAGCGGCCGGCGAACGAGGCCATGCAGCAGCAGTTGGAACGTTCCCGGATCGATCGTCGGGATGCCGTTGTGATGCCTCTCGAAATGCAGGTCGTTCGGCGTAATCGTGCCCTCGAGCAGGTGGACCGGCGTGCGCGACGACCCCGTACCGGGAAAGGCAAGATCGGGGACGATCCGGCGGATCGCCTCCCCCGCCGGTCCGGGCGCGCCGCGCGGCGATAGCGGCGCGCCGGGCTCCAGCATCGATGCGGGCAACCCCTCTTGCGCCATCACGCGCTCGGCGCTCAGCCCGGCCGCGGACACCGCGCTCCAGCGTAGCAACGCGCGCCGATGCAGCAGGCCGCCACCGGCGGCCCGCTCGCCACCCAGTTCCTCCCTCGCCAAGGACGTCAGGCCGCCGACACCGTCGCCAGCGGTCGCCCGCTATGGGCAGGCGGATCGCGAAGAAGCGGCAGCAACTGTTCGCCCTGTCGGCCGATCTCGGCGAGATAGGGCGTGTCGGAAAGGACGAAGGTGGTGATGCCGAGGTCGCGATATTTGCGCAGTGATCGCGCGACATCCTCCGCCGACCCTACCAGCCAGGTCGTGCCCGCCCCGCCCCCGCCATAGCGGCCGGGTGCCGTGTACAGATTGTCGTCCAGCACCTCGCCGCGGCGGTGAAGATCCAGCAGGCGCTGCTGCCCCACTGCCTTGGCGCGGCGATGTTCGTCGACCGTACCCTCTGCCGCCGCCATCGCATCGACCTTGGCCTCGGCATCGGCCCAGGCTTGCTCGGTGGTATCGCGCACCAGCGTGGTGATGCGCAGCCCGAATTCGAGCGGCGGCAGATCGCGGTCGAGGTCCCGGCTGAGCCGCTTCAGCCGCGCGATCCGTTCCGCCACGCCGTCGAGCGGTTCGCCCCAGAACAGTTGCACGTCCGCCTCGGTCGCCGCGACGCGCTCGGCCGCTGGCGAGGCGCCGCCGAAATACAGACGCGGATGCAGACGGGTGCCCTGTGCATCCTCGCGTGGCGTGATGCGCGGCGTGACCGTCGAACCGGTGACCTGAAAATGCTCGCCCGCGAACGACACGTCCGTCTCGGTCCAGAGGCGGCGAACCAGCCGCATGAACTCCTTCGTCCGGCCATAGCGATGCGCCTGGTCGCCCTCGCTATCGCCATAGGCCGCCAGATTGTCCTGACCGGAGACGATGTTGATCCGTACCCGCCCACCGCTCAACTGATCGAGCGTCGCGGCGGCTGACGCAAAGTTGGCTGGTCGCCAGTAACCCGGCCGGATCGCGATCAGGGGTTCAAAGTGCGTCGTGCGCGCAGCGAGCGCCGTCGCCACGGTGAATGTATCGGGTCTACCCCAGCTCGTTCCGATCAGCGCACCGTTCCATCCATGGCGTTCGAGCGCCAGCGCGTGCCGCGTCAGCGTGTCGAGGCTGGCCGGGTCGCGATCGGAGACATCACCGCGATGGCCGCCCTCGGTCTGATTGGGAATGTACCAGAGATATTCGGATGCGTTCGACATAGGAGAACTCCGTGCTGGTGGTGACGAGGGATGGCTAGTCGAGCCGGAAGCCGAGCCGGGCGAGCACGTCGCGGAGCAGGTGGCGGCCAGCGAGGGCGTCGATGCCGCCGACACGCTGGCTCGCCTGGTCGCTCCAGTTGCGCTCGACCATGCCTTGTTCACGCTGAAAGCTGCGCAACCGCTGGTCGTAAGCGGCGATGGCCATGTGGTCGTCGCACGCGCCATATTGCTCGCGAAAGAAGACCGCCTCCTGCGGCAGTCGCGGTTTGACCGATGCGGATGCGGCCGGATCGGGATAGCCGACCGTCAATCCGAACAGCGCAAAGCTACGCGGCGGCAGGTCCAGTTCTGCGGCGACCTCCGCCGGTCGATTGCGGATGCCGCCGATATAGCAGCTGCCCAGTCCCAGCGATTCCAGCGCGACCACCGCATTCTGCGCAGCGAGCGAGGTATCGACCGCGCCCAGCAGGAAGCTTTCCAGGAAGTGCAGGCCATCGGCTGGCGCGCCCAACCGCTCGCCATTGCGAGCGAGACGATGGTGTTCAACGATCCAGAGCAGAAACAAGGGCGCCTGAACAATCTGCCGTTGACCGCCCGCAAGCTCTGCCAGCCGTGCCTTGCGGCCTGGCTCCTCGACCACGATGACGCTCCAAGGCTGAAGATTGGACGAAGTCGCTGCGGACTGCGCGGCGGCGACGAGCAACGCGACCGTGCCGGGCGGTACCGCATCGGGCAGGTATGCGCGCACCGACCGGTGCGACAGCAGGGTATCGAGCGTCTCGTTCCACGCGGGCGGCAGATCGACAGCGTCACGATAGCGTTCGAAGCCGCGTGACGGGCTAGGCCACTCGGGAGATGTCAGCGCGTCAGCCATGACGCCCTCCGAACGCCGCAACGACAGCGGGTGAGTCGTCCAGCTCGGCGGGCGGGTCCTCCACGCCCAGCAGCTTGCGGAGCAACGCGCGCAGCCCGGCGATCCGCTCGCGCCGTGTCGCACCTGCTGGGGGCAGCGCCACGACAAGATCGGCGATCAACAGCCCGTCAGCGAGCAGGACGATGCGGTCGGCCAGCAGGATCGCCTCGTCGATATCATGCGTCACCAGCAGCACGGCCGGATCGTGGCGTTCCGACAGGCGACGCAGCAGCGCGTGCATCTGTATCCGGGTGAGCGCATCCAGCGCGCCGAACGGCTCGTCCGCCAGCAATAGTTCAGGTTCGCGCACCAGTGCGCGGGCGAGCGCGACGCGCTGCTGCTCGCCGCCCGAAAGCTCATGCGGCCACGCCCGCTCACGCCCCGCCAGTCCGACCTCGGCCAGCGCCTCGCGACCGCGCTCTTGCCGCCCGGAGACGCCCAGGAGCACATTCTCGAGCACCCGCATCCATGGCAGCAGCCGCGCATCCTGAAAGATGACGGAAAGGCTTTCGGGCAGGCTGATCTCACCACTGCCTTCCGCCTCATGGTCAATTCCGGCGAGCGCGCGCAACAAGGTGCTCTTGCCTGAACCGCTCCGCCCGAGCAGCGCAACAAACTCGCCCGGCGCGACGTCGAGATTCAGGCCATTCAGCACGCCCTTGCGGGTGAAGGTGCGCACCAGATCGCGAACCCGCACGGCGGGCGTCTCGTTGTCCGCGCTCATCGGCCGAGCGTCCGGCGCCAGCGAAGCGCCCGCCGTTCGATCTGGCGTACCAGCGCATCCGAACCGAAGCCCAGCAGCGCGTAGACGACCAGCCCGACCAGCATCACGTCGCTCTGCGCATAATTGCGCGCCAGCGTGACCATATAGCCGATCCCGCTCGTAGCGTTCAGCTGTTCGACGACCACCAGCGCCAGCCATGACGAGGTCACGCCGAAGCGAAGGCCCGTCAGAAAGCCGGGCAGCGACCCCGGTATGACCACGTGTCGCAGGAACTGCCACCGGCTCAACCGCACCGTTTCGGCAAGCTCGACATGGCGGATGTCGATCGCACGCAGCGCATTGTGGGTGTTGATATAGACCGGGAAGAAGACCGCCGTGGCGATCAGCGTCACCTTCATCCCCTCGCCGATGCCCAGCCACAGGATCATGAACGGGATGAGCGCAAGCGTGGGAATGCCGCGCTTGATCTGCACCAGTCCGTCGATCACATAGCCGCCGAGCAGCGAAAGCCCGGACAGGACGGCGAGCGTGGCGCCCACCACCACGCCGACCCCGAGCCCCGCCATTGCCCGCCCGGCGGAGACGGCGAGATTGTCCTGCAACCGGCCGTCGCGGATCAGTTCGGTCGCCGTCGTCACCGCCGTCCAGGGTGCGGGCAAGATTCGCGGATCCAGCCAGCCGGTCGCCGACAACACCGTCCAGTAGAAGAGCAGCAATGCGGGGCCGAGCAATGTGCCGTAGCGCAGCGGCTTGCCCGGACCCAGCCGGGGCTGCGCGGCGGGCGTCGATGCCGCCCGGACAGGCGGGATCACCGCGGGACGCCATGTCGGGTGCAGGTCGTACGAATACGCAGTCATGAGCGCGTTCCTCCTGTCGAGGCGGCGGCATCGCCGGCGATCGTCTCGAAACGGTGGTCGAACAGCGTCGCGGCATCGAGGCGCGGCCGCTTCGTCTCGGCTGCGATCGTGTCGATGGCCCCCTGTTCATAGGCCCTCGCACCGGCCCAGTCGCGCGGCACGGAGACATTGGTGATGTAGCGCGCGGAGACCAGCGCATCGGCGGCGGGCAAACCGCGCTTGATGGTGAAATAGCCGCGCGCCAGTTCCTCGGGATGCGCATTGGCCCATGCCTGTGCAAGGCCCCAGTACCGCACGAACACACGAAGCGCCGCCGCCTTGCCGGGGTCCGCCAGCGTGGCTTCGGGTACATAGACGTTCGTTCCGTCGTCGCGGAACGCGGGGTGCCGAAGTACCTGCGCGCCGTCCGTCCCGTAGTCGCGCAGGTAACGCTGCGCGACCAGATCGTTGCGGATCGGCGCGGCGTCGATCGCGCCAGAGGCCAGGGCATTGGTATAGACGTCGCCGCCGATGCTGGACGGCAGCTCCACCAGGGTCACCTCGTCGCGGCGGATACCGACCGCCTTCAACGTGTCGAGGACCAACTGTCCCTGTACCTGGCTGGGGCTGAACGCGATCCGCTTCCCGCGAAAGTCGGTCAGCGTGCGGATCTTCGCCCCGGGGGCAATGCCGAACACCCATGCCTGGCGGCGGTCGCGATCCGCATATTCGCGAAAGGCGATGATGCGGGCGGGGATGCCCATCCACACGGCGTGGATCGGCGGCACGCTGGCGCCAAAGCCGACGTCCAGGACGCCCGCGTGAAACGCCTCGGTCACGTCGGGGCCGCCGGTAATCTCGGCCCATTGGATTCGGAACGGCAATTTCCGGTCCCAGCCATTATGCTCGAAGATCCAGCGGGTGACCGGATCGCCCACCCGCAAGACAACGCCGGGCGGCACGCGATCGGGGAGCGCCGCGGTCAGCGCGAGCCCATCCCGGCTCGCCACCGCGCGCCGTGCCGGTGCGAACACCACCAGCAGTGCGATCGACAGCACCACGATGGCCGCAAGCCCGGCCGAGCCTTTCGGCCAACGCGGGGCGGTTCCCGGCATCAGGCCAGCGCCGCCGCGGGGGCGGGCGACGGGGCGGGCGGCACCACCTTCATCTGTTCCGCCGGATAGCGAT
>NZ_CAMLAC010000101.1 GCF_946477935.1 uncultured Sphingomonas sp. | reverse complement strand
GGAAACGGACGCGTCCGTTTCCAGTGACGACGCAGTGATGGCTGCGGTATCCGACGTGGCATGATCGAACAGGTAGAAATCGTTGGGCGTGACTTTGCCGTCGCTGATCTCGAAGATGTCACGCATGACGTCGCGCGACGGAATGCGGTCGCCCTTGATGTATCGACGGACCGCTTCGGCGGTACAGTTGAGGCGCGAAGCCACCCTGCCGATCTCAAGCTCCGAGACTTTCATCCATTCAAGCAACGTCATCGGGTCCTCCGCAACCAACACCATAATGGTGTCGCGAGCGGGGTTGTGTCAACACCAAAACGGAGGATGGCCCGCATCCACCAAACTGGTGCATGAATTAATCATGGCCATAGGTGATCAGATTGCGCGCCTCCGCGAGGCGCGGGGATGGAAGCGACCGGAACTGGCGCGCCTTATGGGCACGTCGACCCAGCAGATAGAGCGACTGGAGAAGGGCCAGAGGAAGATAAACGAGGATTGGATCGCGCGCGCGGCGGCAGCGCTTGAGGTCGAACCCTCCCTGCTGATGACCGACGACCCCGCGCCGATCATCCCAACGCAGAATGCGCAGCCCTTCAAATACGACGGCCCGTCATTAGAGCGCATGGCAGAGAACCTGCCGATCTATGGGTCAGCCTTGGGGTCGGAAAAGTATATCGATGGGGAGGCAATCGAACAGACGATGCTGAATAGTGGCGACGTCGTCGGCTATCTAAAGCGACCAGTGATCCTTAACGGTAGGACTGACGTCTACGGGTTGTGGGTACAGGGGCATTCGATGGACCCGGTGTTCTGCGCTGGCTCCACGATCATCGCCGAGATGAAACGCCCTCCGCGCATCGGCGATGACGTCGTGGTGTATCTTCGACCTGACGGGCACGATGACGATGGAGAACGCGCACGTGCCGTGCTGGTGAAGCGACTGGTCAAGCGGAGCGCAAGCTTCGTCGAGCTCCAGCAGTATAGCCCCGGGATAACGTTCCGCCTGGATATGGCCGAGATCTTAAGGATCGATCGCATCATGACATTGGGGGACTTGCTGTCGTGAAACTTCCGGCTGCGATCATCATCACGACATTGCTGACCGGGTGCGATCTGCCGCAAACGGAAACTGCGCCCGACAATGCGAGCGTCGGGCGCACTATCTTGGACAAACCGGAGATCAACATCGTCACAGCACGAGGCGAAACGCTGTCCGTCAGCTGCTCTGCGGGTGGCGGATTTGTGTACGTCGATACGAAGCGCGATGCCTCCAAGGTTCCTCCACTACACGGTGTCTATGGAACCTTCACGGTTGATGGCCGGAAGCTGCCCCCGACCGAATTGGGGTGGGGCAGCCAGCCACCAAGCGCATGGACGGCCCATGATCGTAACCCGACGAAACCTTTGGCACTGGCCATAGCTCGCGCCCGCACCGTGACGTTCGAAGCGCCGAGGGAGTTTGACACGGGGCGTCCGATCAGCTGGAGGATCGATCTCGACGCAACTGCTCGCCGCCCGGTTGCAGAGGCTTGCAAATAGCAGCACCAAAACGGTGTTGACATAGGAACACCGTTTTGGTGTTATAGTGCTTATGCGGGCATGACGCCCGCCGGAGCACGCCATGCGCATCCAGCCACATCACCATGACGGCGAAGGCACCAGTGCCTCGCTTCACACCTTCATGACTTCGCTCGGGCACGATGCGCCCCAACCCGTCGCCACCTATCCCCGCCCGGCATCGCTCGACATCGCGTCGACGGTTCAGCGCATGCGCGCACGCGGCATCAAGCCGCCGGTCGATCGCGGCCTGATCCGCGGCATGATGATCGGCACCCCTCTGTCCATCGCCCTGTATGTCGGCATCGGCATGCTGGCCGCGCATGCGGCGGGGCGGTTCTGATGGCCGTCATCGACAGCATCACCGTCGACATCGCGACGATCAACATACCCTTGGTGCAGACGGCGTTCGATCTGATCGCGCGCATGAGCAAGGCCGATCCCGCCGAAGTCGAGTGCATGGGAACAGGTGCGAAGGAGGCCTATCACGAGGCGGGTAGGATCGCCGGCCAGATCCGACAGAACGACGATCGCAAGACGCTTGTTCGCCTCCCTTCTGGTTTCAAGCTGGAGGATGCACGCGAAGCCCTTGGGTGGCCTGGCACCATGCAGGGCCTGGCGTCGTACCTGCTGCACCTCGGCTTCTCGCCCACCTTGCGGACCGAACGCGGATGCGCCCGACGTTATTGGTATCCGACCGGCAGCGCCGCCAAGCAGGCCACTGAAGATTTCTACGCTACGGCCGTGCCCCTCGCGTGCGAGAGCGAAGACGATCGGGCGGCGCGCATGGCGGCCTGTCCATGCCCCTGCCACGAGAACCGCTGCGGGAGCGCCGACATCGCGATGGCGCAATACGCGCTGCACCTGATCGACCGTTGCCCGAGCACCGAAGACGCCGTCGCGATCGACGAGATCGTCCAGCGCGCCGGCGCCGAGTTCGCCATCGCCGCGCTTGCCCGCATCGAGCGGTCCAGATCGGCTTTCGACAACATCACTGACGAGGAGGTGCCGTTCTGATGCCCGCCTTCTACTACAGCACCACGCCCGCTCTCGAAGACGCGGAGATCTGGTACGGCCCGCACGCCACGCGCGACGCCGCGGCGACCGCCGCAGGCCAGCGCTTCCCGGACGTCGGCTTCTGGACGGCCGAGGCCGTGCCGCAGACCAACGCCCTCGACATCTTCGAGCCGGCCATGTTCGAACCGGAAGGCTGCATCGCCGACGTGTTCGAGGACGTGAACGCCGAGTTGCTGGGCGAGGACGGGGAGGGCGGCCCGAACCACTGGGACACGGACGCCGTCGCGGCGCTGGTGAAGCGCCTCAACTACCAGTTCACCGCCTGGGCGCACGAGCATGGGTATCAGCGCGGCTGGTCGCTCGACGTGCGCGCAGAGGAATGGACGCCCGCGCCGAACTGCGCACCGGTCGGGCGCATGCGTCCGGTCCTGTCGCTGGCGATGGGCGGGACGGCATGAAGATCGACACCCGCACCATGCACACTGCCAAGCCGGACCCGGCTGGGGCGGCACGGAGCCGCCTGACGTGGCTGCTGATCGGCATCCTGATCGGCAGCATCCTCGCGCTTTTCGTGGAGAGGCATTTCCAATGACCGACACCACACAGCCCCCGGCCGGACAGGGGTATTACACGGGGAAGCCGCTCTGCGATGGCGCGATGGGCCTTCGCCTGATCCGCCATGACAGCCGGGGCCGCGCGCATTTCTCGGAGCCGGTGTTCTTCACAAGTGGCCGTCTCGCCGTCGCCACCGTCCTAAGCCGCGCGGGCTTGTCCGGTCGCGTCGAGGTGGAGGGCAAGATCGAGAACCACCAGGCGGACGTGCTGACCAGTCGCGACGGCGAGTGGGATCAGACGATCGCGCTGGATGCCCGGTCCTACAAATCGCTCAAGCGCCACTGGATGCGCTGCAAGACGGAGGCAGTGGAATGACCCAGCAAGACACACAGCCCCCGGCCGAGACGCGCGATCGGCTGACCCATGACGAGCAGATGCAGGATGCGCAAAAAGGGTGCGCACCGTGTGCGCTATGTGGCGGTCATGCGATTATCAGTGATGCCGGCAGCGGTGCTGGCTACTTCATCCGGTGCAGCAACAGCCAGATCTTCAAGGCGTCCGAAGGGTGCATGATCGAGCAGCGTAGGCTTGGCGGGTGGGCCTACAACGTCATGGACTGGTGGAACCGTTTGCATACTGCCGCCCTGACCCGCCGCGCTGGTGGCGATGAGGGAGCACAATGCGGCTGGTGTCGCGACTTTCCCGACAGCGACCGGTGTGACTGTGTCGCCCTCGCGCTCCCCGCGCCGGTGGGGGAGGGGGCGTTCACAGTTGAAAATACCGCAGGCGACTTCGTCGCCAGCTTTTCTACTCGTCTGCTGGCCGACTTCTTCGTGAGCGAGGGCAGCGGATGCTATCGCCACCGCAACGCGCATCCGGGGAGCGACGCATGACACACCCCCTAATCATCGACAACTTCGCGGGCGGGGGCGGGGCCTCCACCGGGATCGAGCGGGCGACCGGTCGCGCGATCGACGTGGCGATCAACCACGATCCGGAAGCCGTCGCGATGCACATCGCAAATCATCCGACGACGAAGCATTACTGCCAGTCCATCCTCGCCGTCGATCCGCTCGACGTCACGGGCGGCGCACCGGTCGCGCTCATCTGGTTCTCACCCGACTGCAAGCATCATTCGAAGGCGAAGGGCGGCAAGCCGCGCGAGAAAAACATCCGGGACCTCGCCTGGGTCGTGGTGCACTGGGCGGAACGGCTGCTGAAGGCGACCAAGGATGGCAGCGGCGCGCCGCAGGTCATCATGCTGGAGAACGTCGAGGAGTTCCGCCAGTGGGGCCCGCTCGACGCGGACGGCCTCCCGATAAAGGAACGCCAAGGCGAGGAGTTCGACCTGTGGTGCCGCCGCCTGAAGCGGCTTGGCTACAAGATCTCCTACCGCGAACTGCGTGCGTGTGACTACGGCGCCCCCACCAGCCGTAAGCGCCTTTACCTGATCGCCCGGCGCGACGGCTTGCCCATCGTCTGGCCGGAGCCGACGCACGGCAAGCCGGGATCGCCGGAAGTTGTATCGGGTAAGCGCCTGCCTTGGCGAGCGGCGGCCGAGTGCATCGACTGGTTGATCCGGTGTCCCTCGATCTTCGACCGCAAGCGCCCATTGAAGGACGCGACGCTCCGGCGCATCGCGCACGGAACGATGCGCTACGTCGTCAATGCGGCCGAGCCGTTCATCGTCCCGGTGACGCACAGCAAGAACGACACCCGCGTCCACGCGACCACTGATCCGCTTCGGACGATCACCACCGCCAATGGCGGCGAGTTCGCAGCAGTCGACGTGCACCTTGCGCCTCATGTGACGAAATTCCGCACGGGTTCTGTCGGCAGTGATGCCGTCGCGCCCATGCCGACGGTGACCGCCAACGGCGACAGCGCTCGGCCTGCCGGCGCAACGCCGCTGGGCATCGCCGCTGCAACCCTGATGACGATGGGCTATGGAGAACGCCGCGGTCAGCAGCCGCGCGTGCCGCATGTCGACGTGCCAGCGCGGACGATCACCGCAGGCGGCGGAAAGCACGGGCTGGTCACGGCGTTTCTGTCGCACTTCTACACCTCGAACACGAACGGGGGGCAGGGCGACCCACTGCACCCTGCCAAGGCGATCACGGCCGAGGGCCAGCATCACGCCGTGGTCTGCGCGCACGTTGAGCAGGCTAATACCGGTGGGATGCTTGGGCGCCGGGCCGACCAGCCGCTGACCACCATCACGACGACGGGCGCGCAGCAACGCCTGGTGCAGACGACGATGATCGAAGCCGATGCCCTGCCACCGGGGCAGATGGGCCGTGCAGTTGAGGTCGCCGCGTTTCTCGTGAAGTACTATGGCAACGAGGTCGATGGACACGGGTTGGCCGCACCGATCGGGACCGTCACCACGAAGGACCGCTTCGCCGTTGTCACGGTGACGATCGACGCCGTCACCTATGTCATCGTGGACATCGGCATGCGGATGCTGACGCGCCGCGAACTGGCGAACGCCCAAGGCTTCCCCTCCGACTATGAGCTGGCACCGCTCTGCGACGTCGCCCGCCAGAAGGACGGGACATGGCGAAAGCTGAAGGATCCGCGCCCGCTGTCGATCAGCTCGTCGATCCGGATGATCGGCAACAGCGTCTGCCCGGATATGTCGGAGACGCTTGTGAAAGCGAACCTACCGGAACTCTGCTGCAACAGCCCCGCCCGTGATGAAGGGATCGCAGCATGAACCGGGAGGAACACCTTCTCACGTGTTTGGCCGAAGAATGCGCAGAGGTCAGCCAGCGCGTGTCGAAAGCTCTACGCTTCGGGCTAGCTGAGGTTCAACCCGGTCAGCCCCTCAGCAATGCAGACCGCATACTTGAAGAGCTTAGAGACCTGTTTGCCGTGGCGAACATCCTTGCCAGCGAGGGTGTCATCGGATGGTGTCTGCCCGATCGCATGGAAGTTCATGCCAAACTCGACAAGATCGAGAAGTTTATGGCGATCAGTCGCGATCAGGGCGTGCTCTTGTGAGCCCGCAGGACGCCGCCATGCAGATCGCGGGCTGGGCAGCGCAGCGGGCGGCCGAAGCCGTCGTGTCGCGTGCCACCAGCCGCATCGGCCGGATCGCCAAGCGCCGCGTCGCAGGCGTCACGCAATCCATCCGCCGGGACCGGGCCCGATGAACCGCCCGCCCATCAACTTCGCGGGGAATCGGCCGTTGCCGCGTCGGCGCGGCGACTGGGCGGGCATCGGCCGCATGGCGGCGCAGCTGCTCGATCAGCGCGAGAAGGGATACCCCGCCGCGATCGAGGCCAAAAAACTGACGCCGGCCGATGCCGAGCGCGGCCTGCGCGTCATGCGCGCGATCGTGGCACTCTGGCGGATGGCGCTGGAACCGCGCGACCTCCCGCAGCCGGCAGACTACCGCGACGCTTTCGGAGCGACGTGGGAGGAGATGCGCGACGACGCGATGCGGGTCGCTGGCGGCGCGTGGCAGCGTGCGCGTCGCGATCCGGACGATGCCGACCTCGCGGTACAGGCGGAGCTCGCCGAGGCGCTGGCGTGGCAGCACCGCGACGTATGTGGCAGCGCCGGCCCGCACGTATGGCTGGCGCACGACTATGAGCAGTGGGAGAGAAGGAGGGCGACTTCGTGAAGACGGAGGTCCTTCAGCGCCTGCCGGACTGGCCGGCGCGCATGACGGCCGACATCGCGGCCGTCTACATGTCCGTATCGAAATCCACGTTTCTGACGCGCTTCGGCGAGGTCGGGGTTCGCGAGGGCTCGAACGTGTTCTGGGCACGGGCCCAGCTCGATCGGATCATTGCCAAGCAGTTCAGCATCAAGCAGCCTCGCGCGCAGGCGCGTGACGAGGACAGCACATGGGACGACTTTCGTTGAAGAACGTTACCGAGCGCCCGCACGGATCAGGCAATCTCTACTTCCGCCGCAAGGTCGCGGGGAAGGACACCTACATCCGGCTGCCCGACGCCGATCATCCCGACTTCCATGCGGAATATCGGCGACTGTCCGCGCCCGACTCGAAGCGCAAGGGGCCGGCGACCGGCAGCATCGGGGCGTTGGTGGCACTCTATCGGGCCAATCCCGAATACAAGTCGCTGGAGTTGAGCACGCGGATCAACCAGGCGCGCTACCTCGATCTGATCGATCAACAGATCGGCGAGCGTTCCGTGAGGGGCATCCGACCGACGCACATCTACACCATCCGGGATCGGATGGCGGAGACGCCCGGCAAGGCCAACGCATGGGTCAGCGTCCTGCGCTCCCTGCTGGCCTACGCCACGCGCTTGGACATGAGGGGGGACAATCCGGCGTCGGGGATCAAGCGGCTGGAGCTCGGCGAATACGAACCGTGGCCGGCCGACCTTCTGGCCGTCGCGCTGGAGAAGGCTACACCCATGACGCGCCTCGCGATCGTCACCGGACTATGCTCCGGGCAGCGGGTCAGCGACTGCATCCGCATGCAGTACGGCTGGATCGATGGCGGCATCATGGAGCTGACGCAGAAGAAGACGAACAAGATCGTCGCCATCCCGATGCATGGTTTCTGGACGGGTGAACTGAAGAAGCTGCCGCGCAAGGCGACGACGCTGCTCTACGAGCGGAGCGGGGCACCGTTCAAGACGACCGGCGCGGTCCAGAAACGGTTCCGCGACCTGATGGCGGACAAAGACGTTCGGGAGGTGCATGCGGATCTGGTCGCCCGCGAGCTGATCGATGCCGACGCCACCTTTTCCTTTCACGGCCTGCGCAAGAACGCGTGCTGTTACCTGCTGGAACTGGGACTCAGCGATACCGAGACGGGATCGATCCTCGGCATGTCGAGCGAGATGGTCCGCCACTACGGCAAGCGGGCGAGGGCCCTCATGATCGCACGGAACGCTGCCGAACGCGTGACCGCCGGCAGGATCGTGCCGATCGCGCGCGCCAAGTAGACGGCGCCCGCAACCATCGTACCACCGGCGCCGCGCTCTACCGCTTCGGGACCCACGGGTCGCGGGCGCCCAGCAGTCGCTCGTCGACGTCGAAGATGATCGCTAGTATGCGCCGCTCGGCTTCGGGCAGGCGCTGCGGCGTCCCCCGCGCGATATATTGCTGGAGGTAGGCGGCGTTCCGGCCGACTTTTCGGGACAGGTCCGCCAAGCTGTGGCCGCCATCGCAGGCGAACCGGCTCACGTTCTCTCGCGCTGCCTCGTCTGTGACGCACGTCACGGCTTCAGTTCGAGGCCGTGACGCGCAATCGACGTGATGCTTTCCAGGACTTCGATGATGACGCCGAGGTCGCCGGCCGTCAGTCGGCTGCTCTCGTCGATCAGGTCACCTTCGTTCCACGAGGCGCGGAAATCGCGAAGATGCGCGAGGGCCATGGAGACCCGTTCTACTGCGGCCGATTCGTCCATGTCCACGAGGGTATCCCCCGAGCGGCGGAAGGCAATAGGATTGCCCCCGCCCTCGTAAGCCATTGATATTCAATACATCAGTTTCATTGCCCAATCGGGCAAACCGCATTGAAAACAAACGGAATTTCGTGTCCACGGCGAAAACACGAGTTCGATTCTCGTAGGGGTCACCAGGGTTTTCCGGGCTTTTTGGGCCCGATGTACCGGTCAGCGTTGGGTTTTCGGTAATAGCTCGGTTCTAAACACGCCGGGACGGCCTGATCTTTGCTGAGACAAGCAGAGACGATTCGACCGCGATGGGTGTGGCGTTACTTCCCATCCTTTGCCGACGCTAATGCCGCTAGTCGATTATCGGGCCATCGCCGATCACGCTGCTCGATCACCCGCAGCAGGTGGCTTGCCAAGACGAGAAGCTCACCCGCCTCGGCAACGTCTTCCCGGCCGACATGACGATGGCTGTTCGGGTTTTTGTAAGACCCGATGGCTCCCGCAAACAGCGCACTGGTAGCCTCGCGTTCGCCATCGTCAACGCTTCGATCGGTCAGCGGCCCGGTGTCTTTGTGGAAAGCTCGACGTACCATGGGAACACCATGGTCATGCTGCTTAAAACCGGCAGCGTCACGAACCGCGATCTCCACCTCCCGGAATGCTTCGAATATCGCTGTGTCGAACCTTCCGCGGCTGAAACTCGGCCACGCTTCTTTTTCAATGCGAGGGTGCAGCAGCGATCGAGGAAAGGAGCTGGCACCGCGATACACGTCGAATGCTGCTGGTGTAGCGATCCTCTGCGCGCGACGGCTCAGCACTTGCCAGTGAGGGTCGGTTGGTTTCGTGATCAACAGGCACTCGCGCTCAAGCCAAGCCCATGCTTCCGCAATGACGGTTGGAATTTGGCTTGCATAAGGCGGCTGGTACGGCGGCGGCGTCCCGTGCGTTAGGGACAGCATGATATTATGACGGCTGAATTGCTTATGTCCGCTCATCTTGAAGGCCTGAAGCAGTAAGCCTGCCAATTCCTCGGGCTCGAGCGCCAGAAGTGCCTCTGGATCTGGGATTAGTTCGCGCAGATGATAGATTGGCTCCATCGGGCCAGCTTAGCGTTATCCGGGAGTAGGTCCATCTCACGATGACAATCTGCTCTATGGGTGAGCGGCATCTGTGCACTCGACGGGTAGTGCTGAGCAGCAATTCGCCCGATGGGGGGGAAGACAGGTCAATCTTCATGGGTCACAATAGGCATGAAGGAGACGAGCGATGGGTTATGTTTTTGGTGCGTTGATCGGCGGCGGTTCAGCGGCGCTGGCAATTGGGCTCGCGTTGATAGCGCGGAAAATCCCGCTATTCTGACGCACGGTAACATGAGAGGGGCGGCCAAAAAGGCCGCGCTTCTTCTGTTGTGGTCAAAATCGTGACGTTGGGCGAGGCATTTACCATCTGCTCAGCGGAGGATCGCCGATGCAGAACCGTGAGCGGGAGCAAGGACAGTTAACGGGGTGGCGACGTTGGCTGTTCGAAGCCGAGGTGGCGATCATCGGCACGATCATGATTGCAGGAGCAATTACGGCGCTATGGTCAGCTGGCACGGGCGTGGCGGAAATGCTTACGCGTTGAGAATAGAAGGTTAATTGTAAATATCTGCGCTTTTGCTGCATTGATAATTTAATCTTCGCCTGTGATGTATTCCCGCACGGCTCCAGGGAGGAGTCGTTCTGGGGGAATACCATCATGCACTCGCGTCTTTTCGCGTGCGCGCTTTTGCTCGCGCCGGCCACTGTATCTGCTCAAGCCGTTACCCCGTCTGCGCCGATCGCCGCACCAGCGTTGGACGTGGCTATGCTGCGCACCGGCACCGAGGTGGTGCTGAAGCTATCCGAAGAACTGACCACCAAGGGCAAGAAGCTGCGGGTCGGCCAGCGCTTCCACATGGAAACCGCAGAGCCCGTCATCGTACAGGGTATGACGGTGATCCCAGTGGGTAGCCCCGCGGTTGGTGAGATCACCGACGTCCGCAACAAGGGCATGTGGGGCAAGTCTGGCCATCTCGGCGCCCGCGTCCTCTACGTCACGGTCAACGGCCGCCAGATGCGTCTCAGCGGGGCCTTCGACGATAAGGGCGTGACCGGCACAGCAGGCGTCGTTGGCGCATTGGTGGTCGTGCCCGTCGCGGGCTTCTTCATGACTGGCACCAGTGCGCGTGTGCCGCTCGGCACACAGGTAAAGGGCTTCCTCGACGAGGATGTGCCGCTCGCCATGGCGGCTGCTGGTCCCGCTCCGCTGGCCGTTGGTGCGCCGGCTGCCCCCGTACTGGGTTCGGCTCCTGTGGCTCAGCCCGCGGTCCTTCAGACCGTCTCGGCTTCCACGACGGTGAAGTGACGCCCCACGTGCCGCCCTCAGCGGGCGGCACGTCTCTGCCACAATAACGATCCTGCCGCCCGGCGCGTCTACCGGGCGGCAGCCGGAGACGATCATGCCTCGCCCATTCCTCGTTGCGCTTGCCCTGCTGTCTTGTGGCGCGCTCTCCGGCTCCATCGATGCCAAGGCGCGGCTATCGGACGCACAGGTCAAGCAGCGTGTCATCGACGAGTCGATCGACAGCTATCCGGGCAATTGTCCCTGCCCGTACAACTCGGCGCGCAACGGCTCGCGGTGCGGCCGTCGAAGCGCCTACAATCGGGCGGGTGGCTACGCGCCTATGTGCTACGCCAGCGACATTTCCGCCGCAGATGTGAAAGCGTGGCGGGCCAGCCATTGAGCGTTCAGCCGGGAAGGGCCACTCGCGCGGCCCTTGTCGCCTTGGAGAGACTTTCTTGAAGATCACCACCTGCGTCGCCCTGGTTCTGGCGGCGTCGACCGGTTGCGCGTTGTTCAGCCCGGTCGGGGCAGCCACGCGCTGTCCGCAGCATTTCGCGAACGGCGCCGAGCCTAAGCTGATCAACCCGAAGTTGGCAGTGTCGGCCACCGAGCTATGCAACAGCCGCTTCGCAACGCTCAGTTCCGGCGTCACCCGCACCCCGCTATTCGCGGCTGAACATCTGACCCGCGCGTCGGTGGCCGCGGCACGTGAATATGACCAGCGCGATAACCGCTTCCATGCCGATACCCGCCTGGGCACAGCCGATCGGGCACGGCTCGACGATTACGCGGGCTCCGGCTTTGATCGCGGCCATATGGCCCCGTCGGGAGACATGACGGATGCAACGTCCGACTATGAGAGCTTCAGCCTTGCCAACATGGTGCCTCAAGCCGGCGGGCTGAACCGCAACAGTTGGGCGGATCTGGAAAATTACGTCCGCCGCCTGACCACCACGCTGGGCGACACCTATGTGGTGACCGGACCGCTCTATGAGGGCTCAAGGCTGAAGACGCTCAATGGTCGGGTGCTGGTGCCGACATCGACTTGGAAGGCGTTGTACGCGCCCGGCCAAGGTGCAGGCGCCTGGATCGCCACCAACACCGCAGCTCCGCGGTGGCAGGTCGTGTCCATCGCCGAGCTGACCCGCAGGACCGGTATCGATCCATTCCCGCGTCTTGCCGCTGCAACCAAGGCCAAGGTCCCGGCATTCCCCAATTTCGGGCGCGAGGGCGCCAAGCGCGACAGGTGATAAGATGACCATGAAGCCGTTTGCAGATGACAGCGCCTCCACCTCGATCGGTGAGCTGGCGGCGGAGAACGGTAGCCAGGCCGTCATGCTTTCCGGTTCGCTGGAGATCACGCGTGACAAGGTCGGACTTGAGCGGGCGAAGGCGCTCCGGGCGCTTGCCGACGCGCTGTGTCAGGAACTTGAGGCAGGTGATCTGCCGGACAAAGTCGAGCAATCGCCCGATGCTCAGGCGGACACCGTAGCCAATCCGTTTGCCTGATAGGCTATGAGCGATAAGTGACCATGCCGCCGCGTCGGTGCCGGTTACGTGGCCGGTCGGCCTGCCATGATCGGGATCGATGCACGACCAACGCGACGAGTTGCCCCCTCATCAAGTGCGCCACCGACCTGCTCGGTATGACGCGTGTCGTACAGGCGGCGCAGGATCAGCGCGAGGTCGCGCGCGGCGCCAATGTGCCATTTCAGGAGGCAAAGCCCCTTCGCGCCACGTAGCGTGCCTTATTTCGGGTGGCGAACGCCATAGTTTGGCAATACCTTGCCTTTAGGA
>NZ_CAMLAC010000100.1 GCF_946477935.1 uncultured Sphingomonas sp. | reverse complement strand
CGATGGTACCGTCCGGCGCGAAGATGCCGCCAAAGGCGGTCGGCTCCGCCTGGCTTTCGCTGACCACGTCGATGCGCAATCGGTGCTCGCCCGGGGTCAGCCCGGTGATGCGGTAGAGGCCGGGCCGGGGCTCGACCAGCGACGTGGGCGCGCCGTCATCGACGCGTGCGGTGAGATGGACACGACCCTTGCCGACGGCGAAGGCGATGGCGGGGCCGCGAAAGACGCTCTCGAAATAGGTGCCGGGCCATTGGCGGAGCAACTCGGCGCCGTCCTGCACTGTTCGACCGCCGACCTGCATCGGCAGGGCGCGCAAGGTCGCGGCGCTATCGTCCGTTCGGATGATGGTCAGCGATGGTGCCTGCGCCGGTGCGGATGCCGCGACAAAGACCAGCCCAACCGCCAACATCATCGTCCGCATCATGATCTCCCAAATAAGACAATTTGCTTTATTGCCTGGATGCGGCAAGCATAGCGTCTCGGCACAGGAAGACCATGACAATGCTTAGAGAGGATGGGCTCGAACGGAACGGGATGAGCCGGCGCGCAGCGTTGGTGGGGGCGGCAGCGCTTGGCCTGACGGGCGGGCAGGTCTTGGCGCAGGCGCCGGGCCGGTCGCTGAGCAACCCGGCGGCCTCGAGCGAGGCACGGGCGCTCTATGGCTGGCTATGGTCGATCTATGGCCAGAAGACGCTGACCGGACAGCAGGAGCAGAACTTCAAATCGGCCGGGGCGGGGCTGGAACTGAACCATATCCGACGCGTGACCGGCAAGGCGCCGGCGCTGCTGGGGTTCGATTATATGGACCCGGAGGATCAGGCGGCGACCAATGCGCGCGCGCTGGCCTGGCACAAGGCAGGTGGGATCGTGACGATCTGCTGGCATTGGGGGGCGCCCGATATCGGCACGGGATATGACAACTCGAAAAAGGCGTTCGATGTCGGCCAGGCGCTGATCGCGGGCACGCCGCAGAACAAGGCGATGATGGCCCAGATGGCGGGTGTCGCCGATCTGCTGACGCAGTTGCGCGATGCGCGTGTGCCGGTGCTGTGGCGGCCGTTCCATGAGTTCAGCGGCACCTGGTTCTGGTGGGGGCAGCATGGGCCGGATGCGTTCAAGGCGCTGTGGCGGCTGATGTTCCGGTATTTCACCAGCGAGCGGAAGCTGGACAATCTGATCTGGGTGCTGGGCTGGGCCGGGCAGATTGTGGATGCCGCCTATTATCCGGGACGCGACTGTGTCGATGTGGCGGGGGCGGACATCTATGCCGACGATCATGGCAATCTGGCGCCAATGTTCGGACAGGTGAAGGCGATCGTCGGCACAACCGTGCCGATCTGCCTGCACGAAAACGGCCCGGTGCCGGACCCGGCGACGCTGGGGCCACAGGCCGATTGGCTGTGGTTCATGACGTGGCACACGCGCTGGCTGACCGATCCGGCGCAGAACCCGCCCGCACTGCTGCGCGACTATTACCGGTCGACGCGCTATCTGACCAGGGACGAGTTGCCCGCGGTCAGGCCGTGGGCGTGACCATCAGGGTGAGGCTGGACCCTTCGTGCCCGGCGACCTGCAGGAGATAGCGGCCGGCGCGCAGATCGAAATCCACCATCTTGCGGATGCCCGAGCAGGCCGGGCCATGGCCGTGCGCAACCGCGGTGGCGGCGCGGCCGGCAGCGACGACATCCACCCAGGCGGGGGCGTCGAGCGCGACGCGGTAGCGGCCGGGGCGGGTGATGGAGAAGGCGAACAGCCCGCCCTGCGCGGCCGGCGAAGATGCTTTTGGCGGTGGCGGCACGGTGAAGGCGAGTTCGGCAAACGGATGCAGCGCTGCGCGCACCGACGTCCCGATCGGGAGCATGGCGCGTGACACGCCACGGGTGTTTTGTGCGGCCGCGACCGGCGCGCTCTGTCGCCAGCCGGACAGCATGGCGGGCAACGGCGCGGGCGACGTGGGGCAGGGCGCAGGCGCCGCCGCCTGCGCGGCCGCGAGCGCCGCGGCATGGGCCAGCATTGCGAGCATCCGTTCCTCCAAAATTCCGGCGGTATCGCGGCGGCTATATTACGGCCGGGGCGGATCGAACAGGCCGGCCGGACAAGCCGTTCAATTCATGGAAGGAACGCCCAAATATGCCAGCGTCATCCCCAGCGCCATCGCCACCATCATGACGTTTTCGGTGAGCGACACGAAGCCCAGCGGCACGTTGCCGCTGCCGCCGACACAGGCACATTTGAGTTCGCGGCGCTCGACATAGACCGCCTGGAATACCGAGACGGCGCCGATGCCGCCGATCACGAGGGCAACGGGGATCGAGACGACCGGCAGCAACCCGGCGAGCATCAGCGCGCCCGCGCCCAGTTCCAGAAACGGATAGGCATGGGCATAGGGCAGATAGCGGCGTGCGAGCAGGTCGTAGCCGATGAACATGGTCGCGAACCGCTCGATATCCTGAAGCTTCAGCATGGCGAGAAGCATCATCGACACCGCGATGAACCGGCCGGCACCGGTCAATCCGATCAGCGGCGTACCGGTCAGCGCGTTGATCGCAAGCGCGATCAGGGCGGCGACCGCGAAGACGGCGATGACGGGGGTGTAGCTGGTCGCCTTGGGATCACGGACCTTCAGGCCGAAATGGCGGCGCAGATCGTCATAGCCGCCGATCCGCCGGCCATCGATGAAGACCTGCGGCGTCGTCTTCACGTCATGTTCGGCCTTGAACGCGTCCTGCTCGGCGCGGGTGGTCAGCCAGCGATCCTCGACGGCGAAGCCCCTGCGGCGGAGCAGGTCGAGCGCCTTGATACCGAAGGGGCATATGTGCTGCGGCATGACCATGCGGTACAGGGTGGCATTCTTCGTCCGCGGCTCGCCGGTCATCATTCGCTCCTTTTACACATGCCATATAGGAGCAAGGCCGGCGCCGCGCAGGGGCGGCGCCGGATGCGTGCCGGTCAGCGCGTCGGGCTGTCGGCGTTGACCGTCTTCGGGGGCGAGACGGGGGACAGACGCTGCTCCTGCGCGTCGGGATCGACGCGGCGGCTGCGGGCGAGGGGTTCGACGGCGACGGAACCGCCGGATTTCAGCGCCTTCACGATCGCCTCGATCACCAGAATGTCGGCCAGACCCTCCTCGCCATCGGGCTCAGGTGTACGGTCTTCCAGGATGCAGTCGGAGAAATACTTCATCTCGCCGCCGAACTGGTCGGTCGCCTTGAACACCTCGTGCGTGGTGTCCTGACCGATCGTGCGGATCTGCTCGAGCGACTTGCCGAAGGTGTAGGCAGGGTTGAGGGTGATCGATCCCTTGGTCCCGGCGATGGTCAGCGTCTCGACGCCGTTCAGATAATAGCTGACGACGAACTGCGCGAAGCGGTCGCCGGGCAGGCGCAGCGTGACGGTGATCGTGTCGTCCAGATCGCCGAAACCCGCCTCCGGATGGCGGGTGCCGACCGCGGAGACGACCTCGACCGGCTCGGCCCCGAACAGATAGCGGATCGCGTTGATCGGATAGGCGCCCATGTCGAACAGCGGACCTGCCTCGATGCCGTGGTGGGCGCGATGGTTGGCGGGGTCGAGCATCTGGCCGAAACAGGAGGTGAAGGCGAGCACGTCACCCAGCTCGCCGGCGCGGATGCGGCGGATGGCGTCCAGCGTCGCGGGCTCGAAATGGAGGCGGTAGGCGGTCATCAACTTCGCCTTGCCTGCCTTCTCCGCCGCCAGGATCGCGCGGGCCTGTTCGGCGGAGACCTCCAGCGGCTTTTCGCACAGAACATGGATCCCGGCGTTCAGTGCGGGGACGGCAAATTCTGCATGGCGCCAATTCGGGGTGCCGATATAGATCGCGTCGATCGTGCCCGACGCGATCAGCGCATCGAACTGGTCGTAGCGATAGCGTCCCTCCACGCCGTACGCGTCGCCGACCTTGGCGAGCTTTTCCGCGTCGCTGGAGACGAGCGCGGTCACCTCCGAATTGCCGGTATGCTTGACGCCGGGCAGCATCGCCGACTGGGTAATGTCGCCCAGGCCGACCATGGCGTAGCGGACCTTCTTGCCACCCAGTCCGAGTGCCGATGCGAGGCTCATGCCGATCTCCGTTTTCGTTTGCAGTCGCGACAGGAACGAACGGGGTGCGCGGCGTTCCCCCGCCCGCGGTAAAAAAGCCGATGGGTGGACTTGGCGCCGGGCAGACTTATATACCGCTCGTTATGGAAACTGTGACCGACGTGGCGGACTGCACCGTACTGAAGGGCCGGCCGCGCGAATTCTGCGTCGATGCCGCCCTGGCCAAGGCGCTGCGCGTGTTCTGGAGCAAGGGCTATGACGGGGCGTCGCTGGCCGACCTGACGGCTGCGATGGGGATTACCAAGCCCAGCCTGTATGCCGCGTTCGGCAACAAGGAAGCGTTGTTTCACAAGGCGCTGGACCTGTATGAAGCCGAGAAGATGGCCTATGTCCGTGCCGCGCTGGACCAGCCGACGGCGCGCGGCGTGGCGGAAGCGCTGCTGCGCGGGGCAGTGGACGCGCAGACCCGGTGTGATGAGCCGCATGGCTGTCTGGGCGTGATCAGCAGCGTTGCCTGCGGCGCAGAGGCGGAGTCGATCCGCGAGGCGGTGGTGGCGCGGCGGGCCTCGTCGCATCGCATGCTGCTGGAACGGTTCGAGCGCGCGCGCGAGGACGGCGACCTGCCGTCGCATATCGATCCGGAAGGATTGACCAGCCATCTGTATGCGATCCTGCAGGGCATGGCGGTGCAGGCCGGATCGGGTGCACCGCGCGAGGCGCTCGACCGTCTGGTCGAAACCAGCTTGGCGCTCTGGCCGAGCCGTTGATCCGCCACTAGAAAAGCCTGCGACGCACGGGCGGGACGCGCGTGGAAGCAGGAGTATAAGTGCATGCAGGTGGCGCCAACGACCGGCGGTTCGGCCGATGAACCATCGTTGCTGAACCCCGGACTGATCGCCTGTATCGCCACCGCCGCGTTGGCCGGCCTGCTGTTCGGGTTCGACACCGCAGTGATCTCGGGCACGACCGAGGCGATGGTGCGGACGTTCCATCTCGACCCCTTCTGGCTGGGAATCACGGTGTCGGCGGCTCTGTGGGGGACGCTGGTCGGTGCGCTGACGGCGGGGATTCCGGGCGACAGGTTCGGCAGCCGCAACACACTGCGCGTGCTGGCGGTCTTCTATGTGGTCGGCGGGCTTGGCTGTGGGCTTGCCTGGGACTGGGGATCGCTGGTGCTGTTCCGGGTGATCGCGGGACTGGCGGTCGGGGGCTCTTCGGTGCTGGCGCCCGTTTATATCTCGGAGATGGCCCCGCCCAGCAAGCGCGGCGGGCTGGTCGCGGCGTTCCAGTTCAACATCATCCTGGGCATCCTGCTGGCCTATGTGTCGAACGCGATCATCGCATCGATGGAACTGGGGCTGAGCGACTGGCGATGGAAGTTCGGGGTGAGCGCAGGGCCGGCGATCGTCTTCCTGCTGCTGCTCCTGCGCATCCCCAACAGCCCCCGCTGGCTGGTCGGGCGCGGCGCCACGCCTGAGGCGCGCGAGGCGCTGGGGCGGATCGGGATGACCCCGGCGCAGGTGGACCGCGAGATCGGCGCGATCGAGCAGGCGGCGACCGCGCAGCCGGCAGGCGAGCGCCTGTCGTGGCGGCGCCATTCCAAGCCGATCATGCTCGCGATCCTGGTCGCCGGGTTCAACCAACTGTCGGGCATCAACGCGCTGCTCTATTATCTGAACGATATCTTTGCAGCGGCGGGAGGATCGCTGTCGGCGGATATGCAGGCGGTGATCATCGGGCTGGTCAATGCACTGTTCACGGTGGTGGGCATGTTGCTGATCGACCGGCTGGGGCGGCGGACGCTGCTGCTGATCGGGTCGGCGGGAATGGCGGCGTGCCTGAGCGTGGCGGGGCTGGCGATGGGCGGGATGTTGCCGGCGCATCTGGTGCTGTGGGCGCTGATCGGCTTCATCGCCTTCTTTGCGCCGAGCACGGGCGCGGTCATCTGGGTCTATATCAGCGAGGTGTTTCCGACCGGCGTGCGCGGGCGCGGCAGTGCGGTTGGGGCCTCGACGCATTGGGGGCTGGACGCGGTGATCGCCGCGGGTTTCCCGGTGGTGGCGGCGATGTCGGCGAGCCTGCCCTTCCTGTTCTTCGCCGCGATGATGGCGCTGCAATTCGTCGTGGTGCTGGTCTATTTCCCCGAGACCAAGGGGGTGCCGCTGGAGGAGATGGAGCGGAAGCTGGGCATCGGCGCGGCCTGACGCGCGTGCCCTTTCCAACAAAAATACCGCGCGGTACAGAAAGCCGTTGACGGTCCGGCCAGCCGCTTATATACCGGCTGGTATAGAAGGTGGTCGCAGCGCAATGCAGCCGATCACCTTGGGATTTCGATCAACGGCTGGCGTGACGGACGCCGCCGGGCTGCGGCCCGGCGGGTGCGGCCGGCCATGTGCAGGGAGTGATGGGCATGGCATATCTCGGCTTTTCCGAACTGGGTGGCCCGGCAATGGCACGGGCCGCGGTGACACGGCCGGTCGCGGAGCCGACACCGGCACCGCGTGCGGCGAGCCTGTCGGCGCTGGAGTGGCAGGTGGTGGCGCTGGCGCAGAAGGACCGGATCGCGACGCTGCGGTCCCCCGGCCGGCTGGCGATGGCGATGGGCGCGCTGTTCGGTGAGCGGCACAATCCGCGGCTGGCGGACCCGAAACTGGAGGCGCTGCGCCGGATGGCGGTGCTGAGCTGGCACCATGGCTATACGGTGGCGCCGCATGAAGTGCGCCGCTTCCTGGCGGCGGGCTACTCGGCCGATCAGTATGAGCTGATGGTGGACAGCATCAACGCCGGGCGTACCGCGCGCGGTGCGAATACCGGGCTGGTTATCGCGGAGGTTGCGGCCGCGGCCTGATGCGGCGCCGGATGGCGGGCTCCAAATCGCTGTGCGATGCGTTGGGCCTGCCATGTTGGTGTTTCTGGATTTCGAGGCATCCTCGCTCGGCAAACACGGCTATCCGATCGAGGTGGGCTGGGTGTTTGAGGATGGTGACAGCGAGGCGCATCTGATCCGGCCCGCCCCCGGCTGGGACGACTGGGATAGCGAGGCGGAGGCGATCCACCATATTTCCCGCTCGATGCTTGCGGCCGAAGGTACGGCGCACGAGGTCGTCGCGCAGCGGATGGTAGCGGTGCTGGCCGGGCATGACCTGCTGGCAAGCGCCCCGTCCTGGGATGGCAAATGGTTGAGCGGGTTGCTGCGCGCCGCCGGGCTGCCGCGGCATACGCTGCGCCTGCGCGATACCGAGGAGGCGCAAGGGGACACTGCCCGTGCCATCCTAGCCCCGCTGCTGGAACCGCCGGCACTCGACCAGGCGGTGGAGGACGTGCTGACACTCGTCGAGGTGCGTCGCAAAGGCCCGCCGCGCCACCGGGCGTTGGCGGATGCAGAGGATGAACACGCGCGCTGGTGCATGGTGCGCGATGCGGCCGAGGCGCGGGCGGAGGACTTGCGCGCGGCACGATCGGCAGCGCAGTAGCGTTTCCGCCAAGGAGTTCCCGCAGATGACCCGACCCCGATCGCTGACCACCACCCATGCCGCCATGCGCGACGATATCGGCGACCTGGTCACGCGGCGGCCGGTGCCGGGACCGGGGTTGGCGCAGGTCGATCCCTTCCTGTTTCTCAACCATCACGGACCGCAGGTGTACGGCCCGAACAATGCCGGCCTGCCGTTCGGGCCGCATCCGCATCGCGGGTTCGAGACGGTGACCTTCATCCTGTCGGGCAGCCTGGCGCATCACGACACCGGCGGGCACCAGAGCGTGATCGCGGCGGGCGGGGTGCAGTGGATGACGGCGGGATCCGGACTGATCCATGCCGAAGTGTCACCACCCGACTTCAAGCGCGATGGCGGGGCGCTGGAAATCCTGCAGCTTTGGGTAAACCTGCCGTCACGGCTGAAGATGACGGCCCCGCGCTACACCGGGCTGCAGGCGGAGGCCATTCCGGTGCTGGCAGAAGCGGGCGGGCATGTGGAACTGGTATCAGGCGCGTTCGGGGCGGCCGAGGGGCCGATCCGGTCGCTGACGGGCGTGATGCTGGCAGTGGTGCGGCTGGCGCCGGGCGCGGCGATCACGCTGCCGGCGCCAAGGGGGCGCAGCGTGCTGTTCTACACCGTGGCGGGATCGGTCGACGTCGGTGGCAACCCGGTAGCGCCCTGGCGGTTGGCGACCTTTGCCGATGATGGCGACGTGATCGTGGTCAGCAGTGCGGACGGTGCGGTGCTGTTGTTCGGTCATGCCGATCCGATCGACGAGCCGGTGGTGGCGCACGGGCCGTTCGTGATGACAACGCGTGAGGAGATTTCCGACGCGATCCGTGATTATCAGGCCGGGCGCTTCAACGGTACGGGGCCGCTGCTGGGCGTAGGAGCCTGAGCGATCCGGGGCAGGCGCGGCGGCCTGCCCCGAACGCCCGTGTTCAGGCGGCGAGCCCGTGGTGGCGGAGCAGCGCATCCGGCTCCGGCGCGCGGCCCCGGAACGCCTGGAAGTTGTCGCTGGCACTGCGGCTGGCGCCGCGTGCGAGCACTTCGCGGCGGAAGCGTTCGCCGGCGGGCTGCCCCTCTTCGGCGAAAGCGGCAAAGGCGTCCGCCGACAACAGCTCGGCCCAGAGATAGCTGTAATAGCCAGCCGCATAACCGCCCGCAAAGATGTGCGAGAAGCCGTGCGGGAAGCGGTTCCAGGCGGGTGGCACGATCACCGCCACCTCCGATCGAACCGCGTTCAGCACCTCCATGACGCGCGCGCCCGACGCCGGATCATAATCGCGGTGGAGGCGCAGGTCGAAAGTGGCGAATTCGACCTGGCGCAGCAGGAACAGACCGGCCTGGAAACGGCGTGCGGCGAGCATCTGCGCGAACATGGCGTCGGGCAGCGGTTCGCCGGTGGCGACATGGCCGGACAGTTCGGCCAGGGTCGCACGGTCCCAGGCAAAATTCTCCATGAACTGGCTGGGGAGTTCCACCGCATCCCATTCGACGCCGGCAATGCCGCCGATCGAGGGCAGATCGACCTCGGTCAGCAGATGATGGAGGACGTGGCCGAATTCATGGAGCAGCGTCACCACGTCGCCATGCGCGAGCAGGGCCGGGCCATCGGCGGTAGCGGGCGGGAAGTTGCAGGTGAGATAGGCGACCGGGCGATGGAACCGGTCGGCGTCGCGGAAGCGGGGGCGGCACACGTCCATCCAGGCGCCGCCGCGCTTGCCGGCGCGGGCATGGAGATCGAGATAGACCCCGGCGACGACCGCACCCGTGGCGTCGATCACATCGTAGAAACGGACATCGGCGTGCCAGGTCGATACGTCGACGCGCTCTACAAGCTCCACATCGAACAGGCGGCGGATCAGTGCGCGGGTGCCCTCCATAACGCGGGGCAGCGGGAAATAGGCGCGGATCGCCTCCCGGTCGACACCGTAGCGTTCACGGCGCAGCGCCTCGGCGACGAACCCGGTGTCCCATGGCATCAGTTCGGCGATACCGAACCGCTCGGCAGCGAAACCGCGCGCCTCGGCCAGTTCGGCTTCGGCGAGCGGGCGGGCACGGCGGGCAAGATCGGCGAGAAAGGCGAGCGCCTCGTCCGCCGATTGCGTCATCTTGGTTTCCACCGAACGCGCCGCGGCATCGGAGAAGCCGAGCAGTTGTGCGGCCTCATGACGCAGCGCCATGATCCGTTCGATCCGCGGGCCGTTGTCGAAGCTGCTGTCCTCCGCTTCGTCAGAGGCGCGGGTGGCATAGGCGCGGTACAGGCGGGCGCGCAGATCGCGGTTGCGCGCATGGGTCAGCACCGCCTGCACGCTGGGTTCGCGCAGGGTGACGAGCCAGCCGTCCAGTTGCTTTTCGGCGGCATAGCCGGCGAGGATCGCCTTGGCGGTGTCCGGCAGGCCATCCAGCAGGGCCTCGTCGGTGACGTGTTCGCTCCACGCTTCGGTCGCGTCCAGTACGGCGTTGCTGAACTCGGTGGCCAACTGGTTCAACTCGACGCCGATCTGGCGATACCGGGCTTTGGCCTCGTCCTCCAGCGCGACGCCGGCCAGACGGAAATCGCGCAGCGCCAGTTCGACCGCGCGCTCGGCCGCGGGAGACTGGCCGGTCGTATCGACGAGCGCATAGGCGGCGTGCAGGCGGGCATCCTGCGCGGCCTCCATCCCGTATTCGGCCAGCATCGCCTGTGCCTTGGCATAGGCGGCGCGGTATTCGGGGGTGTCGGCGACCGCATGGAGATGCCCGGCCGGCGACCAGCCGCGCGCGAGTGCGAAGCCTGCCCGCTCGCTGGCAAGCACGACGCCATCGAAATCACGGATGTTGGAGCTTGCGATCGCATCGGCGGCGGCGCGGCCCTGTTCGATCAGCGTGTTGACGGCGGGTACGAGATGTTCGGGGCGGATCGCGGCGAAATCGGGCAGGTCGTGGTCGGCGAGCAGGGGATTGGGGTACATGAACGCTCCTCAGGGTCGCCGCAACAGGGCGGTACGCAGCGTCATTTCGGCAGTCTCGACCGCGGAGGCAAGGCCCTGTCGCTCGAGCCAGTCGGGATCCTGATGGCATTCGACGTAGCGATCGCCGGCATCGCACAGGATGGTCGCGATCGAACCCGCTTGCCCGGCGGCGTGCATCTGGGTGGCGAGAAGGGCGGCGGCGACGACGTTAAGGCCGGTGGAAGGGCCGACGCGGCGGCCGAGCAGATCGCCCGCGACCCGCATGCCCGCGATGGAGACGGCATCGGGCAGCTTCATCATCCGGTCGACGGTGCCGGGCAGGAAGGAGGGTTCGACGCGGGGGCGGCCGACCCCTTCGATCCGCGACGGGCGGTCGGCGGTGGCGTGCGGATCGGCGTCGCGATACCCCTCGAAAAAGGCGCTGTGTTCGACATCGGCGACGCAGAGCCGGGTGGCGAGACCCCGGTAGCGCAGGTGGCGGCCGATGGTGGCGGCGGTGCCGCCGGTGCCGGCACCCGCGACGATCCAGGCGGGAAGGGGATGGGGCTCGCCCGCCATCTGCTGCAGGATGGCCGAGCCGATATTGTCGCAGCGCCAGTCGGTCGCCCGCGCGGCGTTGGTGAACTGATCGAGATAGACGCCGCCCTGCGCGTCGGCGAGTGCCGCAGCCTCGGCATACAGCGCATGGGGCGGGACGAGATGGCAGATCCCGCCCTGCGCCTCGATCGCACGGACCTTCGTGGCCGAGGTGCCGACCGGCATCACCGCATGAAAGGGAAGACCCAGCAAACGGGCGAAATATGCCTCCGACACCGCGGTCGAGCCCGACGACGCCTCGACCAGCGGGGTGCCGCGCCGGATGACGCCCGCCACCAGGCCCGCGATAAAGAGCGAGCGGGCGAGGCGATGCTTGAGGCTGCCCGTGGGGTGGGCGGACTCGTCCTTGAGATACAGATCGATGCCCGGTGTGGCGGGGAGATGCAGCGTGAGCAGCGGCGTTTCCGGGCAGCGGCGGCGATCGCGATCGATGATGGCGAGTGCGGCATCGACAAAGCCGCGATCATCGGCACGTTCGGTGGCAATGACGCCCAGCGTTTCAGCCAGCGGGCAGGAGGGGGGCAGCGCGGTGAGGGGCATCAGCATGTGCCGGACTGTACTTCAATCGCGTTGCAAAAACCTCCCAAACTTCACTGGCTGAATGCTGATGCTTGGGATAGATTTACCGTCATGGCCGGCAATCTGGACAAAATCGACTTCGCTATCCTGGATGAAGCGCAGCGTGACGCGACGCTGTCGGTGGCGGAGGTCGCCAGCCGGGTACACCTGTCGCACAATGCCTGCTGGCGGCGAATCAGGCGGCTGGAGGATGAAGGTTATATCCGGGCGCGCGTCGCGCTGCTGGACCCGGCCAAGCTGGATGCGGGCATGACCGTGTTCGTCAGCGTGCGCACGGCGGAACACTCGGCGGCGTGGCTGGCGGAGTTTTCCGCCGTGGTTCGCGATCTGCCGGAAGTGGTCGAGTTCTACCGGATGGCGGGCGAGACCGATTACCTGATCAAGATACGGGTGGCGGACATCCAGGCCTATGACCGGGCGTACAAGCGGTTGATCGAGCGGGTGCGGCTGACCGATGTCAGCGCGGCGTTCGCGATGGAGGAGATCAAGTGCAGCACCGCCATCCCGCTGCCGGGGCGGGACGGGTAGGCGGCTACCAGCCGGGCGGGAGCAGCCGGGCAAAGATGCCGAACTGGCGCGCACGCGCCTCGCGCCGCTGCCATTCCGCCGTTGCACGCGCGGCGCGGGCGTGCAGCGCCGCCAGTCGCGCGTCGCCGTGCAGATCGGAGAGGCGAATGGGCAAAGACTGATGCCTCACGGGCATGGCGACCCCTTCCTGCATGATGTTGGTCCCTGACAGATAATCGGTAGCTGTATGCTTTCGATCGGGAATTTCGGCGCACGGAGATATCGGAAGGAGTGTTCCGGGGGCAGAGGTATGACCGCCGTGCTGACGATTGGGCCGGACCGCAAACAGCGTAGGATGGGGCGACGGGGCGATCGGCTGCCCCGTGCCGCATGGCCCGACAGAGGCAGCGCGGGCCGCCAAGGCTACCTTCCGAAACGCGCACGGCGGCGGCCCCGACCCACCCCCGGCGGCCCGCGCTGCCTCTGTCGGGCCATGCGGCAC
>NZ_CAMLAC010000099.1 GCF_946477935.1 uncultured Sphingomonas sp. | reverse complement strand
CGAGCCCGAACAGGAACCATCCCGACCCGCCCGATAGCGCCCGTGACATTTTCTCGCGGATATAGCGTTGCCATTGATCAGCTTGTGCCTTGCCGTGCATCCAGATTCCGACCGAGAGCAGGACCACGGCCGCGAACAGCGAGCCGAACCCTTCCGTCAGTTCCCGGCTCGCGCCGCTTATACCGATCGCATAGGTGGCAACCGCCCAGGTAATCCCGCCGGCGACGAGCGCGCCGACCCAGCCACCATGCACATAGCGCATGGCTTCCGGCCGCTCCGCTTTGCGGAGGAACGCAATCATGGCCACCACGATCAAGAGAGCTTCCAGCCCTTCGCGCAGCAGGATCGTGAAGGCTCCCAAGAAGGTGGACGCCTGCGTCGCGGCGTCGGGCGCGAGCGCGGCCTCGGCATCATCGAACAGGCCGCCCAGCACTGCCACTCGTTCGGTCACGTCATCGGCTGACGTGCTGCTCTCCACAGCGGCGCGATATTCTCCCATCGCGCCTTCGATCCGGGACATGAGGTTCGGGTCGCGCGCCGAGAGCGTCGGTTCGATCGGCTCGAACCCGTCGAGGTAGGCGGACAGCGCCAGTTCCTTTGCAGCGCGCCGGTCGCCGCGCTGGAACGCGGCGAGGCTTTGCGCAAGCTTGGCGCGCGCCACGGCGAGCGGGCTTGGGGCTTGTTGCATCACCTGATCGGGGTGGCGACGCAGATAGGCGAGCACCGCGTCGGCTTTCACCTGCCCGATGCTGCCCGCAAGCGCGGCGGGGGTGAGCGCGACCAGGGTTTTCAGGTCGGGAATTCGTGCCCGCAAGCTCGCGTCCGACTTCCACAGCCGCTCACCCTCGACCGCTTGTGCGTCGGTGGAGGCGAAGCTGCCGGAGCGGAACGCGAGCGCCCAGCGCTGATCGCTAGACAGATCGACGAAGCTCTGCATCGCGGTTCCGTCGATGCCTTGGCTTATCACCTGATAGAGCGCGAACACGCTGCGCTGGCGCGCTCGCTCGGCATCAGTAAAGGCGATCGGTGGCGGGTCGAGCTTGGCGGCGTCGGGACCGTGCCCGTTGCCTGTCATGCCGTGGCAGGACGCGCAGGATTGTCGAAAAACCGCTCCTGCTGTGGAGATGTCCGGTGTCTTGTCCGGGGCGAGCGGAACCGGATAGGCCTTGAGCAGATCGGCGGCGAGCCCGTAGGCGAGCGCCGCGACCTGTTGGGCCGAGCCCTTGCGGGCAATCACGCCTTGGAGCTGCGAAGCCCGTTGGATCAGGGATTGCCGCTCAGGTGTCGCAGGGAGCGCGCGCAGGCGGGTGGACACGCCTGCGGCGAACTCCGTCATCTCCGCGTATTCGGACGCACTTGTGACCGCGCCGTTGGCGACCGCACCGCCATAATCGACCGCCATATAATCGAGCAGACGCCAAGCGGTTTGCACGTCGCCGGGATCGGCCGTCGCCGCAGCGGGAATCAACAGCAGCATAAGCGACGCGACCAGCGCGAGTGCAGGCTTAATCAGCGCGACCCGAAGTGACAGCATATGGGTGATCGTCTCCAAGCTTTACTCGTCGCGCACTATGCGAACAGCTCTCATTAGCAGTATTGGGCGGAGGGCGCGATCACCAAGGCAGCCGATGATGAACATCGCCGCGTCAACGGGCGATCGTCGCCGGCGACAGATCGTGACCGTGAACCGGTCCCGATTGAACGACGCAAGAAAGCGGCGACGAAGGCACGCGAGACGGTGCGATGCGCGATCAAGGTCCGCAATAGAGCCAGCAGTGATCGAGGATACTTTCAGATCACGTACTTGTCCCAGCCTGCATAATGCTCGGCGCTGCGCTTCCCCCTTGGAAAGCTGAGGCCGACGAGCGCAATGCCCGCTACGACCGAGGCCACGGCACCAAGGTGACCAACGCCGTCCAGGAGGAAAGGCGCGGCCACGAGCCAGGCTCCGAACGCGACATTGATCAGCCGCAGCACGCGGGCAACCTCCGCTGTGGCGATGATCGCGACCGTGATGACCAGCGCACCCACAACGTGATCGCTGTTCGCCATCCCGCCTTCCGTGCCGAACAATACCCGGGTGAGCATCAGCAGGACGCCGATGACGATGCTCGCAGTCAGCGTCCATGGCAGGGTCAGACCCTTCTTCGCGTCCGCCCAGAAGGTGCTTGGCGAGGCCATCGCGTCCGAGGTGTCCTCTCTGCCGGCCGCGATCGCGTCGCCTTGGAAGAAGGTGCGGATCAGCGGTTTGCCTTGCCGGCGCGCCCAGAGAAGGAACTGACCCATCGCAATCACCTCGTCGAGCGCGAACGGGATCATGATCAGCATGGCGAGCGCGGCGATCAGCGCCAGCGTGCTCCACGTGCCGATGACGATCGGCTGGCTGATGATGAAGTAGATGCTGACGACGCCGAGCGGGATGACCAGAATGCCGAAGAAGGTCACCATCCACGGCATGGTGCGCCAGCGATCGCGGGTTCCCATCACTGCCATCAGGATCTCGAGCACGTAGCTGATGGTGCCGAGACCGCCGTCGGCGATCGGCCACGCCTTCGACATGTCGGAAGTGATGATCTCCTCCGTCCCGTTACGCGGGTCAGTCAGCGATCCGACGAAGAACGGCTCCCAGGCTGTATCGATGTGCCCGAGCTGGTAAGCGGTCAGGATGCGCGAGGTGAGAAGGCCGATCAGGCCCATGGCGACGATCGGCAGCCGCTGCGCGTCAGTGGACGGCGAATAGGTCCAGCCAGGCGGGATGTTCTTGGGGTCCATCATGCCCGCCATGCTCATGCCCGGCATCATCGGCACGAGCACCGACAGGGCAATCACGGCCGAGCCGATGAGCAGGTTGTTGTTGTACTGAGCAGCGCTCGGGCTCCAGAAGATTAGCGGGGCGAAGAACAGCCAAATGCCGACGAACGCCACCGCCCATTGCGCCCAGGTCTTGGTCCTGGCCGACAGCGACAGCGCACCGAACAGCGCGATGGCGAGGCCGCTGACGACATCGCTAATGGCCAGCGCGTTCGCCCGCCACTCAATCGACGGCAACCCGCGATCAATCGTTACGAAGCGCGCGGCCTCGCCGACGCTCTGCGTGGTCACGGAGTCGTATATGAGCGGGCTGGAGGCGAGCCACAGCCCAAGACCGATGTTCGCGTAAAGAGCCCAGCGCGCACGGCGCTCGTCCCGGTCCATTATGGCCATGTGATCGCCGTGTGCACCGTGGCCGGACATCGCCATGTCCGCCGCGCCAGGGCCGTGCCCCATGGCTGCATGGTCCATGCTACTATGGTCCACAGCCCCGTGATCCATACCGGCCATCCCGGCGCCTGCCGCCGCAGGTTGATGGCTCGGCGCTACAGGTTCGGCCTCTGGCTTATCGTGCCAGGCAACCAGGTTCTCGTTGAGCTTGTTGTTCCGATACCAGGCCCGCGGATGGCGCTTCAACGCGGCAACGATCGCGGGCAGTGTGTCGCGGAGACTGTGTTTCGGCTCCCATCCGAGCAGCGAACGCGCTCGGGAGATATCAAGGATATAGTGGTCGTTGCTGCTGTCGATCATCCAGGGCTGGATGAAGTCGTCACTGCCGAGCGCTTCGTTCTGCAGGATAATCCCGGCCTTCGCGAGCGGCTGCGGAATCCGGATCGTCTTCCAGCCCTCGCCGTGGAGCGCCTCGCCGACGATGTCCTGGATCTCGGCATAGCCGGGCGCGTCGGGCTCGCCGATGAGCAGTGGCAGCTCCGTCGGAAGTTCGTGCCGCCGATCGACGAGACGCAGCACGGCATCGGCCAAATCGTTGCGGTGCACCGATGACTGTGCCGCACACAGCATGCCGGGATAAAAGTGCGAGATCAGGCGGTGCTCGTAAATCTGCGATATCTGCTGCGCGAGAAACGCCGAGCGTCCGTCGTCGTCGTAAACTCCGGCGGCGCGCATGTAGACGACCGGGATGTTCCCGTGCTGCTCATGCAGCAACGCCTCGCCATCGACCTTTGACTGCGGGTACGCCCAGGATGCACCGATCGGAGAGTCCTCGTTGATGCGCTCGTCGGGTGTGGAAGTCGGCTTATGAACCAGCATCGTGCTGGCGAAGATGAATTGCTCGACCTCAAACGATTGTAGCCCGTCAATCAGCCGGCGGGTGCCCTGCACGGTGACCTTGTCATAAAGCGGATTGGCATCGCCCGTAATATCGTAATAGGCGGCGAGATGGATCACCGAGGCGATGCGGTTGCCATAGCGGGCACGAACCTCATCAAGTGCAGCGCGCACTGCCTCGTCAGAGCCGAGATCGAAGTCGACTGCTGCGGCGGGCGGCGGCGGATCGGGAGGACCAGCGCGATCGAGGCCGACGACCCTATAGCGCTCGCTAAGCTTGGCGATCAACGCGGCCGCGATGAAGCCGCTCGCGCCCGTGATCAGAACGACGCCGCCACCACCCTGGCCGCTGCCGGCTTCACTGCTTTTGCCATCGGCCATGAATTGCTATCCTCGTTCGTCCGTCTCTGAAAACACCAACAGGCTAGCTTTTACGCCGTTAACCGGCGGCGTGTACGGGCATCCGGTCATAGAACTCGACCTGCATTCGCATCGGTCCGAGCGGCTCGACAAAATGTGGTTGGTCCGGGAGCACCAGGCCAGGACAATCAGGATCGAGTATCGTTTCCGAAGCCGGGTCGAGCACCTGATAGCGCAACCGACCGTCGAGCACTCGAATGACGCCCCACACCCCAGGCTTGGTGCGATGCTCCTTTCGAAGCGTGGCCGGAAGCGTGTTCTGCGCACTCAACGTAATGACCATCCCGGACCAATCCTCTCGTACACTCAGCTTTGCAGCGCGAGGCGACAGTCCCGCAAGCACCTGTGGGCGACTTAGGGCGTCGGACACGTAAGCTCAGTCCAAGCGGGGGGTATCTTGGGAGGCGAGGGTTAAGCCGCGCAAGTGGGTAAAAGAAGGTGGAAGGCCTGGGCGGCGCTTGTGTGGGCGGATGGTCCATAGCGTTTACATGCCCGACGCGGGTGGCGCGAGGGTGCCTAGCCATGCCACGAGCGCCAGAATGCCGATCACGCAGGCTGTCTCGATCGCGAGGCTGACCCGCAGCGCCCTAAGCGCCCCGCGATGGTCGTTCATGGCAATCGAGCGCTCAAAGGCCGGCGTGAGGCGAAACCGATTGAGGGAAGCGAGCCCCAGCATCCCGGCGAACAGGGCTAGCTTGGCGAGCAGCAACAGGCCGTAAAGTGTCGTTCCCAGAGCCATAAAATTGGTCGGCCCGACGAGCAGCCAACTATTGATCAAACCAGTTACCACCAGGGTAACAACAACGAGCGTACCAACGGAGCCAAACCCGTGCAGGGCGCGATGGGTCAGCCGAAGGTGCGCAGCATCGATCTCCTCGGCGCGCCGCGCCATCAGGAGAAGCAATCCGAACAGCGCCCCGACCCACAGACCGGCAGCAAGGAGATGGAGGATGTCCGCAGTGAGGTGAAGCCATCCCGTGCTTCCCTCGCTCGCGGCACCATGCCCGTTCCACGCGAGTGTCGCCAATGCCGCGGCTGCCGCAATCATGGCCATAGCCAGCCATGATGCTCTGCCTCGCGCCAGCAGGGCTGCACCGCCGGCGATGACGAGCGCCACCATACGCACCTTCCAGGCGGTGCCAACCGCCGACCCTCCGAGCAGCGCGGCCGCAGCAGCCTGATCGATCGGCCAGAACGGAGATCCGGCCATCGCCGAGGCCATGAGGATCAGGCCAGCGGCCGAGAGAAGCAACCCGAGCGCCGCGCTTGCCGTGAGCCAAGGCCGCAGCGCGATTGCATCATCGCGCTCGCCAAGGCGAAGGCCGTAGAGGCTGAAGGCCGACAGGCCGAACAGCGCCGCCAGGACCAGGTACAACGCCAAGCGGATGGCGACGGTCGGCCAGTCGAGCATTCGCTCACTTCACCGTGAAATTGTAGCTGCCGGTGATTTTATGTGTGTCGCCAGAGACGACCTGCCAGTCGACGCTGTAGCGTCCACGCGGGAGACGCTGCTTCGGGGTGATGGTGAGCGTCCGGCCATCGGCGCCGACTGCGGCGCTGCTGGGCATTTTCATGGCCGCCATGCCAGGCATCGCGGCCATGGTAAGGTCGGCCTTAGAGAAAGCCGGCACGAGCTTCTCGCTGAACTGGAGGCTGATCTTCTCGGGGGTCGCGACCGCCGCGTTGGCAGCGGGACTGGCGGACACCAGCTTCGGATGCGCGTTCGCCACGCCGCCTACGAAGAACAGGGCGGCGGCGGCAGTCGTGATGAACAAGCGGCGCATTTAGGTAATCTCCATTTCAATTGGGCTCACCTGTATTACGCAGCTGGACGGGTCACCCCTCACGATCTTTTTTCGTGCCGACACACCGCTCTCGATGAGGGGTCGGCGGTGGCAGCGCGTATTCAGAAGGGAGCATGGAGCGCTTTTTCACTGCGTCTCCCCTTAAACCAACTGTGGCCGCGGGCCTGATAGGCGCATGCGCGGGGTAATGATGAGGTTGCGGTTGACCGATCAGGGCTGGACTGGAGATCCTGAGGAGGTCATCGACTGTCTGATAGTGGGCGGTGGTCCAGCGGGCCTCATGACCGCGATCTATCTGTCGCGGTTTCTCAGGAGCTGCGTCGTCTACGATGCGGCGGCAGGGCGCGCCGCGTCCATCCCGCGCTCGCACAACCTGCCAGGATTTCCCGGCGGCATTTCCGGCGTCACGTTTCTTGCCCGTTTGCAGGCTCAGCTGCGCGAATATGGCGGTACGGTCCAGAGAGGTGAGATTGACGCAATCGTCGCGTCAGGCGACCACTTCTCGGCAAGCTGCGAACTGAACGTCCTGTATGCGCGGACCGTTGTCCTTGCGACGGGCGTCGTCAACCGGCGTCCCGAGATGCCTGATGCGATGCATGACATCGGCGTGGCGCGTGGGCTTCTCCGCTATTGCCCGATCTGCGATGGTTATGAGGCCCGGCGCATGAACGTGGCGGTGCTCGGCGGCGATGGTCATGGTGCTGAAGAAGCCGAATTCCTGAGGGCTTATGGGGCCAAGGTCACGCTTCTGGCCGAACGCTCGCTCGATCTTGGGCCGACCGAACTTGCCAAGCTGGACCAGCAGGGCATTGATGTCGCCCCCTCGCCTGTCGGGCAGTTGCGTCTTGGCGAGTGTGTCGAGGTGAGGCTGGCCAATGGCTTGGAGCTACAATTCGACACGCTTTACCCCGCACTCGGCTCATCACCTCGGACGCGGCTTGCCTCTTTGCGCGGAGCACAGCTCAGCGAATCCGGGTGCGTGCTAACCAATGCCCACCAACAAACCTCGGTTAAGGGTCTCTACGCAGTCGGCGACGTCGTGGAAGGGCTCGATCAGATCAGCGTCGCAGCCGGACAAGCGGCGATCGCTGCGACCGCAATTCATAACCTGTTGCGCGACCGCGACAGTGGATTGTCATCCGCCCTCGCCGGGCTGTATTCCGCTCGGAGCGTACCGCCGACGTAGCGGGAGCCATTGGCGGTGCGACGAGCGAACACCGCCAACAAAGCGCTGATCGCCGGCTCGCTTGTCATCTTCTTCGGCTGCTTCGCGCTTATTCGTATCCACACGACGATCGGCGACACGGCCTTTCTCCGTTCGATGATCCCGTACCACGATCCCGTGGCTCGCGCGCGAGTGCATCGAGACAGTGTGCTATTATCAGGGTCGGGGTTCCTCGACACGCCCGAGCGGAGCCGGGATCGCTGGCGGCATCCTACGGCACGAAGGTCGGCGCTGCCGCATTCTCCTTCGAACCGCGCCAACACGCGAGCGGCTACTAAGCGTCGGGCCCCTCAGAACGCCAAGTGGTTTATTCCGCCATGCATGAAGGTTCCGCCGAGGAACCCCTGAATTGAGATCGCGAGCGTCATCAGGCCAAGCACCACCCAATACAACGACCGCGACCGCTCGGGACCCTTGCGGTGGCGGGCTGCCATCCAAGCCAGCACGACGCCGAAGACCGCGATCGATGTTCCGAGCCAGCGATGCGTCATCAGGATAGGGTTGCGGTCGGTCAGGTAGAACCCGCCTGCGAACCAGCCCAGGAACGCCGCTGCGATCGCTCCCAGCGCGCCGACCACCAGCATTATGTGTGCGACATGCTGATAGTCCCGGTTGCGGCGCCATAACCCGAACAGCTCTAACCCGAACGCGCCGATGAACATGGCGATGGGAAAATGAATGACCATGGTGTGCAGCCGGCCCAGCCAGCTCACAAGCCGTTCGCCGAAACTCTTGTTCTTGTTGGCGGTCTCCTCGTGCATGCCGCCCATGTCCATGTCGTCGCCAGCGTCCGCCCCATCTGCTTTCTGCGTCTCGGCTGCGCTGTTAGCGACCGGCCCGGGACCCGCCCCGAGCGCATTGTGATCTTCGTGCGCCGATGCCGACGTGCTGACTGATATTGCAACCGCAAGAAGTATAGCGAAGGTCCCGCCTCGTTTGCCGCCCATCACCTGACCCCTTGATCCGTGTTCATCCATTCCCGTTTACGCACGCCCGGCCTTCTCCCCTCACCCGCCCATTAGCTCTTTCCGTGAGACTTTTCGTCTGCTTCGACGCGAACTGGATGGAGGAGTCACGCTGGCAGCGGCAGGCGCGTCCTGCCGGCCCTAACCAGAAAAATCGCCGATCAGCTGCCGTGGCGGGCGAACAAGCGGCGTCCGCCGGTGCCGAAGGCGACCACGTCATAGGCCTGCGCCTTGACGCCCGGCACTTCCATTCCCGGCGAGCCGAGCGGCATACCGCCGACCGCCAGGCCCCGCACGCCCTTGGGCCGGGTCGCAAGAGCCCGCTTCATGTCGGCGATCGGCACGTGGCCCTCGAAAGCCATGCCATCGGCGATCGCGGTGTGGCAGGACGAGAGGTCCGCGGGAACGCCCGCGCGCTTCTGCAGCGCCGGGCGGTTAGAATCATCGACGACGCGCACCTGCCGGCCGAGCTGCTGCTGCACCTGCGCCGCCCACTTGGCGCAACAGCCGCAGCCGGGGTCGCGGTGCATAACGATCGGGGTAGCCGCGCTGGCGGCAACCGGAACCAACAAGGCTGCGGCAGTAAGCGCAAATCGCAACGCTGACTTCATGGAAAAATCTCCTTGGTCATTCCTCCCGTTGCTCGCTGGGGGCGGGAGGAATGAGGCTTATTACTGAGGACGCTTGCCCATCGACCGGAGCATCGCCTGGAGTTCACCGATGCTCTTGTTCTGCTCGGCAATCGATTTCTGAGCCATTTGCCGGGTCTTCGCATCGGGCGACTCCCGGAGAACGATCTGCGACATGGCGATCGCACCGCGGTGATGCTCGATCATCTTGCGGACCCACGTCTCGCTCGCATTAGCGCCCTTGGCCTTCATCATCTTTTCATGCATCGCCATTTCGGCGGGCATGAAGGGCGTGTTCATGCCAGGCATGTTGTCGTGGTTCATGCCTTGCATTTTCGAGTGGTCCATGCCCTGCTGAGCCAAAGCGGGGCTCGCCGACATCGCGGCCAGAGCCAGAAGCGTTACTGCCTTGAACATCGATTTCTCCTTCTTGGCCTTGGCCAACGCAACAAGACTAGTTGGCCTTAGAACCATGTGCGAATGCCCAGAACGAGGCTGGTCGACGCCGCGCCCTGGCCTTCGGCGCGCGCGAAGCGGGCTGTGTCCCCGAAGCTGCGGTCGTACGATATGCCCACATAGGGCGCGAACTCGCGCCTGATCTCGTAGCGGAGACGCAGACCGAGTTCGGCCGTGGAAAGGCCTGAGCCGATGCCGATTTCCGGCACGTCCTGCGCGGCGAAGTTGAGTTCGGCGCGTGGCTGAAGAACCAGCCGCTGCGTGATCCGCTGATCGTAATAACCTTCCAGGCGCCCCAGCAGGTCGCCCTTGTTGGACAGGAACAGTGCGCCCTCGACATCGAAGAAGCCGGGTGCCAGCGTTTCGAAGCCGACCGACGCATAGACGCGCGAGGGGTTGGGCTTGAAATCGTAGCGGACGCCAAGCTGTATATCGGTGTATGGGCCAATGGCGCGCGAATAAAGCGCCTGTACCTCCGCCGCTTCCAGACTTCCCCCGATATTCCCTTCGCCCTCGGTCTTGAGCACCAGCCGGTTGATATCACCCCCATACCAGGCACTGCCGTCCCACCGGTAACCATCGCGACCGTCCCGGATCTGGACTTCAGCCAGATTGAATATGACCTGGGAGAAATTCTGCCCGCCGTGCATCGACCGCAGATGCTGCTGCGAATGCGCCATAGCAGCGGCAGAGTAGACCTGGTCCGCGGCCCGATCGGTCGGGATGGGCGGCGGCGGAGCGGTGCCGGCCTGAAGGTTGGTGCCGATCATCGCCGCGCCCGTGGCTGAGGGCATGCTTCCCATGCCGTGTCCCGGCATGCCTTGCATCGCGCCCGAACTTTGGCCCATTCCCGGCATCGATCCATGGTCCATGCCTTGCATAGCACCTGGCTCAGCGGGGTTGGCGCCGCCGGACGCACCTGGCATCGCGGACATGTCGTGCCCCGAACTGGCATCAGGTTTGGCTTCAGGCATATTCATACCGGGCATGGCGGACATGTCATGACCGGCGTGAGGATCAGCAACAGCCGGTCCACCGACCGGAGGCTTGGCGGACCGACTTGCGGCAGGCTTGGCCCCCAATCCCGCCTTCGCGCGCGGTGTCGACCTGGCGGCAGGCTTCGCGGACTCCTTGTGCACGGCGGGCTTGGTCGCTGAGGGCTTCTTGGCGGCAGGCTTTTTTACCGCTGGCGCCTTTGGCGGCGGCATCTTCATGCCGGGCATGTTGGAATGGTCCATCTGCGCGGCCGCCGGCGTTGCGAGGCCAAGCGCCGCGCCGCCGGCGATCAGGAGGAACTTAGGCTGCATCGCGATTCTCCTCGCCCATCGGGCGAACCGTCACGACACGCATCATCCCCGCGGTCATGTGATAGAGATTGTGGCAGTGGAACGCCCAGTCGCCGGGCGCATCGGCCGTTACGTCGAATGTCATCTTACCGCCTGGCGCCACATTCACAGTGTGCTTGCGAGGCCCAAAGTCGCCATGTCCGGTCACCAACTCGAAGAAGTGGCCGTGCAAATGGATGGGGTGCGGCATCATCGTGTCATTGACCAGGGTAACGCGCGCGCGCTCGTCCTTGCGGAACGGGATGGGGTCGGCAGGGTCGCTCATCTTCTGGCCGTCAAAGCCCCACATGTAGCGCTCCATATTGCCCGTGAGGTGGATCTCCAACTGACGCGACGGGGCGCGAACGTCCGGGTTGCGGTCCAGCGCGACAAGGTCGCGATAGGTGAGCACGCGATGATCCGCATCCTCCAGCCCCTGCGGCGGCTCGCCCGTGCGGTCCTTCGGCATCGGCGAGATGGTCTGCACTCCCGGCCCCATCTTGACGCCGGGCGCGTTCTTGGGGTTGCGCATGTTCATGTCCATGCTGCCGCCTGACCCATGATCCATCCCGGCCATGCCGCCGCTGCTCATCTGACCATGGTCCATGCCCGCCATCCCGGCAGCGCCCGCCGCCATTTGGCTATGGTCCATCCCAGGCATAGCGCCGCTCATCTGGTCGCCCCCCATCCCAGCCATGCTGGCCATCGCAGCGCCTATCGGCTTCGTTCCGTGATCGGTGGGCTCTTTCCACCCGGTGAGCTTCCACAGGTTGCGCGAGGCATTCTGCATCAACGTGGGATCCGGCCCGCGCTTTGCGACCGGGTTCTCGTCCGCCATACCGGACATCCCCTCCATCCCGCTCATGTCCATGCCCATGTCGGTCATGGTCAGCAACGTGCGCGGGCGGAGCGGCGGGACCGGGGCGATCATGCCCTCGCGCGGGGCCAGTGTCGCGCGCCCCATGCCGGATCGGTCGATCGCCTCGGAAACGAAGCTGTAGGCGCGGTCCTCGGGCGTCACGATCACGTCGAAGGTTTCCGCGACGCCGATCTGGAATTCGTCCACGGTTACCGGCCGGACGTTCTGGCCGTCGGCCTGCACCACCGTCATCGGCAAGTCAGGGATGCGCACGTTGAAGTTGGTTTGCGCCGCAGCATTGACGATGCGCAGCCGAACCCGCTCGCCCGGTCGGAAGAGACCCGTCCAGTTGTCGTAAGGTCCAAAGCCATTGACCAGGAAGGTGTAGGTCGAACCAGTGACGTCCGCGATGTCCGCCGGGTCCATCCGCATCTGCCCCCAATCGAGGCGATCCTTAAGGCGCATTTCGCGGCCGGCCAGCAGCCCACTCAGCGTCGGGCGTTGATAGTTGAAATAGGCGCCGCCCATCTGCTTGAGCTTGCGAAAGATTTCCTCGCCCGTCATTTCGCTATGGTCGGAGAGGACGATCACATGCTCGCGGTCGAACGCGACTGGGTCGGCACCCGCCGGATCAATCACGATGGGTCCGTAGAGTCCTGCCTGCTCCTGCTCGCCCGAGTGGCTGTGATACCAGTAGGTGCCGGACTGCAAGATCGGGAACTCGTACACAAAGGTCGAACGCGCCTTGATGCCGGGGAAGCTGATCCCGGGTACGCCGTCCATTTGGAACGGCAGAATGAGCCCGTGCCAGTGGATCGAGCTATCTTCGTCGAGGTTGTTGGTCACCGCAAGGCGGACCTTCTGGCCCTCTTTGAGGCGGACGAGTGGTGCCGGGACCGTGCCGTTTACCCCGATCGCGGGCGTCGTGATCCCGTCCATGACGAGCTTCATCCTGTCGATCGTCAGCGCGATGTTTGTGCCCGACACGGTCGGCAGGGGCCTGGCGATGCCGCGCGACACAGGTTGCGCCCAAGCCGGCAGGTAGGCCGACATGGCCAGCGTGCCGCCAAGCATGGCGGTTCCGCGCATTACGTCGCGCCGGTTTAGATTGCGGCTCATGCCTTTCCTTGGCTCCAGTTCAATGC
>NZ_CAMLAC010000098.1 GCF_946477935.1 uncultured Sphingomonas sp. | reverse complement strand
GATCCACGTCAACATGCCGCGCTACGATCTGGAGCGTTTCGGCGCGGCGCCGCGCGCGTCGCCGCGTCAGTCGGACGTGATGATCGTGGCCGGCACGCTGTGCAACAAGATGGCGCCGGCGCTCCGCCGGGTCTACGACCAGATGTCGGAGCCGAAATACGTCATCTCGATGGGTAGCTGCGCCAATGGCGGTGGCTATTACCATTACAGCTATTCGGTGGTGCGTGGCTGTGACCGCGTGGTGCCGGTGGACATCTATGTCCCCGGATGCCCGCCGACCGCCGAGGCGCTGCTCTATGGCATCATGCAGTTGCAGCGGAAGATCCGTCGTTCCGGGAGCATCGAACGGTGAGGGCGCCTGCTCCCCGTTTCGCGTCGAATGACGGCGTGATCGATGCGGCGCGTGCGGCGCTCGGGCCGTGGCTGCTCGACGCGCGCGATCATGCGGGCGAGGTCGCGCTGATCGTCGACCGCGTGAACGTGGTCAACGCGCTGGCGGCGCTGCGCGATACGCGCGGGCTGGAATATCAGCAGCTCATGGAGATCGCCGGCGTCGACTATCCGGAGCGCGCCGAGCGTTTCGAGGTCGTGTATTGCCTGTTGTCGCTGACGCGCAATCACCGCCTGCACGTCCATGTCTCGACCGACGACGCCAAGCCGGTGCCGTCGGTGACGGGGCTGTGGCCGGTCGCCGGCTGGCTGGAGCGCGAGGTGTACGACCTGTATGGCGTGCTGTTCGAGGGCAATGCCGACCTGCGCCGCATCCTGACCGACTATGGCTTTCGCGGTCACCCGCTGCGCAAGGATTTCCCGCTGACGGGGTATACCGAGGTTCGTTACTCCGAGGAGGAGAAGCGGGTCGTGTATGAGCCGGTCAGTCTGGCGCAGGATTTCCGTACCTTCGACTTCATGAGCCCGTGGGAAGGCGCCGAATATGTGCTGCCGGGTGACGAGAAGGGCGCCCAGCCGCAGGCCAAGGGTGCGCAAACCCCGGCAAATGCCGAGGCGGTGAAGAAGGCGGATGCGGCCCCGGCACCCAATGCCGAGCCCAAGGGCCGCGACACCAAGACCACCGAAAGCCCGGCGCAGACGGGTGCGGGTCAGCCGCATCCGGGCAACAAGCCCGAGCATAAGCCCGAGGAGTCGGATGTGCCGACGGCCAAGGGCGGAGGACAGAACCAGTGAGCGACTATGTCGACGAACTGATGCACAAGACGGACGGCGCCGACCCCACGGTCGGCGACGTGTCGATCCAGAACTATACGATCAACTTCGGTCCGCAGCATCCGGCCGCGCACGGCGTGCTCCGCCTGGTGATGGAGCTGGACGGCGAGATCGTGGAGCGGATCGATCCGCATGTCGGCCTGCTGCACCGCGGCACCGAGAAGCTGATCGAATACAAGACCTATGCGCAGGCGATCCCGTATTTCGACCGGCTCGATTACTGCTCGCCGATGTGCATGGAGCATAGCTTCGTGCTGGCGATCGAGAAGCTGCTCGATCTGGAGGTGCCGATCCGCGCGCAGTACATCCGCGTGCTGTGCGCCGAGCTGACGCGTATCAAGAACCACATGCTCAATCTGGGCAGCCACATCATGGACGTCGGCGCGATGACGCCGAACCTGTGGCTGTTCGAGATTCGCGAAGACTGCATGGGCTTCTATGAGCGGATCTCGGGCGCGCGCATGCACGCCAATTACTTCCGCGTCGGCGGCGTCCATCAGGACCTGCCAGTCAAGCTGCTCGCCGATCTGGCGGAATGGCTCGACACGCGGCTGCCGCGCCTGTTCGAGGATGCGATCAGCCTGGTCGCGGACAACCGCATCTTCAAGCAGCGCAACGTCGATATCGCGACGGTCAGCCGCGAGGATGCGATCGCCTGGGGCTTTTCCGGCCCGATGATCCGCGCCGCGGGCATTCCGTGGGACCTGCGCAAGTCGCAGCCCTATGATGCCTATGACCGGGTAGAATTCGACGTGCCGGTGGGCACGCGTGGCGATTGTTATGATCGGTTCATGGTGCGTGTGGAGGAGGTCCGCCAGTCCGCGCGGATCATGAAGCAGTGCCTGAACGACATGCCCGAAGGGCCGATCGCGGCGAGCGACCGCAAGGTGGTGCCGCCCAAGCGCGGCGAGATGAAGCGCTCGATGGAAGCGCTGATCCACCACTTCAAGCTTTATACCGAGGGGTATCACGTGCCCGCGGGTGAGGTTTACGTCGCGACGGAAAGCCCCAAGGGTGAGTTCGGCGTGTATCTGGTGTCCGACGGCACCAACAAGCCGTACCGCTGCAAGATCCGCCCGACCGCGTTCAGCCACCTGCAGGCGATGGACTTCATGTCCAAGGGCCACATGCTGGCGGACACGACCGCGATCCTGGGCGCGATGGACATCGTTTTTGGTGAATGTGACCGCTGATGGCTGAAGCACCGCAGATCCCCGACGAGGCCGAGACCCGCGCACGCTGGGGCAATTTCGCCTGGTCGGACGACAACCAGCGCAAGGCGAATGAAATCCTGGCGCGCTACCCCAAGGGTCGCGAACAGTCCGCGTCGATTCCGTTCCTCGATCTGGCGCAGCGCCAGGTGGGTGAAGAGACGAACACGCAGGGCTGGTTGCCGGTTCCCGTGATCGAGTTCGTCGCGCGCATGATCGGCGTGCCGTACATGCGCGTGTATGAGGTCGCGACCTTCTACACGATGTTCAACCTGGCGCCTGTCGGCCGCTACCACGTACAGGTGTGCGGCACGACGCCGTGCATGCTGCGCGGGTCGGACGACGTGCTGGCGGCATGCAAGAACAAGGGGCTGATCAAGGGCCGCACCACGCCGGACGGCATGTTCACGCTGACCGAGGTGGAATGCCTGGGCAATTGTGCATCGGCGCCGATGGTGCAGATCAACGACGATAACTACGAAGATCTGGACTATGATCGCACCACCGCGATCCTGGAAGCGCTGGCGCGCGGCGAGAGCCCCAAGGTGGGCACGCAGGAGCCCGGCCGCCACACGGTGGAGCCGGTGGGCGGCCCGACCACGCTGACCGCGATGGTCGGCGAGAACCATGATTATCGCGGGGAGTGGGCGTGATGCTTGCCGACAAGGACCGCATCTTCACCAATCTCTACGGCTACCAGCCGTGGAACGTCGACGCCGCGATCATGCGCGGCGACTGGGACAACACCAAGGACCTGATGGCCCGCGGGCAGGACGCGATCATCGACGTGATCAAGGCGTCGGGCCTGCGCGGACGTGGCGGCGCGGGCTTCCCGACCGGCATGAAGTGGAGCTTCATGCCCAAGGAACCGAAGCCGGAGCGGCCCAGTTTCCTGGTCATCAATGCCGACGAATCCGAGCCCGGTTCCTGCAAGGACCGCGAGATCATCCGCCACGATCCGCACAAGCTGATCGAGGGCGCGCTGATCGCGGGCTATGCGATGCGTGCGCGGGCCGCGTACATCTATATTCGCGGCGAATATATCCGCGAGGCGGAGACGCTGTTCGCCGCGGTGGCCGAGGCCTATGACCGTGGCTTCGTGGGCAAGAACGCCTGCGGCTCGGGCTACGACTTCGACGTGTTCGTCCACCGTGGCGCCGGCGCCTATATTTGCGGCGAAGAGACCGCGATGCTGGAGTCGCTGGAGGGCAAGAAGGGCCAGCCGCGTCTGAAGCCGCCTTTCCCGGCGGGTGCGGGCCTGTATGGCTGCCCGACGACGGTAAACAACGTCGAGTCGATCGCGGTTGCGCCGACGATCCTGCGGCGCGGTGCCGAGTGGTTCTCCTCCTTCGGGCGCGAGAACAACAAGGGCACCAAGCTCTTCCAGATCTCCGGCCATGTCGATCGGCCGTGCGTGGTCGAGGAAGCCATGTCGATCTCGTTCCGCGAACTGATTGAGAAGCATTGCGGCGGCATCCGTGGCGGCTGGGACAATCTGCTGGCGGTGATCCCCGGCGGATCGTCGGTGCCGCTGGTACCGGCACGCGAGATCATCGACGCGCCGATGGATTTCGACGGGCTGAAGGCGGTTGGGTCGGGCCTGGGCACGGCCGCAGTGATCGTCATGGACAAGTCCACCGACATCGTGCGTGCGATCAGCCGCCTGTCCTATTTCTACAAGCATGAAAGCTGCGGCCAGTGCACGCCGTGCCGCGAGGGCACCGGCTGGATGTGGCGGGTGATGGAACGCTTGCGCACCGGCGATGCCGACGTGTCGGAGATCGACACGCTGCACCAGGTGACCAAGCAGGTGGAAGGCCACACGATCTGCGCGCTGGGCGATGCCGCGGCGTGGCCGATCCAGGGCCTGATCCGCCATTTCCGCCCCGAACTGGAGCGCCGTATCCGTGAGCGTGGGGGCGACCTTGCGCCGATGATGGAAGCTGCCGAATAATGCCAAAGGTCAAAGTCGACGGCGTCGAGGTCGAGGTGCCGCAGGGCGCCACCGTCCTTCAGGCGTGCGAGATCGCGGGCAAGGAAATCCCGCGCTTCTGCTATCATGAGCGACTGTCCATCGCGGGCAATTGCCGCATGTGTCTGGTCGAGGTGAAGCCGGGGCCGCCCAAGCCGCAGGCATCCTGCGCGCTGCCGGCCGCGGACAATCAGGAAATCTTCACGACCACGCCGATGGTGAAGGCCGCGCGCGAAGGCGTGATGGAGTTCCTGCTGATCAACCATCCGCTCGACTGCCCGATCTGCGATCAGGGTGGCGAGTGCGACCTGCAGGACCAGTCGGTCGCGTACGGCAAGGGCCATAGCCGCTACACCGAGAACAAGCGGGCGGTGACCGAGAAATATATGGGTCCGATCGTCAAGACGATCATGACCCGTTGCATCCAGTGCACCCGCTGCGTGCGCTTCGCCGAGGAAGTGGCGGGCGTGGAAGAGATCGGCGCGATCTATCGCGGCGAGGACATGCAGATCACCTCCTATCTTGAGCAGGCGGTGACAAGCGAGCTTTCGGGCAATGTCGTGGATCTGTGCCCGGTCGGTGCGCTGACCTCCAAGCCCTATGCGTTCGAGGCGCGTCCGTGGGAGCTTCGCAAGACGCTTGCCATCGACGTGATGGACGCCGTGGGCACCAACATCCGCCTCGACAGCCGTGGGCGCCAGGTGCTGCGCGCCGTGCCGCGCGTCAATGACGAGGTGAACGAGGAGTGGGCATCCGACAAGACGCGCCATGCCGTTGACGGTCTGGTCCGTCGTCGTCTTGACCGCCCCTATATCCGGCGTGACGGCAAGCTGGTCGCCGCCACCTGGGACGAGGCGTTCGCCGCGATCAAGACGGTGAATGCCGGGTCCAGCGTCGCCGCGATCGCGGGCGATCTGGTGGATTGCGAGACGATGTTCGCGGCAAAGGCGCTGCTGGCCAAGATGGGGTCGACGCTGCTCGAAGGGCGGCAGACCGGCATGGACTATGACGTGTCCAGCCTGGCCGCGGTCAACTTCAACAGCACCATTGCGGGTATCGAGCAGGCGGATGCGATCCTGCTGGTGGGCACCAATCTGCGCTGGGAAGCGCCGCTGGTAAACACGCGCATCCGCAAGGCGATCAAGCGCGGCGCCAAGGTGTTCGCGATCGGGCCCGAGACCGAGATGACCTACAAGGTCGAATGGCTGGGCAGCGATCTGGGCGTGCTGAGCAACGTGCCGCAGGCGGTGGCGGACCTGTTCGCCAAGGCGGAGCGGCCGGCGGTGATTGTCGGTGGCGCAGCCTTGAAGGGCGGCCATGGTGCTGCACTGAAGTTCGCCGAGCGCTTCAACCTCGTTCGCGATGGGTGGAACGGGTTCAATGTGGTGCATATGGCGGCGGCGCGGATGGGTGGGCTGATGCTCGGCTATGCGCAGAAGGGCGGTATCGCGGATGTGGCGAGCGCCGCGCCGAAGCTGGCGTTCTTCCTTGGTGCGGACGAAGTCGATTTCGCCAGGTTCGGCAGTACCTTCAAGGTGTTTGTCGGCCACCACGGCGACCAGGGTGCGCATCATGCCGATGTGATCCTGCCCGGCGCGACCTATGCCGAGAAGTCGGGCACCTGGGTGAACCTGGAAGGTCGCGTGCAGCGCGGGGAGCAGGCCGTTTTTGCGCCCGGCGACGCGCGCGAGGACTGGACGATCTTCCGCGCATTGTCCGAGGTGCTGGGTCATACGCTGCCCTTCGATACGCTGGCGGCCTTGCGCATCGCGATGGCCGATGCGGTGCCGATGCTGGCGCGGGAAGGGCTGGTGACGTTCGACTGGTCGGTGCCTTCGCTGGATGCGACGGCTGCCGGCTCGATCGCGGGCTATCCGATTAAGGACTTCTATCTCACCAACGCGATCTGCCGGGCGAGCCCGACGATGCAGCGCTGCTCGGCCGAACTGGTCCATGGTGAGGAATTTGCGGAGGCAGCGGAGTGACCGCGTTCTTCAACACGACGCTGGGCCTGTCCTATGGATGGAGCTGGTTCCTGGCGACGATCATCGGCATCCTGGTCATCGCGCTGCCGCTGATGCTGGCGGTGGCGATGATCATCTATGCCGATCGCAAGATCTGGGCGGCGATGGCGCTGCGCCGTGGCCCGAACGTGGTGGGGCCATTCGGCCTGCTCCAGTCGTTCGCGGACGGCCTGAAGGTGTTCCTGCAGGAAACCATCGTGCCGGCCGCCGCCAATCGTGGCCTGTTCCTGCTGGCGCCGATCATCACCTTCACCACCGCGCTGATCGTGTGGGCGGTGGTGCCGTTCGCACCGGGCGTGGTGCTGGCCGACATCAATGTCGGGCTGCTCTACATTCTGGCGGCGTCGTCGCTGGGCGTGTACGGCGTGATCCTGTCGGGCTGGGCGTCGAACTCCAAATATCCCTTCTACTCGGCGTTGCGCGCGGCCGCGCAGATGGTGTCGTATGAAGTCGCGATCGGCTTCATCCTGATCTCGATCGTGATGTGGGCGGGCACGTTCAACCTGTCCGGCATCGTGATGGCGCAGCAGAGCACGCTGAACACCGGGATCAACGGCTTCTTCATCAACCCGCTGCTGTTCCCGATGGCGGTGATGTTCTTCATCTCGGCACTGGCCGAGACGCAGCGCGCGCCGTTCGATCTGACCGAGGCGGAGTCCGAACTCGTCGCCGGGTATCAGACGGAATACAGCTCGATGTCGTTCGCGCTGTTCTGGCTGGGCGAATATGCCAACGTCATCCTGATGTGCGCGCTGAACGCGACGCTGTTCTGGGGCGGGTGGCTGCCGCCGATCAACTGGGCACCGCTTTACGCGGTTCCGGGGATCATCTGGCTGCTCGCCAAGATCGCATTCTTCTTCTTCGTCTTCAGCTGGGTCAAGGCGACGGTGCCGCGGTATCGTTATGACCAGCTGATGCGGCTGGGCTGGAAGGTGTTCCTGCCGGTGTCGCTGTTCTGGGTATTTCTGGTGTCGGGCATCCTGATGTGGGTGCGGACGGGAGTGGGCGCATGAGCGTTGCGCAATATGTGAAGGCCTTCACGCTGTGGGAGTTCGTCAAGGCGCATGCGCTGACCTTGCGCTACTTCTTCAAGCCCAAGGCGACGATCAACTATCCGTTCGAGAAGAACCCGCTCTCGCCCCGCTTCCGCGGCGAACATGCGCTGCGCCGCTATCCCAACGGGGAAGAGCGCTGCATTGCGTGCAAGCTGTGCGAGGCGGTGTGCCCGGCGCAGGCGATCACGATCGAGGCCGAACCGCGTGACGACGGCAGCCGCCGCACGACGCGCTACGACATCGACATGACCAAGTGCATCTATTGCGGTCTGTGTCAGGAGGCCTGCCCGGTCGACGCCGTGGTGGAGGGCCCGAACCTGGAGTTCGCGACCGAGACGCGCGAGGAACTGATCTACGACAAGGCGAAGCTGCTCGACAACGGCGACCGTTGGGAGCGCGCCATCGCGGCGAACCTTGCCGCCGATGCGCCGTACCGTTAATGGCCACGGCGACCGACATGCTCGGCGCTTCGGGGCGACACAATAAGGGGCCTGACAGGCAGTGATACAGGCTATCGCCTTCTATATCTTCGCGATCGTCGTGATCGGGTCGGCTGCGATGACGATATCGTCGCGCAACCCGGTACACTCGGTCATGTGGCTGATCCTGGCCTTCTTCAACGCGGCCGGGCTGATGGTGCTGTGCGGCGCCGAGTTCATCGCGATGCTGCTCGTCATCGTCTATGTCGGCGCGGTCGCGGTGCTGTTCCTGTTCGTGGTCATGATGCTCGACATCGAGGTCGCGCAGATGCGTGCCGGCTTTGCGCGCTACCTGCCGATCGGCCTCGCGCTCGCGATCGCGCTGGCAGCCGAGATCATCATCGCCCTGGGCGCCTGGAGCGCAGGCGGGGTCCAACTGGCGCGCCGGGTCGCGCCGCTGGACGCAACCGTGTCGAACATCCAGTCGATCGGTAACCTGCTTTATTCGCGCTATCTGTTCGTCTTCGAGGGCGCGGGGCTGGTGCTGCTCGTCTCGATGATCGGTGCGATCGTGCTGACCCATCGTCCGCGTGGTGGTACGCGTCCGCAGAACATCTCGCGCCAGATCGCCCGGCGCCCGCAGGATGCGACGCGCAACGTCAACCAGCCCGTGGGGCAGGGGGTGCAACTGTGATCGGCTTGATCCACTATCTGGTGGTTGCGGCCATCCTGTTCACCATGGGGGTGCTGGGCATCTTCATGAACCGCAAGAACCTCATCGTCATCCTGATGGCGATCGAGTTGATCCTGCTGGCGGTGAACCTGAACCTCGTCGCCTTTTCCGCCTATCTCCAGGACCTGGTGGGCCAGGTGTTCGCGATGTTCGTGCTGGCGGTGGCCGCCGGCGAATCCGCGATCGGCCTTGCGATCCTGGTGATCTATTTCCGTGGCCGCGGCACGATCGCGGTCGACGATGTCAACCGGATGAAGGGGTAAACGGTTGATCCTCCTTATCGTCTTCCTGCCGTTGCTGGCGTCCGCCATTGCGGGCCTCGGCAACAAGGCGCTCGGCAACACGCCGGCCAAGCTGGTCACTACCGGCGCTTTGTTCGTGTCGTGCGCGCTGTCGTGGCCGATCTTCATCGGCTTCCTGACCGGTGCGAACGTCGCGACCGTCACGCCGGTGCTGCACTGGATCACCAGCGGCGACATGAGCGTGGACTGGGCGCTGCGTGTCGATGCGCTGACCGCGGTCATGCTGGTGGTGATCACCAGCGTCTCCGCGCTCGTCCACCTGTATAGCTGGGGCTATATGAGCGAGGAGCCGGATCAGCCGCGCTTCTTCGCCTATCTGTGCCTGTTCACCTTCGCGATGCTGATGCTCGTGACTGCGGACAATCTGGTGCAGATGTTCTTCGGCTGGGAAGGCGTGGGCCTCGCATCCTACCTCCTGATCGGCTTCTGGTTCCGCAAGCCTTCGGCCAATGCCGCCGCGATCAAGGCGTTCGTCGTCAACCGCGTCGGCGATCTGGGCTTCATGCTGGGCATCTTCGGGACGTTCCTGGTGTTCGGCACCGTGTCGATCCCGGCGATCCTGGCGGAAGCGCCGAACATGGCCGGCTCGACGATCGGTTTCCTCGGCTACCGCTTCGACACGATGACCGTGCTCTGCCTGCTGCTGTTCATCGGTGCGATGGGCAAGTCGGCGCAGCTCGGCCTGCACACCTGGCTGCCGGACGCGATGGAAGGCCCGACCCCGGTGTCGGCGCTGATCCACGCGGCGACGATGGTCACCGCGGGCGTGTTCATGGTGTGCCGCCTGTCGCCGATGTTCGAGGCCAGCCCAACGGCGCTGACCTTTGTCACCTTCATCGGGGCCGCGACCTGCCTGTTCGCGGCGACCGTCGGCACGGTGCAGACCGACATCAAGCGCGTCATCGCCTATTCGACCTGTTCGCAGCTTGGCTACATGTTCTTTGCAGCCGGGGTCGGCGCATACGGCGCGGCGATGTTCCACCTGTTCACGCACGCCTTCTTCAAGGCGCTGCTGTTCCTGGGCGCCGGCTCGGTGATCCATGCGATGCACCATGAGCAGGATATGCGCTATTATGGTGGCCTGCGTAAGCACATCCCCGTGACCTTCTGGGGCATGATGATGGGCACGCTGGCGATCACCGGCGTCGGCATCTACGGTGTGGGCGGCTTTGCCGGCTACCACTCCAAGGACGCGATCCTGGAGGTCGCCTGGGCGGGCGGTTCGCCGGGCGCGTTCTGGGTGGGTACGTTCGCGGCGCTGCTGACGAGCTTCTACTCGTGGCGCCTGATGTTCCTGACCTTCTGGGGCAAGCCGCGCTGGGCGGCGTCCGAGCATATCCAGCACGCGGTGCATGATGCGCATGGGCATGACCATCATGACGCGCATCATCACGATGAGGCGCATCATAACGTGGCGCATGCCGAGGATGCCGGCGATGAGCCGCACGTCCATGGTCCCTCGCATGAGGAACTGCCGACAGGCACGGCGGGCTATCATCCGCATGAGAGCCCGCTGGTCATGCTGATTCCGCTGATCGTCTTGTCGATCGGGGCGATCGCGGCAGGCTTCGTGTTCGCGGGCTTCTTCGTGGAGCCGGAAAGCGCCGGTGCCTTCTGGAAGGGTTCGCTGTTCTTCAACGAGCATCTGATGCACGAGATGCACGGCGTGCCCATCTGGGTGAAGCTGGCGGCGACGGTCGTGATGCTGATCGGTCTGGCGATCGCGTTCCTGACGTACATCGTTTCGCCAGGTTTCCGCGCGAAGTTCGCCGACCAGTTCCGGATCCTGTACCGGTTCCTGCTCAACAAATGGTATTTCGACGAGATCTACCATTTCCTCTTCGTGCGCCCCGCCTTCGCGCTCGGCCGCCTGCTCTGGCATCGCGGTGACGAGAAGACGATCGACCGCTTCGGCCCCAACGGTTCGGCCTGGATCGTCCAGGCCGGCAGCCGGGCGGCCGCGCACCTCCAGACGGGATATGTTTATACCTATGCGTTCGTCATGCTGATCGGGCTTACCGCCGCGGTCACCTGGGCCATTGCGGGGTGATCGGCTGATGTTCGACTTTCCGATCCTTTCCGTCATGCTGGCGGTGCCCGCGATTGCCGCGGTCGCCTGCCTGTTCCTGGGTGCCGAAGCCGCGCGGCGTACCGCGCTGGTCGCCACGCTGATCGACTTCGTGCTGGGCATCGTCCTGTGGTCCAACTTCCAGGTGGGCGGCCCGCAGTGGCAGTTCGTCGAAAGCGCGCCCGGCCTGTTCGGCCCGTTCGGCTGGTCGCTGGGCATTGACGGCTTCGCGCTGATGCTGATCATGCTGAGCGTCTTCCTGATGCCGATCTGCATCGGGGCGAGCTGGCGTTCGGTGACGAACCGCGTGCCGGAGTACATGTCGGCGTTCCTGTTCACCGAAGTGCTGATGATCGGCACTTTCGCGGCGCAGGACCTGTTCCTGTTCTACGTCTTCTTCGAAGCCGGCCTGATCCCGATGTACCTGATCATCGGCATCTGGGGCGGGGCGAACCGCATCTACGCGTCGTACAAGTTCTTCCTGTACACGCTGCTCGGCTCGCTGCTGATGTTCATTGCGATGCTGTATATGGCGGGCACCGCGGGCACGTCGTCGATCCCGGCGCTGCAGAACTACGACTTCCCGGCTTCGGTGCAGACGTGGTTGTGGCTGGCCTTCTTCGCCTCGTTCGCGGTGAAGATGCCGATGTGGCCGGTGCATACCTGGTTGCCCGACGCGCACGTGCAGGCGCCGACCGCGGGGTCGGTGATCCTGGCGGGCGTGCTGCTGAAGCTGGGCGGCTACGGCTTCCTGCGCTTCTCGCTGCCGATGTTCCCGGACGCGTCGGGCCAGCTCACCTGGCTGATCTTCGCGCTGTCCTCGATCGCGGTGATCTACACCAGCCTCGTCGCGCTGGTGCAGGGCGACATGAAGAAGCTGATCGCCTATTCGTCGGTCGCGCACATGGCGATCGTGACCATCGGCCTCTACGCGTTCAACGCGCAGGGCATCGAGGGCGCGATGATCATGATGCTGAGCCACGGGCTGGTGTCGGGTGCGCTGTTCCTGTGCGTCGGCGTGATCTACGATCGTCTGCATACCCGCGAGATCGCGCGCTATGGTGGCCTGTCGATCAACATGCCGCGCTATGCGATCTTCTTCCTGTTCTTCACCATGGCGTCGATCGGTCTGCCGGGCACCAGCGGCTTCGTTGCCGAGTTCCTGTCGCTGATGGGCACCTATCAGGTGTCGACCTGGACGGCGCTGCTCTGCACCACGGGCATCATCCTGGGTGCGGCGTACATGCTCTACCTCTACCGGCGCGTCGCTTATGGCGAGATCAAGTCGGACGAGGTGCGTGGCATGTCGGACCTGTCGAGCCGCGAGTTGTGGCTGCTGGCGCCGATCGCCGCGGTGGTGCTGTGGATGGGCGTGTATCCGGAAAGCTTCCTGGCACCGATGCGCCAGGACGTCTCGACGCTGCTCGCCCGGATCGAACGCGCGTCGCCGCATAGCGACTCGCAGCCGACCGCCGGCAGGCCCGCTGCTGCAACCGAACACAATGCCCATGCCCCCGTGCATGGGGAGGCGCACTGATGGATACTTCGATGAACCTGGCGATGGTGCTGCCGGAGCTGGTGCTCTCGCTCGGCGCCATCGCGCTGATGCTGGTGTCCGCCTGGGGCGGCAACGGATCGACGCGCGCGGTATCGATCGCGGCGATCTTCGTACTGGCGGGGGCGCTGGTGGCGCTGACCGGTCCGGCATCGACCGGCGGCGCGGCGTTTGGCGGCCTGTTCCTGGCGGACGCGTTTTCCAGCTTTGCCAAGGTGCTGATCTATATCGCGACCGCGGTGGCGATCATCATGGCGCCGGGCTTCTTCCAGCGCACCTCGGGCGAGGATCTGCGGCCTGAATACCCGGTGCTGATGCTCTTGTCGGCAGCGGGCATGGGCATGATGGTGTCGGCCGGTGACATGCTGACCCTGTATGTCGGCCTGGAGCTGCAGAGCCTGTCCGCCTA
>NZ_CAMLAC010000097.1 GCF_946477935.1 uncultured Sphingomonas sp. | reverse complement strand
TGCGGCCACCGAGCTGAAGATCGAAGGCGAACCGATGCCGGTGCAGGATCGTGCGCCGCGTGAACCCCGCGAGCCGCGCGAAGGTGGCTTCGGTGCTCCGCGTGGTGGCGCCGGTGGTCCGGGTGGCGCGCAGCGTCAGCTGACCGGTGAGAAGGCGACGGGCACCGTCAAGTTCTTCAACGCGATGAAGGGCTTCGGCTTCATTCAGCGCGACGACGGCCAGCCCGATGCGTTTGTTCACATTTCGGCTGTCGAGCGTGCCGGCATGAGCTCGCTCAACGAAGGCGATCGCCTGTCGTTCGAGATCGAGGTCGATCGCCGTGGCAAGTATGCAGCGGTGAACCTGCAGCAGTCTTCGTAAGCTCGAAACTCTAACGATCAGGCCCGGCTCCGTCATTGGCGGGGCCGGGCTTTTTCGTTCCCGGTCCATGATGGGCGGCGGGGGCGTACGAAGCTGCGCATGCCGCCACCCAGCCCTGCGTCACGCCGCCTGGGTCGGTGTCCGCCCATGCATCAGCCCGTGCCGCGAGTCTGCGAGGGCGGCGCGCGTTGCTCGCCTGCCGGTTCCGCAACGCGGACGCTGAATACCGCAACCAGTATCAGTGCCAGGATGGCGCCGATCGCAAGGCCGATCGCCAATCTGCGACTCGCCCGGTTGCCCGTCTTGCTGCCTTTTTCCGCCATCCTCATCCTCGCTTTCGACAGGGAACGCGAAAACAACGCGCTGCCTGGCGTATCGGTGCCCGGCCGCGTGTCCGCCTGTCCGCTTGCACATCATCGGTGGTGTCTTACATTATCGACACACCAGGAGGAGCATCGCCCATGGGCAAGAAGAAGAACAGGAAGCGCAGGGCGGCCGAGGCGGCACGGCGTCGTGAGGAACGCGTCAGTTCGCCCCTCACCGTGCTGCAAGGTATCGGTGACGCGGTACTGGATCAGCTTCGCAGCCCCGCCGGCCGCCAGGTGATCGCCGCCGCCCTGATCGCCGCCGCGGGCGCAATCAGTCGTGGCGGAGTGGCCACGTCGCCGACCGCCAAACCCCGGCCGGAGAATCAGGACGAACGTGATATGTCCACAGCGCCGGCATCGCCCTCCATTCCTGCCGACATGTCGAAGATCGCAGGGGTCGCCCTCAACGCATTTGACAACTGGCTGGCACACAGGACGCGCAACTGAGCATATGTTACGTAAAGACCCGATCATGGACCGGCAGGATGCGGATCAGCGCCGGTCCGGATGATCATCGCAAAGGCCAGGACCGACGACGCGTGCGGCAATACTAATGCGGATCAGCTTTCGCTGACCCGGTGCAGATGATCCTCAGCAATTGATCCTCCTGACTGTCCGATGATCGCGCCTGCGTTACCATGGTCGGGGCAATTTCATGGTCCACTCAGCTACCTATTTTTGAGCAAATGGGCAGTTTTCGAGTCGATCCCCTATTTGCCCGGTTGACGCCATCCGGCGTCGCGCTACGTCACGGCCAGATCAATCCAAGGAGCGTGTCATGGCCGACGACTCAATCGACGTTAATGCTGTTGAGCTTGCAACCGAACTGACCATCGCTTGGCTCGGCAATCCCAATACTCGCACGTCGGCCGAGGAAGTACCCTCGTTTCTTGGCAAGATGCACGAGACGGTGCAGTCGCTGCTCGGCGGTACTGCCGAGCCGCAGGCGGAGGAAGCGCCCAGCGATCACACCCCCGCCGTTTCCGTACGCAAGTCCCTGGCGTCCAAGGATCACATCATTTCGATGATCGACGGCAAGCCCTATAAGACCTTGCGCCGTCACCTCGCCACCCACGGCCTGACGCCGGCCGAGTATCGTGACCGCTACGGTCTGAAGCCGGACTATCCGATGGTCGCCGAGAATTACTCAGAATCGCGCCGCGCCATGGCCAAGAAGATCGGTCTGGGCCGCAAGCCCGGCGCCAAGGCCGATGCGCCCGCGCGCAAGCGCAAGGGCGCCGAGGCCGACGCCGAGGCCTGATCGCCCCGCGATCGACCTTCCGCAGTAAAAAGCCCGTCCGGTCTCCCACCGGGCGGGCTTTTTCATGTCTGCCGTTCACCCTGGCGGGCATCCGGTGCCGTCAGCGGCCAAAACTCCCCTTGCGATACAGCAGGGTGATCGCGACACGACGATTGCGCGGATCCCCGGGATTGGCGGCGATGATCGGCTCGCGATCCGCCACGCCCTCGATCCGCTCGAACCGCGCCTCGGGGATACCGCCCGCGAACAACCGTCGCCGCGTCGCCTCGGCGCGCCCTGACGACAGCATCCAGTTGTTCATCGCGCGCGGGTCGCCATAGGGCAGGCTGTCGGTATGCCCGCGGATCATGATCGTGTTGGGTACGCCCTTGGTCGCATCGGCGATCGCGCCGATCAGCGCCGACGCCTCGGGCTGCAGGGTCGTGGTGCCCAGCGCGAACATCGAATAATCGGCATTGTCGACCAGATCGATGCGCAGGCCCTGCTGCGTCGGCACGAACCGGATCTGCTTTGCCAGCTTCTCCAGTGCCTTGCTGCGCTCCATGGTCTGGGCAACCTGGAAGCGGACGCGTTTGAACGCCTTGCGATCCTCCTGCGCCACCGCTTCGGGGTTGCGCAGCGATCCCTTCTCGCCGGTGCCGTAGAGCGGCCCGCCATTATTGGCCTCGCCCGGCATGATGACCTGCTGGATCTGGGTGATCGACGGCAGCGAGCGAGCCGATCCCGCCCCCGCACCGCCGTTCATCACCCCGCCGCCGACACCCAGCGACTTGGTGTCGAGCAGGGTCGGCGCGAAATAATCGGCAATGCCCTTGCGCTGCTTCTCGGTGGTCGCGCCGAGCAGCCAGAGCAGCAGGAAGAACGCCATCATCGCGGTCACGAAATCGGCATAGGCGACCTTCCATGCGCCGCCATGATGGCCGCCATGGCCGTCGGCGATGATCTTCTTGACGATGATGATCTTGGGCGGCTCGTTCTTGCCGTGGGGCGCGCGTGCCATGCGATCAGCGTCCGCGCAGGCCGTCGAAGACTTCGGCGAAGCCCGGCTGGTTCTTGTGCGCGATGCCGGAGCGGGCCGCCTCGATCACCAGGGGCTGCGGATGGCCGTGCAGTGATGCGATGATGATCTGCTTGACCACGTGGTAGATGGCGGCATCCGCATCGATGATCTGCTTCAGCCGCCCGGCCAGCGGATTGACGATGCCATAGGCCAGCAGCACGCCCATGAACGTGCCGACCAGCGCCGACCCGATCATCGCGCCCAGCACCGAGGGCGGCTTGTCGATCGAACCCATCGTCTTCACGATGCCCAGCACCGCCGCGACGATGCCGAGCGCCGGCAGCGCATCCGCCAGGCTCTGCAGGGTGGTGTGCGGCCCTTCCACCTCGTGATGATGGGTCTTGATCGAATTATCCATCACCTCTTCCACCGCATGCACGTCCAGCGTGCCCGAGGAGACGACGACCAGGCGCAGCGTATCGGCGATCAGGTTCGTCAGCGTATGGTCGGACAGCAGCCGCGGATATTCGGCAAAGACGGAGGAGGACTTGGGATCCTCGACATGCGGCTCCAGCGCGATCGGCCCTTCGGTACGCAGCATCTTCATCAGCTTCGAGACGAGAAAGATGACGTCCAGATAGTCCTGCTTCTTGTACTTCGGACCCTTGAACACCTTGCCCAGCCCACCGCCGACCGCCTTCAGCTCCTTGCCGGAATTGCCGATGACGAGCGCGCCGACCGCAGCGCCACCGATGATCAGCATCTCGTGCGGAATCGCGTGAAAAACGGGGCCGAGCGAGCCACCGGTGATGGCGAAGCCGCCGAACACCATGGCGAACAGAATGACGAGGCCGATTGCCGGAAACATGGTGGCGGTTTTCCCCAGAGTCGGCCGCAGCGGCCGTTCACCCTGACGGTTAACCGGATTTGGTAGCGATCCGGTTACCAAGCCCCGCCGGGGCCGGCATCACTTCAGATAATCGAACAAGGACAAGCCCGAAAGCTTGGTGAAGCTGGCCTGAGTTGCCTGCAGCACGGTCATGATCTGCTGCATTTCGGTGATCGCGCTGGTGATATCGACATCCTCGATGTCGGAGCGCAGCGCGGCACGGTCGTTGGCCGCGGTCGTCTGCAACGCCTGCTGCATCTCGATCCGCGCGCCGCGCACGCCAAGCGAGGCCTGCACGGTCGCGATCTGCTCGTTGCCGGTCTTCAGCTTGTCCAGCGCTTCTCCCGTCGCGGCCGTCACGTCGCCGCCCGCCTTGAGGGCGGCGGTCAGCTTGGCCAGCACGTCCAGCGTGTTGGTGCCGGTGACCGGATCGCCGATCTGGAACACGCGCTTGGCGCTCTCGGTCGCCTGGATCGTCTGGCCATCGGCGATCGGGATTTCCGATACGACGGTCGGCGGAAAAACATAGCCCGTCGCCCCCTGCTGCACCGCCGCCGTTCCCGCCGCCGTGCCGAACAGCGGCTGGCCGCGCGCGTCGTTCGCATTGGCGAGCGTCACCAGCGTGTTCAGCACCGAGTCGAGCTCTTCGGCGATCGTCTTGCGGTTGGCGTCGTTCAGCGTGCCGTTACCCGCCTTGGTGGCCAGCTCGATCGCACGCTGCACCTGCGTCGACATCGACGACAGCGCACTGTCCGCCTGACCGATCAGCGATCCGGCCAGCGACAGGTTCGTCTTGTACACACCGTCCGCGGCATCCTGCCGGTCGAACTGCGCGATCTTCTGCGTGGCGACGGCATCGTCGGTCGGGCTGAGCACACGCTTGCCGGTCGCGATCTGCGTCTGCAGCGTCGTCGCGCGGTCCGACAGCGCGTTCATCCGCGACGACGCCTGGCTGTAGAAGAGGTTCGAGGAGATCTGCATCGCGCGCCCGATCAGTTGATGGCCAGGATGGACTGGAAGGTGTCGCGCGCGGCCTGGATCACGCGGCTGGATGCGGAATAGGCCTGCTGGAACCGCATCAGCTCCACTGCCTCATTGTCCAGGCTGACGCCCGTCGCGGTGGACAAGGCGGTATTGGCCCCGCCCAGGATCGCGGTCTGCGCATCGGCGATCGTCGCCTTCTGCCGCGCCACGGTCGCATTGTTGGTGATCAGCCCGGTGACCTGCGATTCCCAGCCCTTGCCGACCCGGAGATTCTGTAATGCGGTCAGGTTCGATGCGTCGCGCGCGCCGCCTGTGCCCCGCGATGCCGCGATCAGATCGCCGTCGTCGGTGGTCAGGCTGATCTCGGTCGGCTTGGCGCCCACGGTGAACAGGGCACGGCCGGGGTTGCCCTTGGCATCGACGCCTCCGGCCTGATTGTCGTTCACGCCCTTGACGAAATCGGTGACGATCGCGGCGAAATCGGCCTCGGCGGTCGCCACGCGCGTCGCGCTGTCCAATATGCCCGCGGTCTTGCCGCCGGTCGGCGTGATATTGCCGACCTGCCCGTTGATCGCCAGCGCAAAGGTCGCGCCGTTCTTCTCGTTGGGATTGTAGCTGACCGACCCGACCTGATCGAGCGTGACGAACGCTGTGCCCGGCGCATTGCCCAGCGTCACCGTGGCGCGCCCCATCTGGTCGACCTTGACGCCGATATCGGCCAGCTCGCTCATCTGCGACAATATGGTGTCACGCTGATCGGCCAGTTGCGCGGCAGCGGCAGTGCCCGTGGCCGTGCGCTGCAACCCGTCATTCACCCGCGCCAGCGACTGGGCGAGCGAGGTCAGGTCGCGCGCCGCGCTGTGCCCGCTATCGTCCAGGTCGGCACGCGCCTGGGCAAAGGCCTGTCCCGTGGCGGTGATCGCGGCCGCGGCGGTGCCGGCGGTCTCCAGCATCGTCGCGCGCAAGGCGTTCGATGCCGGCTCTGCCGACAGGCTCCGGGCCGATTCGAAGAAGGCGGTGATCCGCGCGCTTACCTCGGACCCGGTCATCGTGGATTCGATGCGGTCCAGCCAGGTGCCGGTGGTCTTGGTCGCGGCCAGCTCGGTGGTCGCCCCGCGCACTGCGGCGCTGGCATAGACATCGGTGGCGCGCACGATGCCCGACACCACCACGCCGCCGCCTGCGCTCGTCTTGGACGCGGTCACGCCGGTGGCGATGCCGACTTCCCTCAGCCCCACCGTGCGGCGCGCATAACCCGACGTTCCCGCATTGGCGATGTTCTCGCCGACTGCGGTAAGCGCGGTCTGATACGCGCGGACGCCGGTTGCGCCGATGGAGAGCAGGTCGCTCATAGACTCGGGTTAGGCGAACTCTGGTTAAGATCCGGTTGCGACCGCGCCAGGAAGGCAGTGACCGCCTTGCCGATGCCAATCGGCGCCGCCGTCGCCATGGTCTGGGAAACCTGCGTGTCCTGCATATCGCGGAAGGTATCCAGCGCCTTCGATTCGAACAGCGTGTCGCCCAGCTTGGTCTGGCGCATCGCCTTCAGCATCATGCCGGTGAACACCGCCTCGAACTGCGCGCCGGCCTTGTCCAGATTGGTCTTGGACGCCAGACGACTCGTGTCGGTGGAGATGCCGCCCGTGGCAGACGCGGCAGCGGGGGGAAGCATCACGCTCACAGGACGATCAGCTCCGCCTTCAGGCTGCCCGCTTCCTTCAGCGCCTCCAGGATCGCGACCAGATCGGCCGGGCTGGCGCCGATCGCGTTCACCGCCTTCACCACATCGGCCAGCTTGGGGCCGGGGTTGATCAGGAACATCGGCTTCTTCTCCTCATCGATCGCCACGCCCGAGCGCTGCTCGACCGCGGTCTGGCCCTGGCTGAACGGCGCCGGCTGGCTGATCCGCTGGTTCTCGTCGATCCGCACGGTCAGCTTGCCATGCGTCACCGCCGCCGGCCCGACCCGGACCGCGCTATTGATAACGACCGTTCCGGTACGAGCATTAACAATAACTTTTGCGGACGGTTCGGCAGAGCTGACATCGAGGTTCTCGATCTCGCTCATCAGCGCGGTACGCACCTGCGCACCGGCGGGCGCCCGCACCGCCACCGACACCGCGTCGATCGCCTGTGCGACGCCGCCGCCCAGCCGCTGGTTGATCGCCGAGGCGACGTTCTGCGCGGTGGTGAAATCGGCGCGTGCCAGATTGAAGGTCAGCGTCGGCGCGGTGTCGAACCCCGTCGCCACGGCACGCTCGACGGTCGCCCCTTCCGGGATACGGCCGGTAGAGGGCACGTTGACGACGATCTTCGACCCATCCGCGCCCTCGGCACCCAGCCCGCCGACCGCCAGATTCCCTTGAGCCATCGCATAGATCTGCCCGTCCGCACCCAGCAGCGGCGTCAGGATCAGGCTGCCGCCGCGCAGCGACTTCGCCTTGCCCATCGAGGCGACGGTGATGTCCAGCCGCTGCCCCGGCTTGGCGAAGGGCGGCAGCTCGGCCGTGACCATCACCACCGCGGCGTTCTTCATCCCCGGATTCATGTTGGGCGGCAGTTGCAGGCCGAAGCGCGACGCGACGGCCTTCAGGCTCTGCACCGTATATTCCAGATTGTCGTCGCCCGTGCCCGGCAGGCCGACGACGACGCCGTAGCCGGTCAACTGGTTGGAACGGATGCCCTGGAACCCGCCCAGATCCTTCACGCGGTCCGCATGGGCGGGCGCGGCGACCAGAAGCGCGGCAAGACAGGCGAGCAGCATGCGGATCATGGAATCGATGGTCCTCAGAACGGGCTGATGGTCTGGAAGAAGCGGCTCAGCCAGCCCTGGCGGCTGGCGCGGGCGACATCGCCCTTGCCGGTATAGGCGATCTGCGCATCGGCGACGCGGGTGGAGGGGACGCGGTTGTCCAGCCCGACATCGGCGGTCCGCACGATTCCCTTGATCTGGATGAACTCGTCACCGCGGTTCAGCGTGACGCGCTTCTGGCCCTGTACCAGCATCGTGCCGTTGGCGAACACCTGCGCCACGGTCACGCTGATCTCGCCCGACAGCGAGTTGGACTGACCCGTCGCGCCTGCGCCGTCGAAATTGCGCCGGCCGCTGGTGCCGATATCGGTCGGGTTGAACAGCGACAGCGGACCCGTGGCCGGCGGCGTGATCCCGAATCCGCCCGTCGAATCCAGCTTGGAGCTCGCCGACTTGGACGCCGCGGTCCGCTCGACCAGCACGATGGTCAGCGGATCGCCGACGCGCCGTGCGCGCCAGCCCTCGTGCAGCGCGCCGTAACCATCGGCGACCTGGAAGATCGAACCCGTCGGCTGCGCGGGCGGCAGCGGCTGCACCGCGACCGGCGGATGCGCCGCGGAGAAATCTTCCTTGGGCGCCTTCTTGCCGAAGATGCCGGCATCGGCGGGCACGGGCGCGAAAGCGGCGATGACCATCGCGCCGGCGGCGGCGGCCAGCGCGCATTCGATCCAGTAGCCGAAGCGGGGGGTGGGGATACGCGATGCCATGATCAAAGATTCTGGTTCGCGTATTTCAGCATCTCGTCGGTTGCCGAGATCATCTTGGAATTCACCTCATAGGCGCGCTGCGTCTCGATCATGTCGACCAGTTCCTCGACGACGTTGACGTTGCTGCCCTCCAGCATGCCCTGGCGGATATTGCCGCGACCGTCCTGGCCGGCGACGCCCAGATTGGCCGCGCCGCTGGCCGCGGTCTCCAGCATGTAATTGTCGCCCTTGGACTGAAGCCCGGCCGAATTGGGGAAGCCCGCCACCTGGATCTGGCCCAGTTCGGTCGGCTGCGTCTGGCCTGCGACGCTGGCGGAGACGGTGCCGTCGGTGCCGATCGTGATGTTGGTCGCGCCCTCGGGCACGGTGATGCCCGGCATCACCTGATAGCCCTCCGCCGTCACCAGCAGCCCCTCGGCCGAGCGCGAGAAGTTGCCCGCGCGGGTATAGCCGAGCTGTCCGCCCGGCAACTGCACCTGGAAATATCCGTCGCCGTCCAGCGCCAGGTCGAGCGAATTGCCCGTGGTGTTCATCGAACCCTGGTTCTCGATCCGCGCCGTGCCCTGGATGCGCACGCCGGTGCCCAGATTCAGGCCGGTGGCATAGCGGCTCTCGGTGGAGCTGGCAGCACCCGGTGCGGTGACCACCTGATAGGCCAGCGTCTCGAACGCCGCCCGGTCCTTCTTGAACCCGGTGGTGTTCACGTTGGCGAGATTGTTGGAGATGACGCGCATGCGCATGTCCTGGGCGTCCAGCCCGGTGCGCGCGATATGCATGGCGGCGGAAGACATCGGTCCCTAATCCTCAGCTTGGCATGCGCAGGAGCTGCGCGCTGCTTTCGTCCATCGACTTGGCCTCTTTCATCAGGTTGGCCTGCACCTCGTAGCTGCGCTGGTTCTCGATCATGTCGACCAGCGCCTGGGTCAGATTGACGTTGGAGCCTTCCAGCGCGCCTGCCTGGACGGTCGCGTCCATGTCCGCGGGCAGTGCGCCCCCGCCTTTTACCCGCAGAAGGTTATCGAGTCCCTTCACCGTGTTCGATCCGGTGGTGGACGCCAGCTTCAGCCGGTCGATGATCTGCGGCTGGCCGGTTGCATCGCCCTGCGCGACGATCGAGATCGAACCGTCGGGCGCGATGGTCAGCGAATCGTAGGGCGGCAGCGTGATCGGCCCGCTCTGACCCATCACCGGAAAGCCGTCGCCGGTCTGCAGCACGCCGGTCGGCGCGACCGTCAGGTCGCCGCGCCGCGTATAGGCCTCGGACCCGTCCGCCGCCTGCACGGCCAGCCACGCCGCCGTGCCGTTCACCGCCACGTCCAGCGCACGCCCCGTCGACTGCACCGCCCCTGCGGCGCGATCGGCATCCGTCACTTCCTCCGACGCGGGCATCCGCGCCTCGAACTGCGTGCCGTCGCCCTTCAGCTCGATCCGGTCGAACACCACCCGATCCGCCCGGAACCCCGTCGTGGAGGCGTTCGCCATGTTGTTGGCGATCGCCGCCTGCGCCGACATGTGCGCGCGCAGGCCCGTCGCCGCGGTATAGACCAGCTTGTCCACCGGGGGCTCCCCTCAGTCGCCGATTATGCGCGGATGTTGAAGATGGTCTGCGAGATCTGGCTCGCGGTATCCAGCGCCTTGGCGTTCGCCTGGAAATTGCGCTGCGCCGCGATCAGGCCGACCAGTTCCTCGGTGATGTCGACGTTGGAGCCTTCCAGCGTGCTCGACATGACTGCGCCGTTGCTCGACGTGTTGGCCTCGCCCAGCTTCACCTGCCCCGACTGGCCGGTCGCCGACCAGTAGCTGTTGCCGTCCTGGCGCAGCCCTTCGGGATTGTTGAAGTTGGCCACCGCCACCTTGCCCAGCGCCTGCGTGTCGCCGTTCGAGAAGCTGGCGGTGATCAGGCCGTACTTGTCCACCGACACGCCCGACAGCGTACCCGGCGCCACGCCGTCCTGGCTGCGCCCGTCGACCGAGAAGACCGACGAGATTTCCGTCGATCCGGCATAGTCCAGCGTGAATTCCTGCTGCGTCGCCTGTCCCTTGGGCAGGAACGGGTCGAACTTCACCGCCGCGGTCGGCGACGTCATCGTGCCCGACGCATCGAAGGTCATCGTCTGAGGGCTGGTCCCGCCCGCGCGCAGCGGCTGCTCGCCGACGAAGCTGTACACCGACCAGCTCGTCGTGGTCGAACCTTCCGGCATCTCGTTGCGGACGTAATAGTTCACCACCGACTGCGCATTGCCCGCCGCGTCGAAGATCGTGGTGGTGGTCGAATTGTTGTACGTCGTCGCGTTGGTGCGGTTGAACGGCCCCTTGGGCACCGTCGCGGACGAGGACAGGTTGACGTCCAGCGTCACCTTGCCCGTCGCCACCGGCGCGCCGCTCGTCTCGGGCAGCTTCAGGCCGATCAGGCCATCGGCGCCGGTCGCGGTGACGTTGCCGTTCTGGTCGACCGGATAGACCTGCAGGTTGCTGCCTTGCGCGTCGGTCACCATGCCGCTCGTGTCCACCTGGAACGCGCCGTTGCGGGTGTAGGACAGGTTGCCGCCATTGTTGACCGCAAAGAAGCCGTCGCCCGAGATCGCCAGGTCCAGCGCGGAGGCGGTGCTGTTGTAATTGCCTTCCTTGAAGTTCTGGCGGTTCTGCTGGACGACGGTGCCCGATCCGACCTGCTTGGTGGGGTCGGTCGACAGGCTGGACGCCATCACGTCCGAAAAGGTCGCCTTGCTCTTCTTGAAGCCGTTGGTCGCCGAGTTGGCGATGTTGTGCGAGATGACCGACATGTCGGTCTGCGAAGCCTTGAGGCCGCTGAGCGAAGTGTAGAAGGACATGGACGGGTTCCTGTTCTGGAAAGATGTAAGGGGATCAGCCGACCGAACGGACGGCGCTGAGTGCGACCTGGCCCAGCCCGGTCACCGACAAGACGGGGGTGCCGCCGGTGGGCAGCGACACGGATTCGACCGGCGCCCAGACCAGCGGCTTGGCGGCGACCGCGACACCGTTGTTCAGCGCCGACAGGGTTACTTTGTACGGCCCGGCGCCGGCCGTCTGGCCGTCATCGGTCTTGCCGTCCCAGTCGAAGGTGGCGGTGCCGGCCGGCTTGTTGCCCATGGTCAGCGTCTTCAGCACCGCGCCATTCTGGTCGGCGATCGTCACCGTCACGTCGCTGGCGGCCGCGCCCAGCTCCACCGCGCCGGCAATGCCGCCGCTGGTGCGTGGGAAAGCGGTGCCGCCCTCGGTCAGCACGGTCTTGCCGACATAACTCAGCGCGTCGCTGGTGGTCGTGCCGTTCAGCTTCGTCATGATCGACGACAGCGTCTTGTTCATCTCCGAAATGCCGGCGACGCTGGAGAACTGCGCCATCTGCGCGACCATCTGGGTGTTGTCGACCGGGCTGAACGGATCCTGGTTCTTCAACTGCGTGGTCATCAGCTTCAGGAAGTCGGACTGGTCCATCGTCGACTTGTTCTTGGTCGCGGTCGCAGCCGCGGTGCCGGTGGCGCCGCCTGTCCGCGCGATGCCCAGTTGCGACAGCGTGGAGTCGAAGGTGGTGGATGCGGCCATGATCAGCGTCCCAGCTTGAGGGTATCGACGATCAGCGACTTGGCGGTCTGCATCACCTCGACATTGTTCTGGTAGGTGCGCGCGGTCTCCATCATGTCGACCAGCTCGCGCGTCTCGTCGACCGCGGCCTCGAAGATGTTGCCGTCCTTGTCCGCCAGCGGATTGTCCGGGTCGTAGCGCTTGGTCGGCGCTTCGCCCGCGGTGACGACCTTTTCGACATCCACCGTCGACATGCCGCTGGCCGCGTCGAAGCTGGTGCGGAACACCGGCTTCATCGTCTTGTAGGCGGCGGCCTCCGACCCGGCGACGCCGCCGGCATTGGCTAGGTTCGACGCGGTGGTGTTCATCCGCACCAGTTGCGCGGACATCGCACGGCCCGCGACCTGGAAGATGGAGAGCGGCTGGCCCGACATGGCTTATTCCCCCTTCAGCGCGCGGGTGATGGTGGAGATGCGGCCGTTCAGGAACGACAGCGTGGACTGATACTGCACCGCGTTCTCGGCGAAGGCGGTCTGCTCCTCGTTCAGCTCCACCGTATTGCCGTCGAGCGAGGTCTGGGTCGGCACCCGGTATCCGATCGCCCCCGAAAGGTCGGCGCCGGTGTTCCCCGCCTCAACCGCCTTCAGCGCGGCGCCGAAATCCAGGTCGCGCGCCTTGAAGCCGGGCGTGGAGGCATTGGCGATGTTGGATGCCAGCAGGCCCATGCGCTGCGAACGGACCTCCAGCGCGGCCCCATGCACCCCGAATAGCGATTCACTGGCCACCGGCCGGTTTCTCCTGGCGCCCCATTGCGCACGCGCCATCCCAAGCAATGCCCGTGCCAATTGCCCGTTTCGGCCGGATTCGCTTCGCCGACCCCATATTGGCGGCAAAACCGGCAACAGCTTGCCGCCACCCGGCAAACGAATTGCCGCCTCTACGCCCTCTCCCCCACGGGGAGAGGGAAGGGGCCCGCTGCCGTCAGGCAGTGGGAAGGGTGAGGGGTTGCCACACGGTGTTGCGCTGCTTGGCGGCCCCCCCCCCCCCCCCCCCCCCC
>NZ_CAMLAC010000096.1 GCF_946477935.1 uncultured Sphingomonas sp. | reverse complement strand
ATGCCGACGACACGCCGGTGCCGGTGCTCGACCCCGGCCGGGGCAAGACCGCGACCGGACGGTTGTGGGTGTACGCGGCCGACGACCGGGCATCCGGTAGCACGGCGCCGCGCGCGACCTGGTATCGCTTCACCCCAGACCGCACCGCCGCGCACCCCATGTCCCATCTCGCCGGCTTTCGGGGTTTCCTCCAGGCCGATGCCTATGCCGGCTATGACGGGCTCTACCGCAGCGGCGTGACCGAAGTCGCGTGCTGGGCGCATTTCCGGCGCAAGGTCTTCGACCTGCACGAACGGTCGCCCACGCCGCTGACCACCGACATTCTCGAGCGGATCGCAGCGATCTATGCCGTTGAGGCCGAGGTGCGCGGCAAGCCGCCCGATATACGGTGTTGCGTCAGGCAGGAGCGGAGCAAACCGCTGGTCGAGGCCTTGCGTGAGGTGCTCGACGCTGCCCTTCGCCATCTCTCGCCCAGGTCCGACATGGCCAAGGCCATCGCCTATGGCACGAAACGCTGGCCGGCGCTGGCGCGCTTCCTGGGCGATGGTCGCCTGGAGATCGACAACAATATCGCGGAGCGTGCGCTACGCGGTGTCGCCGTCGGACGCCGCAACTGGCTCTTCGCGGGCTCACGCGCAGGTGGCGAGCGCGCTGCGGCCATCTACACCGTCATCCAAACCTGCAAGGCAAACGGCGTCGACCCGCAGGCCTATATCGCCGACGTCATCGCCAGGGTCGCGGGTGACTGGCCTGCCAGCCGATGGGACGAACTCATGCCGTGGAACTGGTCTCCCGAACCTGCCAGACTGGCGGCATGAGCGCCGAGACCATCACCCGCCTACACATCGTCCTGGATGACATCGAGCCTGCCATCTGGCGCCGGGTCGACGTGCCGGTCACCGCCAGCCTCAAGATGCTCCACGACATCGTCCAGGCCGCGATGGGCTGGGAGGATTGCCATCTGTGGCATTTCGAGGCCGCCGACCGGCGCTACGGCATCCCCGACCCGATGTGGCCGGAGAGCGGCATGACCGCTGCAAAGAACGTGAAGCTCGCGACGCTCATCGATCGGGGCGTGCGGGAGTTCGTCTATACCTACGACATGGGCGACGACTGGCGGCACACCATCACCATCGAGACGGTCGGCCCCGGCGAACCCGACGTCAAATATCCGCGCTTCGTCGATGGCGCCCGGCGCTGCCCGCCCGAGGACGTCGGCGGCTTGCCCGGGTTCGAGACGTTCCTCGATGCCATGGCCGACCCCGGCCACGAAGAACACGACCGCCTACGCGAATGGTATGGCGGCCCCTACAACGCCGACGACATCGACGAACGCTTCAACCGTCGCGCCGTCGCCGCCATCGCCATCCGCCGCCATGCCGGCAAACTCGCCTACCAGAAAAGCCGCGCTCAATAACAAGGCGGTCTTCTGGCCACGCTTACAGACCGGCAACGACAGCTGGCGCTTCAAACACCGCAGCTGACGCAAGGGACTACCGGCAGAAGACGCTTCGCGCTGGTTGCGCCTCCGGTCGAGCTACGCCCGCCCTACGCCGCAACCAGCGCGAACGGCACGCCCGCCATACCTGTCACGCAGCTCGACGAAGGGGGTCCCTTTTGCACGCCGATAGGGGGTCCTTTTTGGACGCCGATTGACAGCGCCTTCTGCAGGCTCTCGTCATTGATGTCGTATGCGACTACTTCAAAGCCGGTATAGGCCGACTGGAATGCGATCTGGCTGCCCAGCACGCCCGTTCCAAGCACTGCGACTTTTCTGATTTCGGTCATGCGTTCCTCTCCTGCCCTGTGGCATCGCGCAGAAACGGCGCCGCGACTTCAACAGGCACCCGGACCAGCTTGCCAGTCGCTTTTTCGATCAGCGCCCATTGGGAAAGGGCCGACACGAGTACCGTGCCCTTGTTGTCGGTGAAGTCGACGCGGCGCGAATAGCGCGCCCCGCGTGGTCGTCCCTCAACCCAGGTGACCGCGGTTGCATCCTCTCCCGCCCGGACATTGCCGCGATAATCGACCTCATGCCTGAGGACCACCGCGACATAGGTGTCGGTATCGCCGGGGCGAGCCGCCGCGAACCAGTGCGCCACCGAGGCATCCTGGAGCCACGTCACCCAGACCGCATTGTTGACATGATCAAGTTCGTCGATGTCGTGTTCCTCGGCCCGGAAGCTGATGTGGAAGCGACATTGTTCGTCGATCTTGCCCGACAGCGGGTCGCCCGCAGCATCGCAACCGATCCGTCGGCGCTTGAGGCCGTCCGAGTTCATGGCTTGGCAGGCTCCAGCACATCGAGCCCCGCCATGGCGCGGAAAAAGCCGACCAGCATCTCGTCGCGCGAGATGGCCCCTTCGACATCACCCTGGACGGCCAGCCCCATCCAAAGCGCATAAAGGCCGATGCCGGTCTGCTCTGCCGGCAAGGCCGGCCGCAGAGAGAAACGCCTGACGAGGTCGGCCACGAGCTCACCGAACATCCGATAGCAAGCCGCCTTGCCCTCCCGGTGTCGCTCGGCAAAGGCCGGATTCCGTCGTGCATGAAGTTGCAGTTCGATCGAAAGCAACGACCATTGAGGTTCTTCGGCCAGCTTCGCGAGACGGTCGGCGAGCACCTCGAGCGTCGCCTCGATATCGTCCCCGACGCACTGCGCAACGATATCGCGCAAGAGCGTGACTTCGTCCTGTATGTGGCTCTGCAGTATGTCGACCAGCAGGTCATCCTTGCTGGCGAAGTTGGAATAGAACGCGCCCTGCGAATGACCCGCCGCACTGCAGATGTTGCGGATCGACATTGCCGCCACGCCTTCCTCTACGATCGAGGCATGCGCCGCTGCGATCAATCGATCCCGGGTCTGACGCTGTGTTTCCTTGCGCGTAGGTCGCATGACGTTCGTCCTCAAAAACAGCCACGCCTTTGAAACCTTTGCCATCGATCGGCGTTGACCGGAAAACCAGATATCACCTGATATCCCGATTGGATGACAATTTCGAGGCTAAATTGCTCATCCGCCGTCAAATCCTGCCGCAAAGGAGTGGCCTTGGCTGACACCTATATTTCCTACTCCCCTGATGTGGAGATGGTTGGCGATGACGAAGATCGTCTCACCGCCGAAATTCTCGAAATCATGGCTTCGACCAATCGCAGGGCGTTCGAGCGGCACCGGCACGCGGTACGGGACGCCCATGCCAAGAGCCATGGGTTCCTGAAGGCCGAACTTATCGTCCCCGAATTGCAGCAGCATCTGCGCCAAGGCCTGTTTGCGCGACCCGGGACCTATCCGGTGGTGATCCGCCTTTCCTCGGCGCCGGGTGACATTCACTCCGATACCATTCCCGCCCCGCGCGGAATGGCCATCAAGGTCCTCGGCGTCGAGGGCGAACGGCTGCTGCCCGGGGACACTGGACGCAATCAGGATTTTCTACTGGTGAATATTCCAGTCCTGAGCTTCGGCACGATCGGCAAGTACCGCCAGCTCATCGGGCTCCTCGAAAAGAATGCACAGAATCCGGCCTTCCTCCAGCGTGCGATGGCCGGGGTCGCGCGAGGCGTCGAGGCAGCGGTCGAGGCCGTCGGCGTGGAACCGGGCGCGACACTGCGCGGCCTCGCCCGGGACAATGATCATCTCCTGGGTGAGACCTATCACTCGATGGCGGCGATCCGCTTCGGCGATTACATCGCCAAGATCAGCGCGGCGCCGCTGTCCGACAATGTCCGGGCGCTCACGGGCCAGGATGTCGGCACGGTCGAGGATTCCACGATGCGAGACCTGGTGGTCGAGCATTTCCGCGAGCAAGGCGCCGAGTACCAGCTCCGGGCACAACTCTGTGCCGATCTGGACAAGATGCCGGTCGAGGACGCGGCCGTGCTCTGGCCGGATGACCTGTCGCCGCACCAGCCGCTCGCGACGCTGCGCATTCCGCCGCAGGACGCCTATTCGCCCGCACGACGCGTCTATGGCGACGATGTCCTCTCCTTCAACCCGTGGCACGGCATCCGCGAGCATCAGCCGCTCGGCTCGATCATGCGGGTGCGGATCGCCGCATATGAGCGGTCCACCCGCTACCGCCACGAGATGAACGCCCAGCCGCGGGTTGAGCCGACGAGCATCGACGCCATTCCAGACTGAGCCTGCACAAACCTGCCAGATTTCGAGAAAGGAGGCCTGTCATGGCCGATACCGAAGAAGCACCTCAGATCGATGAAACCCGCCTGCAGGCCATCCGCCGCAGGATCGAGGAAGTTGCCGGCGATGCGCCGCAACTCGCCAAACTGGCGCTCGAGCAGATGGTCACCAAACATAATCCTGATCTCAAGGGTACGGCGGGTTCCGCCGGTCGGGTCGGCGCGCAGTCGGGCAATGTCTCGGAACTGACAGCCATCGCCAAACTGAAGCCTGGCGGCGCCGATCGGCTGCGGCGCATTTTCGGCCTGGTCAACGGCAATTTCGACGGTGCCCAGAAAGTGGGCACGCTCCACAATATGCGCTTCGTGTTCTTCGACAACGACACGCGCATTCTGTTCGCGACCGCCTATGATGGCGACTGGGACACCTATATCAACGACTTCGCCACCAAGATCCCGGATTTGATGGACCTGCTCTTCGCCTCGGTCGAGGGCTGGCCCGGCATCGCCAGTCCCAAGGTCAAGGACTTCATCGCCGACCACCAGATCACGGCGGCCGGCTGGTTCGTCGCCAATCCGCAGGTCACCGTCGTCGATGTGCGCCGGCTCCAGCGCATGGAGCACGCCGTCAACGAATTCCTCGACAAGGTGGGCTGACCAATGGCTATCCTTCAAAAGCTGAGAGAGCGTTTCCGTCGCGACAGCGTCACGCTCGATCTCCACGATATCCAGGCGCTGATCCTGCGCAGCCGACCCGAGCCTTATGTCGGCCTCCATGCGATGCTCCACTTCGATGAGGCCGAGGGCGCGCGCGATCTGCTCGGTCGTCTGGCGCCGCATATCGCGTCCGCCGACAATTGGAGTGAGGATCTCGATTTCTGGATCGGCGCGGCGCTGAGCTTCGAGGGCCTCAAGGCGCTCGGCGTCCCCGATGCCCAGCTCAAGACCTTTCCCCTTCCCTTCCAGCAGGGCATGGCCGCACGACGCGAGCAGTTGCGCGATTTCGGCCCGAACGCGCCAGAGCATTGGGAAGAGGTGTTCAAGCCGGGTAACTGCCACATGGCGCTGACCATCTACGCCGTAGACGATGCAGCGCTGGACAAGGCACTGATTGCAGCACGCGCCGAGCTCGACCGGAGCACCGGCGTGACGTTGCTGGGAGAGCATCGTTTCGGCGCGCCGGGCGATGCCAAGAACCCGTTCGGTTTCAGGGACTCCATCTCTCAACCTGCAGTCGAAGGCAGCGGCGTCGATCCCATCCCCGGCGAAGAGCGTCCGATCAAGGCCGGCGAGTTCATCCTGGGTTATGAAAGCGAGAACGGTCAGCCACTTGGCATGCCGGAGCCTGCTGCGCTCGGAAAGAACGGCACCTTCGTCGTCCTGCGCAAGTTCCAGAGCCGGGTCGGCTGCTTCAACGCTTTCCTCAAGGCACATGGCGAGACGTCCGAGGAACGCGAGCTTCTGGCGGCCAAGATGTTCGGCAGGTGGCGCTCCGGTGCACCGCTGACCTTGTCGCCGGATCATGACGATCCGGCACTGGGCGCCGATCCGCAGCGCAACAACGACTTCAATTTCAAGGACGACCCCAAGGGCCGCGTCGTGCCGCTCGGCTGCCATATGCGTCGGCTCAATCCGCGTGATTCCGAGCTCACCCTGCTGACCGACGTCAACATCCATCGGATCATCCGCCGATCTTCGACCTTTGGCCCGGTCTATTCCGAGGACGTCTCGCCCGAGGATGATGCCAAGGGTGATCGCGGCATCTTCTTCATCTTCATCAGCGCGCGCGCCTATGACACGATCGAGTTCATGCAGCAGGAATGGATCAATCGTGGCAACTTCGTCGATCTCGGCGAAGAGCGCGATCCGGTCGTAGGTCTGCATGAGGAGGATAGTCTTTTCACGATTCCCCGTGCGCCGGCCCGCAAGCGCATTGATGGCGTGCAGACGTTCAACGTCATGAAGGGCGGCGAATATCTGTTCATGCCCAGCTTGTCGGCGTTGACCTGGTTATCGAGGGGAAGCTGGCGATCAAGCGGCGTGTGATCGTCGCGCAATTTCCAAGCCTGGGAGAGCAACCCTCCTATGATGATCCCGCTCATCTGGGACGGCACGATGTGCGAAGGAAGCATTTGAGCTTCAAAAGAGAACTCGCCTGATCATGAACGTACTGATCGTTTACGCGCATCCCGAACCCACTCATTTAATGCGGCGCTGAAGCACCGCGCTGTCCAGATTCTTTCCAGATTCGGTCATAGCGTGGTGGTAAGCGACCTTTATGCAATGGGGGTTCAATCCTGTGGCGGGAGTGAACGACTTTGCAGGCGACCGCGCCAGTCTGGAGTTTCTGTCAATTCCGCGCGAGCAGACAAAGGCGTTCGCTCATTGCGATCGCCTGGACGAGTTCGAAAGCTCAGAATATCAGCGCGCGCCGATCAATGTGCTGACGGCGGAAGGTCAGTTGGAGGCATGAATCTATCTCGATGCTGACCAGGCGAGATGAAATACCGATTTGGTTCAGTAGCCGTGCACAACTGACGCGCCTGCGCCACCGCTCCACCCACATAGGCTCACCGCACGCGCGTCCAGTCTTGTGACTTGCACGCGATCCGGCCTACAAGGCAGCCGGAGCCTCGAAGCGTTTTCGCATCAATTGACACAATAGTGCCTGAAAAAGTCTTGGCGATGTCAGGAACGAAAACACGGCCGCGCCAGATTCCGTTCCGATCCTTGGTGAAGTCGCGGAACAGCTGCTGCCCGATCAGATTTGGCGTACCGCCACGCCGAGCATCAGCGATCGCCTTTTCATTGGCCCAGATGACAGTGCCACACATCCGATTGGCGCAAGGTCGCACTTCGACATGCACGCTGTTCTGAGGGTTACGCCATATGCCTCCCGCCCCATCCTGCGGGGCACCGACGCTCGCTGTCGCCATTGACAAGCATATCAGAGCGCTCGAAAGCTTTAGGCCGTGCATGTTCCACCTCACACATAGATCTTCAGCCACTAAGACGGTCTTGGACGTGTTGTGAGCGTCACAGCCGTCCCTCGCCGCTTCTGGTTCGCAGCGCGCGCACACGTCGAGCGCATCTCGCCCGTGACCAGTCAACAGATTATCATTGGCTTCCCGACGGCACCGGCGCCGAAAAGATACGTTGTCGCCTCACGTCCAAGCCTGTGAGACGCCACCAGGCCACTATCCCGTACAGAATTACCAACATGGCGAGGTTGATGACCTCCACCCACTGGTCGATCAGGCTGGCGCCCATCTGGTTTACGCCCACCATCAGATGGATTCCTGGCGTCGTCGGCAGCAGGCGGGCAAGCATTACGAGCCAGGTAGGTGTCTCTTCGGCCGGCCAGGACAGCCCGGCCAGAAAGAAGATGACCAGAGAGGTCCCCATGAGCAACTGCAAGGGGCGCTCTCGGGTCCGGAAGAAACTGGCCAGCGCGAGCGCGGCCGCGACGGTAGCCCCGACAAAGAGGCTGCCTGCTGCCAGCAGCGTAGCGGGCGAGGCTGCAGCTCTGGGGTAATCCTGAAACCAGAAGACGAAGCCTGCGTAATAGGCGATGTCTGCCCAGCCGATAACAAAGAAAGCGAGCGCGACACCGACGAGGCTATGGGCCGAGAAATGAAGCCGGCCCCCGCCATCGCGCATCGTACCTGCAAGCATGGCCAGACCCATCAGCAAGGTCTGATAGATGATGAGGAAGCCGACACCGGGAAAAACGGTACTTCCGTAACCCTCGCGGGTGTTGAAGAGCGGACGCTGGACCAGGGAAAGGGCGGGATTGGCGGGCACGCCTTGCGCCATCGCTTGATCGACCGCAGCTTCACCGCCGATAGCTGCCAACGCGGAACCGACCCCGGCAAGGGCGGTGCTGCTGCGCAGCAGATACGCGCCGTTGCCATAAATGGAAACGATACCCTGCGCGCCATTGAGGATGCGACGCTCGAAACCCTCGGGAATGATGACGATCGCGCCGGCGCCTCGAGTCTGAAGCCAGCTCTGTGCCTGCATTGGGGATGACAATCGTTCGGCAAGATCGACCTGCTGAAGGGCGGAGAGCTTGTGAACCAGCGATCGGCTCGCACCGCTGTTGTCGAGATCGACAACAGCTACCGGAATACGGGTGGCGACCTCCCCAGAATATGCTGACGGGTAGAAGAAGGAATAGAGGATCGTTGAGACGACGATCAGCATGAAGGCCGAACGATCGGTGAAAACCGCGCGGAGGGTTCCAAGGAAGGCGCGGCCGATCATCGTCGCCCCCAGACAGCAGGATTGCTGGAGGCTGCCAGAAGCCGCGGCAAACCGATGCACAGGCCGAAAGCGAGAAATCCGCACAGGATGGCGAGCAATTTAGCGGACATGGCGACAGGCGCGCCGATCATCCATTGTTCGGCAACGAGGCGGGCGAACGTGGTATAGGGCAGAAGCGCGCTCCATAGCCGTGCGAAGGCAGAAGAGGACTCGATCGGAAAAATCGCTCCGGCGAACGCGAAGGAAGCGCCCGCATAGAGCGCGGTCATGGACAGTGCCTGCCCCATGGACAGAGTCAGCCCGACGATCAGAACGGCCATGCCGGCATAAGCGAGATACATGGCGAGGTAGCCCGCCATGAGCATCACGACGCTCCCTGCAACGGGCCAGCCGCGTAAGCCCACGAGGTAGGTGGTGGCAAGCGCCGCCCAAAGCATGAACACTGCAAGATAGGGGACCAGCTTGCCGGCGATCGCGGCGATAGCCTCTCGCCTGGATCCCGCCAGCCATGTTCCGATTGTTCCGTCGCGCAGTTCGCGACCCAGCGCACTGACGACCGCGATCATGAACAGCAGATGCAGCAAGGCGGGATGAATCAGGGCGACAAGCTGGAGTTCATAACTGGCTTGTGGATTGTAGAGGATCCGGCTTTGAACAGCGATCGGCGCCGCGCGTACCCGGGCGGGGCCGATGATTGCAGCGGTCTGCTGTGTTGCCAGCACGCGAGCCTGTCCCTGGACGACGGCGCTGACCTCGCGCAGGATCGACCCCGATGGTGTCGAATAGCTGGCGTTGTAGAATACCGACACTTGGCCCGTTTCACCGCGCAGCACGGCGCGCTCGAGTCCCTGCGGGATCAATATGACCGCATAAGCGGCGTTGGAACGTACCACATGCTCTGCTTCCAGCATCGAGACCGGACGCGCCGCGACACGCAAGCCCGGAGCCACCTCCAGCCGTCGGACGAGTTCACGCGCAATGCCGCCTCCATCTTCGTCGACCACGGCGACAGGCAGGTCACGCATCACGCCCGACGAGATCTGGATTGCGATCGCCGCCAGCAGCGCCAACGGTAGCCAGCTGATGAGGGCGAGGTCCCAGAAGCTGCCTTGCAGAAACGCACGTTCGCGGCGGGCGCTGACCAGAAAGGCCGCGTTCATTGTGGCCAGTCGAACAATATGGTCATGCCCGGACGCAGTCCGTCGATCGAAGTGACGGGGATGGCGCGCACCTCGAAACTCTTTACATCGAAACCGGTTGATTGCCGGGTCGCGCGCCAGGTCGCAAAATCACCTGCCGGCGCGATGAAGGAGATGCGGAACTGCGCCGTACGGTCACCCAATGCGGGTATCCGCCCGGTCAACGTCTTACCTCGCCGGATGGCGTTGAACTGATCTTCACGCAAAGTGAGAGTGACCCATGGGTTCTGGATGTCAGTAAGGACGAAGACCGGAAAGCCCTGCGGAACCAGCTCACCAACCTGGGCAAGTCGTCGTCCGATTTCGCCTTCCGACGGCGCACTCACGCGTGTTTCCCGTTTTGCCGCCTCGACCTCAGCAACGGCGCCGCGCGCCTGTTGCACCTGGCCCCCGGCCGCCTGTCGGTCCTGCCGTCGGGTGCCGGCGAGCGCGAGGTCATATTGTGCGCGCGCCGCGCGGGCTGCTTCGGTTGAAGCAACTGCGTTCGCATGGCTCTCGTCTCGCTTCTGGCCGGCGATCACGCCCTGCTCGAACATCTGCTGCGTGCGCGCATAGGTGGTTTGAGCGAGATCCGCGGCTGCTTGCGCGCGGCGCCACTGGGCCTGTGCTGCCTGGATGTCTTCTGGTCGCGCGCCCTCGTCGGCCTTGTCAGCGGTCGCTTGCGCCGCCGCCAAGGCACCGCCGGCCTGCTCGGAGCGCGCGGCGACTTCAGGGCTGTCGAGCGTATAGAGCAATTGTCCTGCCCGAACCCTCTGCCCTTCTTCCACATGGAAGGCGGCGATCCGGCCGGTCACCTTGCTGGTTACCCGCAGTTCCCGGGCATCCACCATGCCCTGGAGTTGATCGGGCACGGGGCGGTAGCTGAGCCACAAGCCCAGAGCGAGAAAGGCTATCACGAGAAGCGCTACGACCGGCAGCCACTTCCGACCAAGTACAGGCGGGCGCATTTCCTCAGCCTCGTTGGTCGCAGCTGGTTCCCCCTGGGCAGCTGTCATGGCGCGATCCTTTCGCCCCGTTCGATATATTCGGGCATCTTGTCGATTTCTCCGCTGACATGGAGGAGCTGGGCCAGGGCAATCACAAAATCATGCGCTGCCTGGGCGCGTTGGACCCTGGCACGGCCCAAGCCGAGTTGCGCATCGATCACGTCAAGCGAGGTCGTCTGCTGCTGCTGATATCCCACCGCCTGCACGCGAAGATTCTCCTGCGCGGAAGCGATAGCGCTATCCGTCATCAGGAAGCGCCGACGCGCAGCTTCTGTCTCGTTCCATGAGCGGGTGACGCCGATTTCGATCTGGGTGCGTGCCTCCCGCTGACCAGCCTGAGCCTGCGAGACCGTCTCTCGGGCTGCCTGCACGGCCTGGGAGCGACCGGCGCCTGAAAAGATCGTGTAGCGAAGACCTACACCAACGGTCCAGTCCGGATCGGTCAGCAAGGTGTCGCGTCGGTCGAAATTATACTGCGCAAAGCCGTAGACGGTCGGTCGAAGTTTCGAGCGCTGGTTCGTCACCCCCGCTTGCGCGAGCTGTTCCATCGCCTCCAGGCGCTCCAGTTGGGGATGCGCGCGGCGAGCCGCGTCCAGAAAGTCGTCCAGAGGATCCAGCGGGCGGGTGATTACAAAAATCGGCGTCGCAGGAACGACCGGTGAAGAGGATCGAAGCAAACCGGACAGCGTCGCATCGGCGCTTTCGAGATCGGCCTGGGCCTTTTCAAATTCCCTGGCCGCGTCGTCACGGGCCACCTCAGCCTGCAGGCGCTGCGCGCGGCTGATGAAACCCGCCTGTTCGAGTTTGATCGCGTCTGAGACATGGCGCTCCAGCCCACCGAGCACATCGCGACGAACGTCCCTTACTCTGGTGAGCAGTTGCTGCCCGAAATACAGTTGGGTCATCTGCAGTAAGGCGTTATCAATGACGATTTGCCGCTCCGCGCGAGACTGGCCAAGCTGAGCGACGGAACCAGATTGCGCGGCCGAAATCTGGCCGCCCGAATAGAGCGGAAGCGTGGCAGTCACGATGGGTCTCGTACTGGTACGCTCTATCTCAAACCGCAACGGATCGCTGATGGCATAATCCTGCGCCACATCCGCCAGAGGCCCGAGGGGAAGATAAAGCGACTTCTGGTAGCGGACCATCTGTCCTTCAAACTCGACGGTCGGCCGTCCCAGCGTCCGCGTCGATCCCGCCTGGGCCTCCTTGCTTCGGACATCAGCATCGGAGCCTTGGATGGCGTCCGACTTTTCCAGCAGTATTGCCTGCGCTTCACGATAATCCAATGGAATGGAACCGATCGATTGAGCGAATGCAGCCGTCGAGGACGTAGCCGTGAGCAGTGCAATCAAAAACCGGCGTCGCAAATCCATGAGGGTATCTCCATCACGCGAAACCTAACATTGACAGAAATATATCTCAATACATATTTGTATCGAATGTCCAGGCGAGACCAATCATGAGCCGCAGACCCGCGCGCACCCGGCCGACCAGGGCCCAAACCCGCGAACGCATCATGGACGGCGCGCTTGACGCGTTTGCGGAACGCGGATTTCAAGGCGCGTCCCAGGAAGATATTTGCGAACGCGTGGGGCTTAGCAGGGGCGCGTATAATTCGAGCTTTCAATCGAAAGAGGAGCTTTTCTTCGCGCTTTACGATCGGATTATCGAGCGGCTTCAGGTGCGACTAGAAGCGTCAATGACCGAGGCACTGCTGGCGAGCGGCCCCGTGATAGACAATTTCGTCAAAGCGTTTGTGTCAAACTATAGCTTTGATCGAAAATGGTATCTCCTTCAGGCCGAATTCCGCTTGCATGCGCTGAGAAATCCCGCCGTCGCCTCTCATTATGCAGCGCGTCAGGCGCGCATTCTCACTGTTATCGAACATGCGATCGCCCGCCTAGGCGAACAGAAAAAGCCTGTTGGGCCTGGGAAGCTCAGCCGTATGGCCCGTCTGCTTTTAGCCGTCCATGAAGGCGGTATGTTCCAAGGCTTGCTCGAGCCCACCGAGATCGCCGGCGGAGAGTTGCTCGAGTTTTTTGGCACGTTGGTGATGGCACGAGCGCTCGCGGCAAATTAATGCCATAATCTCCGGCACACCCAATAGAAGTCGCCAGATTTATCCCACTATTCTGGGCAGCGCCTACCGGCGCCCGAATCCAAGTCTAATTATATAGCACTCTTATGCCAGCACATCGTCGGTCATCCCGAGATAGCAACGAACCTCGATGCGGCCTCATGGGACAACTTCACTTTGCAAGCGGTCAAACATCTGATCGATCCTGGCATAGACATGTTTCGATTCGGGCAGGAATACCGCACTATTGAAGACGTGAAAAGCCCCTTTATACTGGTGATAGTCCACCCTCACTCCCGCCTGCATAGCCCTCCTCGCAAAATCACGCGACGTCGGCATCAGTACATCCCTGTCGCCCTGGAATATCGTCATCGGAGGCAGGTCTGTCAATCGGCGTCCAAAAAGGACCCCCTATCGGCGTGCAAAAGGGACCCCCT
>NZ_CAMLAC010000095.1 GCF_946477935.1 uncultured Sphingomonas sp. | reverse complement strand
TGGCGCTTCGTCATTGTCGGCGACGACCAGCGCGCCCGCTTGTCGCAGGTCATCACCACCGCCTACCAGGCCGAGCGCCCGCAGGCATCCGCCAGCGAGGTCGCCGCGCTCGACCAGTTCGCGCATCAGGCCCCCGCGCTGGTCGTGCTGCTGTCCGCTCCCCGGCCGGACAGCCATATCCCGCTGTGGGAACAGGAACTGTCCGCCGGCGCGGTCGGCATGAACCTGCTCCACGCGGCCAACGCGCTCGGCTATGGTGCCGGCTGGCTGACCGGCTGGCCCGCTTTTTCCAATGTAGTGCGCGATGCCTTCGGCCAGGCACCGGAGCGGATCGTCGGCTTCTTCTTCATCGGCACCCCCGGCCGCCCGCTCGACGAACGCCCCCGCCCCGATATGGAACGTCTCGTCTCACATTGGGGTGTTTGATCATCGACTTGTCCGCACACATGCTGTATTAACTCAGCATGACAGCACTTAGCGGCGAGGATAGCCCGGTCTATATCCGCCTGCGCGGCACCATTGCCGCCGGCATCCTGAACGGCACCTATCGCACCGGGGACCAGTTACCGTCGGTACGCGCCTTCGCCGCGGCGAACGGGGCGAACCCGCTCACCGTCGCCAAGGCGTATCAGAGTTTCCAGGACGACGGCTATGTCGAGGTTCGTCGCGGTGTCGGCATGTTCGTGCTCGCCGGCGCCGCCGACCGCCTGCGCGCCGCCGAGCGTGACAGCTTCGTCAACACGCAATGGCCCCGCATCCGCGACCATATCACGCTGCTCGGCCTCGACCTGAACGACCTGATGGAACGCGAACGGGCCTGAGCATCGATACCCTCTCCCTTCCGGGGAGAGGGAAGGGGCCCGCTGCCGAAAGGCAGTGGGAAGGGTGAGGGGCAGCCCCACAGTGCTACGCTGCTTGGCGCCCCCTCACCCTCCCATCGCTTCGCGACGGGCCCCTCCCTCTCCCCGGTGGGGAGAGGGAATTTCACATCACCCCGGAAACAGTGCCGCCACCTCGTCCGCACCCAGGTTGATCCCGAACATCAGGCTCAACCGCATCCTGTATACCCGCAGATCGGTGATCGCCCCCTCCGCCTGCTCGGTCCCCGCCCGCCGGCGATAATGCAGATCGGTCAGCGAGGCGAAACCGTGCGGCAGCACGATGCTGGCGATCCGCAAGGTCGTGAAGCGGCTGCCCGGCGCCGTCGACGCCCAGTGATTGCCCATCGCCAGATCGGCATCCCATACCCGCTCGGTGGTGAAGCTGTATTGCGGCTGGAACCCCGCGCCACCCCCGCGTCCATCGGTGGTCGCGGCATCGCCGTCACGCAGCAGCATCCAGCCATGCTGCACGTCGCGGACCAGCCGGAACCGGGCGCCATCGGGTGCCATCCCTTCCGCGCCCTCGATCAACGGCAGCGGCGGAGCATAGCTACCACCAAAGCCCGGATCCGCGATCCATTCCTGTTCCCCGATCGTCACCAGGCTGAGCGTATGGGTCAGCGGCGGCACCTCCTCCGCCCCCAGCCATACCCGCGCCAGCAGCGGCCGCGCGGCAAAGCCCAGGGCGGCCAGCGCATCCAGGAACAGCCGGTTGTGCTCGAAACAATATCCGCCGCGCGCCGCGGTCACCAGCTTGGCGAACACGCTGTCGCTGTCGATCGCGATGCCGCGGCCCAGCATGACGTCCAGATTTTCGAACGGGATTGACAGGCGATGCGCGCGCTGCAACCGCGCCAGCCCCTCCACATCGAGCGTGACCCGCGAAGGCAGGCCGATCCGGGCGAGATAGGCGTCGAGATCGAACATGCCCCGCCGGTAGCGCGCCCGGCCCGTTAAATCAAAACTCCCGATGCGCTACAGCAAGGTGCGTTACATCCGATCCACCGCGGTCCGTTCGTGCTGAGCGAAGTCGAAGCACAGCCACCGGCGCGTAGCCTTCGACTTCGCTCAGGCCGAACGGATGTGATGATGCAGGTTTAATGCACGATGATCTAAACCGCCAGCACCGCCTTTCCCACATGATAGCCCTCGGCAAACCCTTCCGGCGCGTTGCATTCGATGCCGCGCAACCGTGCCAGCGACAGGAACGTCTCCGGCCGGAACCACCGCCGCCCCTGCTGGCTGGGAAAGGCGGCATGGATATGCGCCGCCTTGCGCTCGGCCACCTGCGCACTCAGCGGCAGATAGGCGTTGGTGGGATGCAGGTCGGCATCATATTTCGGCACTTCATACCCCAGGATCAGGTGATCGCGGAACGTGTTGCGCGTCATCGTGCCGATCAGCGCATGGTCCTGATGCAGATCGCCGACATGGTGCGTCAGGATCAGGTCGGGCGCGGCATCGCGCTTGATCGCCTCGAACACCGCCTTGATCGCCGGCGCCCGGTGGGCGAACAGGCCATCGGCAAAGGCATGCGGCTCCACCACGGCGGCCTCGCCCAGCAGGTCGCCGATGCTCGCCCGCGCCTCCGCCGCCCGGTCGTCGCCGCCGCTGAACACCACGCACCGCACCGATAGTGCCGGCCGCCGCTGCGCCAGCGTCAGCAACAGGCCGCCACACCCGATCTCGATATCGTCCGAATGCGCGCCCAGACACAGCACCCGCAGTGGCGCGGCCGGGTCGCGCCCCAGCGACAGACCCAGCATGGTCAGCCCACCGCTTCCCGCCGATCCGTTGCCGCATCGACGCGCCAGACCTCCCACGGTGCCGGTTCGGGCAGGCGCGCCGCCTCCAGCGCCATGACGTCCTTGAACGTGTCGCACGCCCGCCAGAAACCGTCATACGGAAAGGCCAGCAGCCGCCGTTCGCCGATCAGCCGGTCGAACGCCCCCTCCACCAGATCGTCATCATCGTCCAGATACTCGAAAATCTCGGCACGAAACGCGAAAAAGCCGCCGTTGATGCGCACGTCGATGCCGGTCCCCGCCTCGATCCCGGTCACCACCCCGTCATGATCGTGGTGAAGATAGTGAAAGCTCTGCGTCGGCCGCACCGCGATCATCACACCCACCGTATCGGCGCGTCCCTCCAGCACCCGCACGATATCGGGCAGCGGCGCATCTGACAGGCCATCGGCGTAATTGGCCAGGAATACCGGTTCGCCGGCGACATAACGCTGCACCGCCTTCAGCCGCTGTCCGATGCTGGTCAGCGGCCCGGTATCGACCAGCGATACCGTCAGCACGTCGCCCCGCTCGTCGATCAGGCGAAAGGTGTGGCCCACCGCATCGCCCGACACCGTCGGCATCGGCACCGCGCCCAATTGCCGGAAATAGGCGAGAAACGCCTCCACCCCGTATCCCAGGCACAGCACGAACTCGCGATGCCCGTGATGGGCATAATAGTTCATGATATACCACAAGAGCGGACGCTCGCCGATATGGACCAAAGGCTTGGGCGTCGTCGGCGCGAAATCGCGCATCCGCGTGCCCATCCCCCCGCAGAACAGGACGACCTTCATCTGCACTCCCCGCATCTGTTATCGGAACTGTCGTTCGAAAACCTTTGCGGGATGCAGGCTATGACGTTTCACCCGCGCACCAAATCGCGCAACGGGACTAGCCGTTAAGGATCAAACCCGGTGAGGATCTACCCAGTTTCGTGCCAACATCCTCCTTATGCTGCAAAAATTTCTGCCTCCACGGCATATAACACGTCGGCAGGCGCCTGCGCCGCCGCCGCCAGTCCCAGCGCCTCGGGCACGATCTGCTCCAGGTAGAAGCGGACCGCCGCCCGCTTCATCCGCAGGAAAGCCGCCTCACCGGTCGCCGCCCGCCCCTGCCGCTCCATCAGCCACCCGCAGGTCGCGACCGACACCATGGTCAGGAACGGATAGCTCGCCGCCAGCCGATCATCGGCGGATGCCTCCGCCAGCCTCTGCCCCGTCGCCTCGCACGCATCGATCAGCGCGATCAGCCGCTCGTCGCGCGCCTCGTCGCGCATCTCGGCGATCAGCGCGGCGAAGGCCCCGCCGCCGGCGTCGTCACGCCCCAGCGCCAGCTTGCGCCCCACCAGATCGGCGGCCTGGATGCCGTTCGTGCCCTCGTAGATCGCAGTGATGCGCACGTCGCGGAAGAACTGCGCCGCCCCCGTCTCCTCGATATAGCCCATGCCGCCATGCACCTGGATGCCCAGCGAGGCGACCTCGCTGCCAAGATCAGTGCCATGCGCCTTGGCCAGCGGCGTCACCAGTTCCAGCCGTCCGCGCGCCCGCGCGTCGCCAAGGGCCACCCGGTCGACCTGCCCTGCAGCATAATAGACCAGGGCGCGCGCGGCCTGCGTCTGCGCCTTCATCCGCATCAGCATGCGCCGCACGTCGGGATGCTCCACGATCCGCACCGCATCACGCGACGCGCCGCCCGCGCGGGCGGACTGGACCCGCTCCAGGGCGTAGGCGACCGCGGCCTGCGTCGCCGCTTCCGCTGCCTGCACGCCCTGCAAACCGACGTTCAGCCGCGCATTGTTCATCATCGTGAACATCGCCCGCATGCCGCCATGTTCCGGCCCGATCAGTTCGCCCACGCAGTCGTCATGGTCCCCGAACGACAACACGCAGGTGGGTGAGGCATGCAGCCCCATCTTGTGCTCGATCGATACCACCCGCACATCGTTCGCCGCCCCCGGCCGGCCGTCCGCGTCCAGCCGGAATTTCGGCACCAGGAACAGGCTGATCCCCTTGGTGCCGACCGGCGCGTCCGGCGTACGGGCCAGGACGAGGTGGACAATGTTCTCCGCCATGTCGTGGTCGCCGAACGAGATGAAGATCTTCGTCCCCTTGATGCTCCACGTCCCGTCGCCGCGGGGGGTGGCGGTGGTGCGCAGCGCGCCGACGTCCGATCCGGCCTGCGGCTCGGTCAGGTTCATCGTCCCCGTCCACGCCCCCGTCGCCAGATGCGGCAGGTATAGCCGCTGCTGCTCGTCGCTGCCATGATGGGCCAGTGCCTCGATCGCCCCGACGGTCAGCGTGGGGCACAGCGCGAACGCCATGTTGGCGGTGCCCAGCGTGTCCAGCACCGCGGTCTGGATCGCAAAGGGCAGCCCCTGCCCGCCAAAGGCTTCCGGCACGCCGATCGTGCCCCAGCCGCCCTCCACATAATCGCGATATGCCTGGGGGTAGCCGTCCGGCATCCGCACGCCCTCGGGCGTCCAGCGCGCGCCCACCGTGTCGCCCGCACGCAGCAGCGGCGCCCATTCGCCCGCGGCGAAGTCGCCCGCTCCTTCCAGCACCGCCTCCACCACATCGTCGCTCGCCGCGGCGAACCGCTCGGTCGCGGCCAGTTCGCCCACCCGCACGACATGATCCAGCACGAACCGCTGCTCGGCGGTGATCGGGGTGAAGGGCATCGGCATCCTCTTATCGCTCTGGTTGGAACCCGATATAGCCGCCCGCCATGGCCTCTCCAAATTCCCGCATCTTACCCTACGGCACGGCCGCGCTTGCCGAGGCGGCCCGAGTCGTTGCGGCCGGCGGTCTTGTCGCGGTCCCGACCGAGACGGTGTACGGCCTTGCCGCCAACGCCACCGACGGCGCCGCCGTCGCGCGCATCTATGCGGCCAAGGGGCGCCCGTCCTTCAACCCGCTGATCGTCCACGTCCCCGACCTCGCCACCGCCGAGGCGCTCGCCGATTTCGACGAAGAGGCGCATGCGCTCGCCACCGCCTTCTGGCCTGGCCCGCTTACCCTAGTCCGCCCGCTGAAGCCCGGCGGGCCGCTCTCGGCGCTGGTCACCGCCGGGCTCGATACCGTCGCGCTGCGCGTCCCCCGCCACCGCGCGATGCAGGCGCTGCTCGCCGCGTGCGGCGTCCCCCTCGCCGCCCCTTCCGCCAACGCCAGCGGCGGCATCAGCCCCACCACCGCCGACCATGTCGCCGCCAGCCTGGGCGATGCCGCGCTGATCATCGACGACGGCGCCACCCCCGCCGGCCTGGAATCCACCATCGTCGCCGGCCGCACCATCCTGCGCCCCGGCCCCGTCACCGCCGCCATGCTGGAAAGCGTGCTGGGCAGCGTCACCCGCGGCGCCGAGCACCCTGCCGTCATCACCGCCCCCGGCCAACTCGCCAGCCATTACGCGCCTGCCAAGCCGCTCCGCCTGGACGCGGTCACTGCCGACACGGACGAATGGCTGATCGGCTTCGACACCGTCACCGGCAACGAAACCCTGTCGGCGAACGGCGATCCGATGGAGGCGGCCGCCAATCTGTTCGCCGCGCTGCACCGTGCCGACGCCGCCGCACCCGCGCGCATCGCCGTTGCGCCCATCCCGGCGGACGGAATCGGCGAGGCGATCAACGACCGCCTGCGCCGCGCCGCGCACCGGTGATCGTCAGTCGTCCCGCGGTACCGAATCCCCGCGTGCCGGCGTGCTGCCGTCCACAGGATAGTCGTCCGTCCCGCCGACAACGCCGGGCCCGCGATCGTCGCCGGTCAGCGCTTCCTGCGATCCTGCGCTGCTGCCGATCGGCGCGCCGGTCACCGCCCGCTCGCCATCATCGTCGTTGGGCCGCGACGGGGGCGCCATCACTCGCCCCCCTGCACGCTCAGATCCTCGGTCAACTGGTCTTCCAGCGATTCGCCGCCATCCTGCTCGGCAGGTACGTTGTCCTTGGACACATTCTCGCCCGTGGTCTGGTCGTCGTCGGCGGGGAACTGGGGATCGGCCATGATCGCTCTCCTGTCATGATCGCACTTTCAACGCACGGAATGGAGGTTGGAGCCGCATGATCCGCCGCGCCCGCACCCTGCCCCCCGCACTGGCCGGGATCGCTGCCGCCGCCATGGCACTCGCCCTCGTCCTGCTGGTCGGGCTGGCGGTCGGCCGCTGGTCCTTCGCCTTTGATCACGCCATCCTGGTCGGCATGCGCCAATGGGGTGGCCCGTCATGGCTGCGGCGCCTCGCCACGGACGTCACCGCGCTTGGCGGCGGCGGCATCCTCACATTGGTGGTGATCGCCGTCGCCGGCCTGCTGCTCGTCCAGCGACTATGGCTGACCGCGCTGGCGGTGATCGCCGCCTCGGTCAGCGGCGGCCTGGCGGTCGATGCGATCAAGGCATGGGCCGGTCGCGCCCGCCCCGATCTGGTCGAACACCTCGTCACCGTCTCCAACGCCAGCTTCCCCAGCGGCCACGCCGCCAACAGCGCCACCGTCTATCTGACGATCGCCGCGCTCTCCACCCAGGTGCTGCGCCAGCCGGCGGCGCGCACCTACACGGTCGTCGTCGCAGTGCTGCTGGTCGGCGCGATCGGCCTCAGCCGCGTCTATCTTGGCGTCCACTGGCCGACCGACGTGCTCGCCGGCTGGTGCTTCGGTACGCTATGGGCGCTCGCCTGGTGGTGGGCTACCGAGCGTGCCCGCGCCTCGATCGGCGGCGAGCGATAACAGCGCCCGCGCCGCCTTCAGATGCGGCGCATCCACCATGCGCCCGTTCAGTTGCAGCGCGCCCGCCCCCGGATTGGCCGCGAACAGATCGACGATCGCCTGCGCCGCGGCGATCTCCTGCGCATTCGGGCTGAAGGCGGCGTTGATCACCGCCACCTGCGCCGGATGGATCGCCATCATGCCGGTAAAGCCGTCACGCCGCCCCCGCGCGGCATAGGCGGCCAGCCCGTCCAGGTCGCGGAAATCGGGATACACCGTCTCGATCGCCGGCACGCCCGCGGCATGCGCCCCGAACAGGGTCAGCGACCGCGCCATCTGATAGGGCGCGGTATAGCCGCCATCCGCCTCGCGCGAGGTTGCAGCCCCGATCGCGGCGGGCAGGTCCTCCGCCCCCCAGGTCAGCCCCGCCAGCCGCGGCGTCACCCCGGCATAGCTGCCCCGTTGGCAGATCGCCGCCGGCGTCTCTGTCGCGATCGGCAGGATCGCGATGTCGCCGCTCAACCGCGCATCCAGTGCCGCCAGCGTGCGCGCCCCCTCCGCCTTGGGCAGCACCAGCCCGTCCGGCCGCGCCGGCAGCACCGCGGCCAGATCCTCCTCCGCCAGCTTGCCGTCCAGCGGATTGATCCGCACGAACAGCGCCGGGCGTCCTTCACGCGGCTCGCGCAGGAACGCCGCCACCGCCGCCCGCGCGTCCGGCTTGGCAGCGGGGGCGACGGCATCCTCCAGATCCAGAATCAGGGCGTCCGCGCCGCTGCCGCACGCCTTGGCCATGCGATCGGGGCGATCACCGGGCACGAACAGCAGCGAGCGCAGGCGCATCCTACTTCCCCATCTCGGCCAGCTTGCGTTCCCAGACCAGCGCATCGCGCACGATCCCGTCCAGATCGTCGCGCTCCGGCCGCCACGGCAGCGCCGCCAGGATCGCGCTGTTGTCCGCGACCAGTTCCGCCGGATCGCCCGCGCGGCGCCCTTCCATCCGGCGCTCGATCGTCATGTTGGTCACCCGGTCCACTGCGTCCAGCACCTCCAGCACCGAGAAGCCGCGGCCATAGCCGCAGTTCAGCGTGTGGCTCTCGGCGGGTTCCGCCACCAGCAGTTCCAGCGCCGCGACATGCGCCGCCGCCAGGTCGGAGACGTGGATATAATCGCGCACCCCGGTGCCGTCGCGCGTTGCGAAGTCGGTGCCATACACGCCGACATGGCCGCGCTTGCCCGTCGCCGCCTCGACCGCGATCTTGATCAGATGCGTCGCGCCCACCGTCGACTGCCCCGAACGGCCCGCCGGATCGGCCCCCGCCACGTTGAAGTACCGCAGCGCGCAATAGTTGATCGGATGCGCGGCCGCGATGTCCTTCAGCATGATCTCGGTCATCAGCTTCGACATGCCGTACGGATTGATCGGCGCCTTGGGATCGCCCTCCTGCACCGGCACCCGCTCCGGCGTGCCATAGGTCGCGGCCGTCGACGAAAAGATGAAATGCGGAACGCCCTCGCTCACCGCCGCCTCGATCAGCGCGCGGCTCGCCGCGGTGTTGTTCCGATAATATTTCAGCGGATCGCTCACCGATTCCGGCACCACCACCGATCCGGCGAAGTGCATGATCGCGCGCACATCATGCGCGCGGATCGTGTCGCGCACCGTTTCGATGTCGGACACGTCCGCCTCGACCAGCGTCGCGCGCGGATCGACCGCCCAGGCGAAGCCGGTGACCAGATTGTCGATCACCACCACGTCGTAGCCGGCATCGGCCAGCGCCAGGACGGCATGGCTGCCGATATAGCCTGCGCCACCGGTGACCATCACCTTGCCGTTCAACCGCGTGTCGCTCATCCGCCCGTCACTCCCTTGGCCGTCCATGGATTGCCTCGCGGTAGCGGCTTCTTATCTAGGCGCAAAGACCAAGGAGGTATTTCCATGACCGACTATGTGACACTCGCCGGCGGCTGTTTCTGGTGTACCGAGGCGGTGTTCAAGGACGTGATCGGCGTTGAATCGGTCGAAAGCGGCTATATCGGCGGCACCGTCGCCAATCCCACCTATAAGCAGGTGTGCGGCGGCGATACCGGCCATGCCGAGGCGATCCGCATCGGCTTCGATCCCGAACAGCTCAATTTGGACGATCTGCTCGACATCTATTTCGCGACGCATGATCCGACGCAGTTGAACCGTCAGGGCAACGACGTCGGCACCCAGTATCGCTCCGCGATGTTCCCCGCCTCGCCCGAACAGGAAGCGGCGATGAAGGCGGCGATCGAGCGCAACCAGGCCGATCAGCCCAAGCCCATCGTCACCACCATCGAACCGATGGCTGAGTGGTATCCGGCAGAGGATTACCATCAGGACTATTGGGAAACCTCGGGCCGTTCGAACCCGTATTGCATGGCGGTGATCCCGCCCAAGCTGCAAAAGCTGCGCAAGAGCTTCGCCGCCCGCTCGCGCGCCGTCACCGCCTGACCCCGGCCCGCCCTCCCTGTCCGGGGAGGGCGGCAACCTTTACGCCGTCCGGTACAATACCAGCCCGACAGCGGAGATCCGCTCCACCTCGTCGTAACCTGGCTGATCCAGATCCTCGCTGAAGATGTCGGGGTCCAGTTCGCGGTAATCGAGCGCGAACCCCGTCGCCGGCAACCGCTCGCGCAACGCATCCAGCAGCACGTCGCGCCCATCGACGATCGACACGCCGGTATGCAGGATCAGGCGCCCGCCCGGCGCCAGCAACGCGCTGCCCTGCATCACCCATTCCAGTGACAGCCGTGCCCCGTACAGATCGCCGCCGTCGCGATACGCCCGGCGGCCCTCGTCGATCATGAACGGCGGATGCGTGACGATCAGGTCATATCCGGCATCCAGATCGCGCGGCGCCTGCACCTGCCTGCACGCATGATGCAACCCGGCATGCTCCGCGTTGATACCGGCCAGGAACAGCGCCTTGGGGTTGATGTCGGCCAGGGTCAGATGTCCGTCCCCGGCCCGCGCCGCAGCGGTGATCCCGCCCACGCCGGCCCCGGCACCATAATCCAGCACCCGGCGCGCGTCGGGCGCCATGCTGCTGGCGATGAACTGCGCGAAACGGTGGCTGTCCGGCCCCAGAAACACCGAATCCTCCGCAAGCGTCGGATAGGCGGAATGGAGAAAAAGGTGTCCCTCCACCGTGGACACGCGCAGGGTCGGCGCATAACGATCCCCACCCAGAGGCCGAACCGCGCCAGCCGCTTCCAGCAGCGCCATCATGTCCGCGTCCAGCACGTCGCGCGCGAAAGGCAGGCTCCAGCCCAGCACGTCACGCAGCGATCCCGCAACCCGGCGCGATGGCCGCTTCAGCACGCGGGCGTGAGTCGCCGGTGTCGCCGTCACGAACCGATAGTCACGCTCTGTCAGGCCGCGCAGCAACGCCAGCAATGCGGGGCGACGCCCAGGCGAGAACCAGGCCGTATCCCCCTTGGCCAACTCGGGCTGTAGAACAACGTTCACCTGAGTTAACATACTGAACTTCCTTAACTTATTTCCTGATCGATAACGAGCCACGCTTTGTACGTTTCCCGACAATTATATTGATCCCGATCAGTAGAGACCATCATCATCCGTCCGGCGGGTTGCGCGTTTGGGCAAAGCGAACGATCGTGTGGCGTTCGCTCGATGGGAGATCGATGTATGACCATGATGTTGCTGGCTCTTGCCATAATCTCGGCACTGCAGGATGCCGCCGCCCCCACCAGGGAGACCGCACCGGCGGAAAAGAAAATCTGCCGCCGCGAAACGCCGATCGGTTCGCGCTTGAGCAAGCGCGTCTGCCGCACCGCTGCCGAATGGGCGGCCGCGGATGAAGCCAACCAGCAGGCGGCAGGCGCATCGCTGCAAAGCCGCAACACCGCGCGGTAGCGGATGCGATGACGCACGTTTAACGCACGATGATCCAGACTCCTTCGTATCGAGGCGGAGTATCGAAAGATGCGCCGCCACGTACCGCAATGTCTGGGGACGAACGGGGTTTGAGGGGAGGCTGGTCTGCCAGACCCCGGAACGGCAGCCGACAATCTTACCGGCAACTTAACTTCGATTCTTGCAACTGCACCGGCAAAGCTTGCATTTGCTGCAATCGCCTTCCCGCGCCACATGGAGGCAGCACGCTGCATCGCAGCATTTCTCCATGGAGGCCCTTATGTTCAGCCTGATCGCTCTGCTTTTCGCCGCCCGCCGCAATGCGGTTCTGGGTACCCAGATCGCAACCGTCGCGCCGCTCGTCACCGCTGCCAATGACGACGTTCGCGCCGCCGCCGTTTCGCGCGCTGCCTGACATCTGCCGATTGCCGTGGGGGCAGCATTTCGCGCCCCACGCAATTCCGCCGTGGAGGCGCCGCCGTTATGCGGCGATGGCGATATCCTTCAACGGCAACGATGCATCGGCAAGCTGCGCGGCCGGCACCTTCGCGCCCGTCGCCACCAGTTTGCGACCCTGCGCATAATCCCTGGTCGCATTGACGCAGTCGAGGGCGATCACCCGCCCACCGCGCAGGTAGACGACCGAAAAGCTGCGTGACGCGCTGTCACCGCGAACCACCGCCAGGTCATATCCGGTCGACAGCCCCACCGTCTGCAAGCGCAGGTCATATTGGTTCGACCAGAACCACGGCACCGCGTGATAGGCCACCAGCGTGCCGGTGATCGCCTGCGCCGCGACATTCGCCTGATCCGTGGCATTCTGCACCGACTCCAGCCGGATAGGTGCGCCATCCGCGAACGCGTTGGCATGGATCGCAACATCCCCGATCGCGTAGATGTCGGGCAGCGTCGTGTGGCAGGTCTCATCCACGTCCACGCCATTGCCGCCCGCGGCGCCGGCCGCCAGCAGCGGCGCCACCGCCGGGGCGATGCCGATGCCGACGATCACCATCTCGCACGCGATCACCTCCCCGGATGCCGTTCGCACCCCGCGCACCCGGCCGCCATCGCCAAGGACTTCCGCCACGCCCGCGTTCAGGCGCAGGTCGACGCCCTGTGCGCGGTGCTCCGCCTCGTAGAAGCGCGACAGCGGCTCGCCCGCCACCCGCGCCAGCACGCGGGGCAGCGCCTCCAGCACCGTCACCTGCTTGCCGAACTTGATCAGCGCCGCCGCCGCCTCCAGCCCGATATAGCCGCCGCCCACGACGCAGACGCGCGTCACGCGGTCCAGGTCATGCCGGATCCGGTCGACATCCGCGCGCGTGCGGATGCCCTGCACCCCGGCCAGATCGGCACCGGGACAGGCCAGCTTGCGCGCCGCACCACCCGCCGCCCAGATCAGCCGGCCATAACCGATGCTGCCGCCCTCCGCGGTCACCACCCGGTGCCCCGCCGCATCGACGCCGACGACGCGCTGCCCCGGCAGCATCGTCACCGCACGCTCGTTCCAGAATGACGGCTGGCGCAGCAACATGCGCTCGAACGCCCGCTCGCCGGACAGATATTCCTTGGACAGCGGCGGCCGTTCGTAGGGCAGGTCCGGCTCGTCGCCGACGATGGCGATGCTGCCCGCGAACTTGGCCTGACGCAACGCGATCGCGGCCTGTGCGCCGCCATGCCCGCCGCCGACGATCAGGATGTCGTAGCTGCGTTCGCCGTCCATCTGTCGATACGTCCTCATACCCGTGGTGGGTCCGCCGGGGCTCGAACCCGGGACCTCTCGATTAAAAGTCGCTTGCTCTACCGACTGAGCTACGGACCCCCATCGGGTGCCAGCGCAGTTAGGGGCGTGGACGCCTGCGGTCAACCATGTGTGCCAGATGGCGAACACGCCGCCCCCTTCCCGGCGCGCGCCATCCCCCCGCCACCTGCGCCAGCGGCTCCAGCGCACTCTCCACCAGCACCGCAGCATTGGCAAAAGCCCTGATCGACGGCCCCAGCGGCGCGGTCGTGATGATCGCGGACACGACGCACACGCCTTCGCCCAGGGCCGCCACCGCCGCGCGTATCTCGTCGGCCGGCCCGCC
>NZ_CAMLAC010000094.1 GCF_946477935.1 uncultured Sphingomonas sp. | reverse complement strand
GTGTATCGCCTGGGCGTCACGACCGTGACGCTGGATCTGACCGTGGAGCCGCGTGCCGACCTGACCGGCGGCGCCCTGGTGTCCGCGGCGACGCTGCGACTGGCGCGCGAAGGGCAGGACGAGCTGGTCGCGCCGCTGGCAGGACTGGTCGGCTGCGCCCCGGAAAGGGCCGGATCGTGACAGATTGAAACCAACTCGGATCGGAAACGTTACGGGGCGAGGCGGGGTTGAAACCGAATACGGGTCCCTGCGGAGGAAAGGGGACGTCGTTCGCGTGGCAGTACTTCATGGCCGGCAATATTGGTTGGCGTTCGCCCTTGCGGCCGTATCTCCCGCCGCAGCACAGATCGGCCAGCCCGGCAGTGCGCCCGCGCAGGGCCCCGACGCGCCCCGAACCGACAATCAGGAAACCGATCCGCAAGGAAACGCGCCGATCGTGCCCGAGTCGGAATTCGATGCCGCGCTGCCGCCGCTGAGTGGTGACATCAATGCGCCGCTGGAACCGATGATCCAGAATGCCCCGGCGCAGCCGTCCGCGTCGGGCACCGCGACCCGCCCCACCACGGCACCGCTGCCACCGGCCAACGGTGCCGCAGCCCCTCAGGTGGGCGATACGCTGGGCGTGCCCAGCCCTGAGGACCCGGTCCTTGCCCAGCCGCTGGAGCCGCTCGCCACCTTCGATACCACGCCGCTGCAGACCGCCGCGGATGTGAAGGACGCCGATCAGCCCGACATCCGCTATGAAACGGCGGTGCGCGGACTGGAGCCGCTGAACCTGGAGGACGAATTCAAGTCGCTGTCCGCGCTGCGCGAAGGCGACGGCAAGGCGGCGAATGCCACGCAGGTATCGGCACGCGCCCGCGAGGACGAGCAACTGGCGATCCGGCTGATGCGCAGCCTGGGCTATTATGACGCGACCGCGATTTCGATGGTGGAGCAGGTGCCCGGCGAGGATGGCAAGCCCGGCCGCCTGCGCGCGGTGGTGACCGCGACGCCGGGGCGGCTGTACCGGCTGTCGTCCGTGACGATCGACGCGCAGCCGACGACGCCGCCGGACCTGATCCGCCGTAACCTGCCGCTGAAGGTGGGCGATCCGATCGAGGCGGCACGGATCCAGGGCGCGGAGGCCAATGTCAGCCTGGTGCTGCCGCAACAGGGCTATCCCTTCGCCAAGGTCGGCGAGCGGGACATCCTGCTGGAAGATCAGAGCCCCAAGCCGACCGGCGCCTATACCCTGCCGGTCGAGACCGGGCCCAGGTCCTCCTTCGGCCAGCTCACGACCAGCGGTGAAGCGGTGTTCGATCTGGAGCATCTGAACGTTTTCCCGCGCTTCAAGCAGGGCGAATTGTACGATTCGCGGCTGACCGACGATCTGCGCGAGGCGCTGATCGCAACCAGCCTGTTCCGATCGGTGTCCGTCCAGCCGCAGCGTACCGGCCGGATGAACCCGGACGGCACCGAGCAGGTCGACCTGATGGTGAACCAGACCAAGGGGCCGGCGCGATCGCTGGCCGCGACGGCGGGCTATTCGACCGGGCAGGGCGTTCGCCTGGAGGGTACGTGGACCCATCGTAACCTGTTCCCGCCGGAAGGTGCGCTGATCGCCAGCGTCGTCGCCGGTACGCAGGAGCAGGGGGCGAGCGGCACGTTCCGCCGGTCCAACGCGGGGCGGCGCGACCGGACCTTTACCGCCGTCGCCTCCGCCAGTCGGTTGAACTATGACGCGTTCGACGCCTTTATCGGCACGCTGTCCGCCCGCTGGAGCTACGACTCGACGCCGATCTGGCAGAAGCCGTTCACCTATAGCTATGGTGTCGAACTGACCGGCACCAACGAAAGTGTATACGACTTCACCCGCGGCGAGCGGCGGCGCGGCACCTACGGCATCGCGGCGTTGCCTGGCCAGGTGGTGTGGGACCGCTCGGACAACCTGCTGAATCCGACCCGCGGCTTCCGCCTGAAGTTGAATCTCAGCCCCGAAACCTCGGTGCGCGGGGCGGTACGGCCGTATGCCCGCACGATGACGGAGGGCACCTTCTATTATCCTGCGTCCGAAAGCCTGGTGATTGCGGGGCGCGTGCGCGCGGGATCGATCTTCGGCATCGACCGCGACGATCTGGCGCCGTCGCGGCGCTACTATGGCGGCGGCGGCGGATCGGTGCGCGGTTATGGCTTCCAGCGGCTCGGGCCATTCGACCCGGACGGCAACCCGGTGGGCGGGCGCAGCCTGAACGAGTTTGCGCTGGAGGCGCGTTACCGGTTCGGCAATTTCGGCATCGTGCCCTTCATCGATGCCGGCAACAGCTATGAAAGCACGCTGCCCTCCTTCTCCGACCTGCGGTTCGGCGCGGGCATCGGCGGGCGCTTCTACACCAATTTCGGGCCGATGCGCGTCGATGTGGCGACCCCGCTGAACAAGCGGCCGGGTGACGGCAGAATCGCGCTTTATATCTCGATCGGGCAGGCCTTCTGATGACGGACGAACGGACCATGGCCGAGCCGCAGCCCGACAACACGCCCGAACCGGCGGTGGCGGGCAAGCGCCCCTTGTGGCAGCGCGTGCTGAAATGGATCGGCATCGCCATCCTGTCGATCGCGGCGCTGCTGGCGATCATCGTGTTCGGGATCAACACCGATCCCGGCCGCCGCTTCGTCGCGGATCAGCTGGGCGGCTATACGACCGCATCGGGGCTGAACATCAAGGTCGGGCGGATCGACGGGTCGCTGTATGGCCGGATGACGCTGTCGGACCTCAGGGTCAGCGATCCCAAGGGCGTGTTCCTGTCCAGCCCGCGGCTGGAGGTGGACTGGCGGCCATTCGCCTTTGCGAACAACCATGTCGATGTGCGCAGCCTGTCGGCCGGGCTCGTCACGCTGGCGCGCCAGCCTGAATTGAAGCCGACACCGAGCGACCCCAACGCGCCGCTGCTGCCCGATCTGGATATCGACGTGAACCGGCTGCGGATCGCGCGTTTCGTGATCGAGCCGGCGGTGACCGGGCAGCGGCATGTGCTGGGTATCGACAGTTCGGTCCATATCGCGGATCGGCGGGCACAGATTCAGGCATCGGCCAATGCGTTGCGCGGTCAGGGTGTCGCCGGCGGCGACTCGTTGCGTCTGATCCTCGATGCGGTGCCCGACCAGGACAAGCTGAGCGTCGACGTCAAGCTGTCGGCGCCGGTGGGCGGCGTGGTGGCGTCGATGGCCTCTCTCAAGGCGCCGCTGAACGTTTCGGTGGACGGTGCCGGCGGCTGGAAGGCGTGGAACGGGCGCGCGGTGGCGACGCTGGGCGGGGGTGAACTCGCCAATCTGCGGGTCGCGGCGCGCGACGGGCATATCGAGGTGCGCGGCGTAACGCGCCCCGGCCTGTATCTGGAGGGGCCGGTCGAGCGACTGACCGCGCCGGCCTTGCAGGTGGCGATCGACACGACGCTGAACGAGCGGCGGGCCGATACCCGCGCCAAGCTGCGCTCGGACGCGCTGGTTGTGGATGCCGGCGGTCTGATCGATCTGGCGAACAGCCGGTTCGGCAATTTCGCGGTCGATGCCAGGTTGCTGACCCCGGGCGCGATCGCTCCGAACCTGACCGGGCGGGACGTGCTGGCGCGCGTGGTGCTGGACGGCGCGTTCGCGACGCCGACCGTGGACTACAAGCTGCGGGCGGCTGCGATCGGCTTTGGTGAGACCAGCGTCGAGAACCTGTACGCCGAAGGACTGGCGCGGGTGAACAGCGACCGTATCCTGGTACCGGTCAAGGCGCGGGCGAAGCGTGTCGCCGGGCTGAACGCCGCAGTGGGCGGACTGGCCAACAACGTCGCCATCCAGGGTGACTTCGCGATTTCCATGCCCAACATCCTGTCGGACAATCTGCGCATCCGCTCCGACAATATCGACGCCACGGCGGTGATCGTGGCGAACATGGAGACCGGCCGCTACACCGGTGCGCTCAAAGGCCGGGTGAACAACTACCGCGTCGAAAGTATCGGCATCATCAACCTGTCGACCGATGCCAATCTGGTCGCCACGCCGACCGGGTTCGGCGTGACCGGCCGGGTGGTGGCGCGGACCTCGCAGATCTTCAACGAAGGGGCACGCAGCTTCCTGGGCGGCAATGCGGCGATCCGCGCCGATGTGGGGTACAGCCCGGAAGGCATCGTCACCTTCCGCAATCTCCGGATGAATGCGCCGCAATTCCGCATCACGCAGGGGCAGGGGCGCTATGATCCGGCCTCGGGTGCCGTGGCGGTCAATGCCGATGCCTATTCCACCCAATATGGCCCGCTGTTCGCACGGGTGACGGGATCGCAGACGAATCCGGTGGTGGTGCTGCGTGCGCCGCGGCCGGGTGTCGGCGTCGGGCTGGTCGATCTGAACGCGCGGGTCGTGGGCCAGGGCGGCGCCTATGCGGTGAACGCCACGGGCGGCACCAACTATGGCCCGTTCACCGCGGACGTGCTGGTGCGGCCGGGCAATCAACTGGCGGTCGATATACGTCGCGTGCTGTTCGCGGGGATCACCGCCAATGGTCGCGTCGTGCAGACCCCGCGCGGGCCTTTTGCCGGCGGGCTGCAATTTGCCGGACAGGGCATTTCCGGACAGGTCCGTCTGGCCGACCAGAGCGGCAACCAGCGTGCTGACGTGAATGCGCGGGCGTATAATGCACGTGTGCCCGGCATGGTCGATTTCACCATCGGCCGGGCTTTGGCCAATGCCAGCATCGTCATGCTGCCGTCTGCACCGCAGATCGTGGCCGATGTGCAACTGGGCGACACGCGCTATGGCCCGACCGTGATCGAGGCGGCCCGCGCCAAGGTGAATTATACCGGCGGGCGCGGTACGGCGCAGGCGCTGTTGACCGGATCGAGCGGCGTTCCGTTCCGCGTGGCCGCCAATGCGCAGCTTTCGCCGAACCAGTATCTGGTGGCGCTGCAAGGGCTGGCCAACGGCATCAACTTCCGCACCACCAGTCCGGCCCGCATCACCAACGCCAATGGTACCTATCGCCTGGCGCCGACGCAGATCGCGTTCGACCAGGGATCGGCGCGCCTTGCCGGTTCCTATGGCTCGGCGACGCAGGCGCAGGTCCGGCTGGACCGGATGAACCTGTCGGTCCTCAGCGCCTTCATGCCCAATCTGGGCATTTCGGGGCAGGCGACGGGCAGCCTGGACTATGCGCAGGCAAGCGGGGCGAGCTTCCCGACCGCCGATGCACGGCTGACGATCAGCAACTTCCAGCGCACCGGCCTGGCGGCGGTGTCGGAACCGGTGGACGTCGTGTTCGCCGGCCGTCTGCTCGCCGATGGCGGCGAAGGGCGGGCGCTGGTGCGGCGCGGGCAGACCGTGGTGGGACGCATGCTCGCCAATCTGCGTCCGCTACCGCCGGGCGCCGGATCGTGGACGGAGCGGCTGATGTCCGCTCCGCTGTCCGGCGGCATCCGCTATAATGGTCCGTCCGCCGTGTTGTTCTCGTTCGCGGCCCTGCCGGAGCAGCAACTGACCGGACCGATCGCGATCGCCGCGGACTTTTCGGGCCGCGTATCGGCACCGCGGTTGAACGGCCTGATCCGCGCCGACAACCTGACCTATGACAACGAGACCTATGGCACTCGCCTGTCACAGATGCAGTTGCAGGCGCGCTTCTCCAACGACCGGCTGGAAATCACGCGGCTGCAGGCCCGCGCCGGTGACGGGACCGTGCAGGCACAGGGTACGGTCGGACTGGCGGCGGACAGCGGCTATCCGGTCGACATTCGTGCGCAGTTGAACGACGCCCGGCTGGCGAACAGTGACGCGCTGGCCGCCACCACCAGCGGCACGATCCATCTGACCCATGGGCGTGACGGCGGGCTGATCCAGGGCGATTTGACCGTGCCCAACGCACGCTATCAGATCATTCGCCAGGGCCAGGCCGAGGTTCCCGAACTGACCGGGATCCGCCGCCGCTCCGAACTGCGCCCCGGCCGCCCCACCGACCGTCCCGCCGCCGCACCCGTCGGCCTGTTCAAGCTCGATATCCGGGTACGCGCGGACAATCAGTTGTTCGTCTCCGGCATGGGGCTGGAGTCCGAATGGGAGATGGACCTGCGTGTAGGCGGCACCAATGCGGCGCCGACGATCTCGGGCGGGCTGGACCTGGTGCGCGGCACCTACTCGTTCGCGGGGAAGCGTTTCGACGTGAACCGCGGCATCATCCGCTTCCGCGGCGGTGCGCTGACCGATCCGGATATCAACATCCAGGCGACGACGACCACCGATGGCATTACCGCGGTGATCAACGTGACGGGCACAGGCCAGCGACCGCAGATCGCCTTCACCTCGACACCCGCATTGCCGCAGGATGAGGTGCTGAGCCGTCTGTTGTTCGGTACCAATCCGGAGAACCTGTCGGCTACCGAGGCGATCCAGCTGGCCTCTGCGCTCAACTCGCTGCGCGGGTCGGGTGGCGGGCTGAACCCGCTGGGCAAGCTGCGCTCCGCCACGGGCTTCGATCGCCTGCGGGTGCTGGGGGGTGACGACGCAACCGGCCGCGGCACCAGCCTGGCGGCGGGCAAATATCTGACCAACGACATCTATGTGGAGATCGTCACCGATGCGCGCGGCTTTACCCAGACGCAGCTGGAGATCGCGCTGACCCGGACGCTCAGCCTGCTGACCGCCACCGGATCGTTCGGTGGATCGAGCGGGAGCCTGCGCTACTCGCGCGATTACTGACGTGAGAGGATGATCGACACACGGCCGTCGGAACCATGCGGCTCCGGCGGCCGTGTCTTGCCCGCTCGCGCCGGGTTGAGCCGGAGCGGCATGGGTGCCTAAGGTGGGGGATGACCCCAGACACGCTTGCCGCTGACGCCACCGCGATCCTCGCCGACCTGATCGCGATCGACACCACCTCGCGCGAGTCGAACCTCGCACTGATCGACTATATCGAGGATCGCCTGGCGCCACTTGGCGTGACGGGGCGGCGAGTGAGCAACGCCGACGGATCCAAGGCGAATTTCTACGCCACGCTCGGCCCCGTCACAGAGGGTGGGGTCGTGCTGTCGGGGCATAGCGATGTGGTGCCGGTCGATGGCCAGACCTGGACGAGCGATCCCTGGGTGCTGACGCAGCGGGGCGACCGGCTGTTCGGGCGGGGTACGTGCGACATGAAGGGGTACCTGGCGCTGGCACTGGCGACCGCGCCGCTGGCGGTGCGGAGCGGCCTGCAGCGTCCGGTGCATCTGGCGGTTTCTTATGACGAGGAGGTGGGGTGTCTGGGGGCGCCGTCGATGATCGCAGAGATCGCGCGGACGTTGCCGCGACCGGCGGCGGTGGTGGTGGGGGAGCCGACGAACATGGAGGTGGTTGCCGGGCACAAGGGGATAGCGACGTGGGTGGTGACCGTGACCGGCCACGAGGCCCATTCCAGCCTAACGCATCTGGGCGTGTCGGCGAACATGGTGGCGGTGCGGCTGATGCAGCGGCTGGCGGATCTGGCAGAGCGACTGGCGGCCGAAGGCGACCCGGACGGACCATTCTGCCCCCATCACGCCACCTTGACCATCGGCCAGATGCAGGGGGGAACGGCGGTCAACATATTGGCGCGGGAATGCCGATTCGCCTTCGATCTGCGCACGATGCCGGGGCAGAACCCGGAGGCGATCCTGGCGCCCTTCCTGCACGCCTGCGCGCAAGCCGACGCTTCGCTCGGCGCGCGTTTTTTGGGGGCAGGCGTTGAGGTGGTACGCCGCTCCCTGACCCCGAGTTTCGCTCCGGAGCAGGACGGCGCCGCAGAGACACTGGCGCGAAGGCTGGCGGGTGACAATGGCCCGGTGCGGGCGGTTCCCTATGCCGCGGAGGCGGGTCAGTTCCAGCAGGCGGGATTTTCAACGATCATCTGCGGGCCGGGCTCGATCGAGCAGGCGCACCAGCCGGATGAATATATCGAAATTGCGCAGATCGAGCGCGGTGCGGCGTTCATGACGCGGCTGATCGAGTCGCTACGCGCCTGACATACGAGGCGCGACGGCATGCAGGTGGTCCGGTGCGCCATGCCCCCGCACCGCGGGCGCATGTTCACCGGACCGGGTACCGCTTACCAGGGGCGGATGGTCTCGCCGTGGATCAGCGCCAGAATGAACTTCAGCATTGTGCTTTCTCCTCATTGGCACCCCCGGAAGAGGTGCCCCTATCTATTAAGAGAAAATTAACCAACCGACAACGCAGTTAAGAACCCATTAACCATCTTTGTTGCGGCCGTTTAATGTGGAAATCGGGTCGGATCCTTAACCCAATCTTCAAGGCGCGACGCGTAGCGATGGAGGCGTGAAGCGCAGTCCGTCCCCCCTGTCCGAGCCCGACCCGGCGTCGACCGCACCTGGAGAGCAGGGCGAGATGGCCTTTTCCGCCGCAGGATCGGGCAAGCGATATCAGTTTCTGATCCTGGTCGAGATCGTCAACTTCGCGATCCTGCGCCGGCATGTCGGCCGGCAGCGATGCGACGTGCTGATGGCGGACGTCGCCGAACGCGCCCTGCTGGCGATCGACGGGGCGCAGGTGCGTGTCCTGGGCCCTTCACAGGTGGAGATCGTCGCGTTCGGTGCGGATCGTGACGTGCTGGCCGCCATGTTGGATACGCTGACGCGATTGTTCGAGTCGCCTGTCGATGTCGATGGCGAGCGATATGCGCTGGATATCGCGCTTGGCGCCACCGCTGCCTCCATGCCGCACCATGACGATGTCCGGATGATCGAGGAAGCCGAGCAGGCACTGGCCGATGCCCGGATCGAGCGGCGCCCGGTGGAGCGCGACCTGCCGGTGGAAACGGCGCGAATCGATCGGATCGCCCTAGCACGCGAACTGCACGTCGCCATCGGTCGGTCGGACGAATTGTTTCTGCAATATCAGCCCAAGGTTCATGTCCGGCGCCAGCAGATCGCCAGCGTGGAGGCGTTGATCCGGTGGCGGCATCCGACCCGCGGCCTGGTGCTGCCTGGGGATTTCATTCCCCTGGCCGAAGACTCGCGCGATATCGTCGCGCTGACGCTATGGACGCTGCGACAGGTCATCACTGATCAGAAGACGATGGCGGCACGCGGTTATGACGTGCCCGTCTTCATCAATATCGCGGGCGTATTGCTGAGCGACACGCGTTTCGTGGAGGAAGCCTGCGCGCTCGTGCAGCGCGGCGGCGCAAGGATCGGCTTCGAGATCACCGAAACCTCGGTGATCCGCGATCCGGAAAGTGCCATCGCCAACCTGAAGGTCTTTGCCGAGATCGGCATCGATGTCGCGATCGACGATTACGGCGCGGGATTGTCGTCGCTGGCCTATCTGAAGCAGTTGCCCGCGTGCGAGTTGAAGATCGACAAGCTGTTCGTCACGCAACTGACCAGTTCCAACCGCGATCCGCTGATCGTTCGCTCGACCATCGATCTGGCGCATGCGCTGGAGATGGAGGTGGTGGCGGAAGGTGTGGAGACGCAGGCGGCGCTTGCACTGCTGACGGTGATGGGCTGCGACATGGTGCAGGGGTTCCTCATCAGTCGCCCAATCGGGTTGGATGCGTTGCTGCAATTCTTCGACGAAGAGCGGCATCTTGCCGCCACGTCCGAGGCTCGCGTACCGTTTGCGCGCTTCTCCGGGGTGCAGCGTGGCTAAGCGGGCCGTTTATCGATCGCTGACACTTCTTCTTGTTGCAGTTCTGTTTTTTTCCGTTGCCGCCGCGCGGGCCGATACTCTGACCCAACGCGTTGATCGTGCTATCGAAACAGCCAAGAGCGAGATGCTTCGCGATCCGGCCAGCAGCGCACGGATTGCGGAGATGGCTTCGAGGGATGCAGCCGGCTTAACCGACCCAAGCGCACGTACCGTTGCACAAGCGACTGCGATGTGGCTGCAAGCAGAAGCATATCTTAGGCTTGGACAACCAGACCGTGCTGCCTTGCCCATTTCCGATGCCCTCAAGCACGCCAACAGCATGTCTGCGGATACCAAGCTATTTGCCGACATAATGTTGACGAAAGGGGGGCTTGATTCTGCGCAAGGGAGAGTAGGTGCCGCTTTGGAAAGCTACCAAGCGGCCTATCGCATATTTCACAAGATGGGCATCGAGCGTAGCCAAGCTATGGCGTTAGTGCAAATCGCCATACTGTACTTCGATGCAAAAGATTATACGTCGTCTCTGCGCTATCTTCGTCAGGCGCGACGTGATTACCGGGTCGATGATGCGCTGTCGCTGGCGATATTAAACAATACGGCACTTGTCCTTGAAGATGATGGCCAACGTTTGGCGGCTGTAAAGCAGCTTCAAGAAGCCTACCGTCTGGCAAGGCAGATGAGCAGTGTTACATTGCAGTCTCAAATCTTGCGTAACCTCGCTAGAAACCAGTTGGCCAGAGGAGATTTCAGAGGGGCCGGGCGTTCCATCGCCGTTGCCGAAGATCTTCTGTCAGAGGGGAGCGACACCGACCGACGCTCATTGCTCAGCGTGTCAGCGCAGGCGGCGTTGCAACGGGGCGACGTAACGCGAGCCGGGCGGCTGATCGGCGAAAGCTTCGACGGCGTCGATCTGGGCAAGACCACGATCGTGCAGCGTGAGGCGCACCAGACGGCGTTCGAGACTTATCGTGCCCTCGGAGAAACGGCGCGGGCGTTGGCGCATCTGGTGGCGCTGAAGCGGTTGGACGACGAGGCGACGAAGCTGGCGACGACGACGAGCACGGCGCTGATGGGCGCGCGGTTCGACTTTGCGAACCAGGAACTGCGTATCGCCACGCTGAAGGCCAATGAACTTCAGCGCAAGGTCATCTTCGAGCGGGCACAGGCGCAAACGCAGCGCTGGATATTGATCGGCACGGTCGCGGCGACCGCGATCATCATCGCGCTGCTCGGCGTTTGGCTGCTCACCCTGCAACGCAGCCGCAACGCGATCCGCGCCGCCAATGACGATCTGGCGGAGACGAACGCGGCGCTGGGCAAGGCGCTGGCCGCCAAGACCGAGTTCCTGGCAACCACCAGTCACGAAATCCGTACGCCTTTGAATGGCATACTGGGCATGACCGAGGTGATGCTGACCGATCGTGCGCTGTCGGCCGACCTGCGCGACCGGTTGGGGGTGGTGCATGGGGCGGGCGTGACGATGCGCGCGCTGGTCGACGATATCCTGGATGTGGCGAAGATGGAGACGGGGCGGCTGACGATCGAGCAGGCGCCGTACGATCTGGAGGCGACGATCCGCGATGCGAGCCGCTTGTGGGAGGAGCAGGCGGCTGCCAAGGGTTTGTCCTTCGGGCTGGCGCTGGGCGATTGCCCGCGCTGGGTGGAGGGCGACGCCGCGCGGGTGCGCCAGATCGTGTTCAACCTGCTGTCCAACGCGATGAAATTCACCGAGACCGGATCGGTCCGGCTGTCCGCCTGGTGCGAGGGGAAAACGCTGCGCATCCTGGTGCGCGACACCGGCATCGGCATTCCGCCGGACAAGCTGGAGGCGATTTTCGAGTCGTTCCGGCAGGCGGATGCCAGCACGACGCGCCGGTTCGGCGGCACCGGCCTGGGGCTGGCCATCTGTCGCAATCTGGCGCGGGCGATGGGGGGCGATGTCGGGGTCGCGAGTCGCCTGGGCGAAGGCACCGATTTCACGCTGACGCTGCCGCTGGTGTCCGTCACGGCGCCGGATGCCGTGGAAATTTCGGATGAGCACGTTCTGCTGATCGTCGATCGCAATCCGATCCAGCGGGCGATGTGGCGCACCTTGTTTGCGGCGCACGGCCCGGTCGCGTTCGCGGCATCGGCGGAGGAAGCGGCGGCGCGGATCGGACAGGGCCCTGTCGCCGCCGTGCTGGTGGACGAGGCCAGCGTGCGCGACGCAGGCGCAGTGGAGGCGATCGCAGTGGCCGCACGGGGCGGGCCGCCCGTCGCTCTGTTGTGGCCGGCGCCCGATGCGGAGCGTATCGCCGGATGGGAAGCCATTGGCATCACGCAGGTAATCGCAAAGCCGGTGACCGGCGCCGCGGTGGTCGCCGCCCTTTTCGGCCCGTCGCGCAATGGCGAGCAAGTGCTTGTCTCACAAGCGGCTTAGCGACTACAGCCGGAACATGAACAGCCGCCATGACCCGCTGCCGGCAGGAGCCTGACGAGCGCCATGAACGTGCTCTTCATCGAGGATGACCGCATGAACCGGCGCGTGGTTCGCGACATGCTGGATGTAGCGGGCGCGAGCATGACCGAGGCGGAGGATGCCGAGCGCGGACTGGCCTTGATCGACGCGCAGGATTTTCAGGTGGTGCTGATCGACCTGCGCATGCCCGGCATGGACGGTATCACCGCGATCCGCCACATCCGCGCCCGCGGCGATGCGCGCGGGCAGGTGCCGATCATCGTCGTGACCGCCGACACGGCGGTCGACCTGCGTGCGCGCTGCATCGATGCAGGCGCGGACGAGGTGATCTTCAAACCGGTTGCGATGGACCAGTTGTTCGACGCGATGGGTCGCATCCTGGCGCGCGATGCGGGTGGGATGATCGTCTGATCGTCAGCCGGACGGCTTGAGGGCCTGGGCGAGGGAGGTCGTGGCGCTGCCGCGGCGGGCGGGGAGCGGTTGGGAGGGATCGGGTGCCCAGCCGGTGAGGAAGACGATTCCGAAACGCTCCACGGTGCGGCCATTGTCGCCGGCCTCCGCCGCGAAGGCGGCAGCGGTGGCGGCGAGGGTGGTGCGTGCGATCGCGCGCCGATCCGCCAGGATGTTGGAGGCGGCCATGCCGCGCAGGTCGTCCAGCAGGCGGCCGATATCGCGGTAGCCGACGTCGAGCGTCTCGATATCGGCGACGGGCAGGGCGAAGCCGGCGCGCATGAGCAGGTCGCCGGCGGAGCGGACGTCGACCTGGGGGTGGAGGCGGGCAACGGGGCGTTCCGCCTCGCCCGAGCGGAGCGCGGCGCGCAGGCGCGGGAGGCTGCCCCCGCCGGTGAACGCGCCGAGGAACAGTCCGTCGGGGCGTAGCACGCGGCGGATGAGGGCAAGGGCGCCGGGCAGGTCGTCCAACTGGTCGAGGACGCCGGCGCTGACCACCAGATCGAACGATGCATCGGCGAAGGGCAGGCGATCCTCATCCGCCTGGACGCCGCCGGCAGCGCGGGCGAAGGCAAAGCCGGGATCGACGCGGACGACGCGGGCGCCGGGCGGAGGCGCGAAGCCGGCATCGAAACAGCCGAGATCGAGTACCGCCTCGAACGAACGCTTCACCGTGCCCAGGCGCTCGGCGATGCCGTCCAGCATGGCGGCGCGCAGGAAGTCGTATTCGGCGAAATGGGCGGCGGCGCGGTCGCGGCGCCGGCGGCGCGCTTCGCGGTCGAAGATGGTGGGAGAGGCGTTCACGCGCCGGCTTGTGCGCCGATCCGGGCTGCACGACAAGCATCGGCATGGGGTGGTGGGGCGAGACGTGGCGGCGGACGGGTGCGCCGGTGG
>NZ_CAMLAC010000093.1 GCF_946477935.1 uncultured Sphingomonas sp. | reverse complement strand
CGGCATGGCGTGCGGCGGCGGCGGGGCGGCCGGCGGCATCGACATTGGTGAAGATGACCGCGTCGCCGGCGTGCGGGGCGATGGTCAGTCCATGATCCGGAAACACCGTCTCGCCGCCGGTGAAGCCGTCGTTCAGATAGACCAGAACGGTCGTCACCCGCTGGTTGCGGGTTTGTGGCAGGATATCGGAATGCAGGCGGAACTGCTGCCCCGGCTGGTAGCGCAACACCGTCAGCGCTTCGCCGGCGCCGATCGGCGTCCGGCTGGCCGCGGCAAGCCGGTGGTTGATCGCGCGGATCACCGGGTCCTCGCGCAAGGGGCCGATCACCGCGGCATCGGAGGTGCGGATCGGGTGCGGTACGCTGCGCCCGGTGCGCGGATCGACGACAAAGGCGGGGGCAAGCAGGTCGGCCGCGCTGTTGGCGATATGCGCGCATTCCGCCGGGGTGAGCAGGCTCGGAACGCGCGCGACACTGCCATCGGGCGTCAGGGATTCGATCGGCGGCAGGTGACGGGGGGCACCCCCGGCGTCGAGCGTCATCGCGTCGAGCAGGTGGAGCAGCGCGGCAGCATCCCGGTCGCTTTCGGCGGCCGTGCGCAGCAGGGCCATCGATCCCGACCAGTCCGCCGGCGCGCCGGTGCCATTGGCGGCAAGGGTGATCTCCATCAGGCGGGCCTCGCGGTGTCCGCCCGCGACCGCACGCCGCAGGTCGGCACGAGCCCTGGGGAGGTCGCGCGGTAGCGGCTGGCCGACCAGATGCCAGAATGCCCGCTGGAACAATGCACCGGCATGGCCGGTGGCGGCGGCGCGGTCGATCGCGGCAATCGCCTCGTTCTGTTGGCCGGCGGCGAGCAGGGTCTGGGCGGCGGCAATCGGGTCCTGGTGCATGTGGCTCATCCTGCACGAAAAAGGGCCGGTGGAAACCACCGGCCCTTCCTATTCGACGATTAGATCTCGGTGCCTCAGAAGCGAGCGGTGATGCCCGCGTAGAAGCGACGACCGACGTTGTCGAAGATGCCGCTGCCTTCGCCGATACCGGTCGAGCCGAGCGGCGGCAGACGATCGGTGATGTTGTCGATACCGAAGTAGAAGTCGGTCCGCTCGGTCACGTTGATGCCGAACTTCGCGCCGATGTAGAGGACATCCGGATAGAACTGGATGTCGAAATCGTCGAGGTTCTGCGGCGGACGACCCTGTACCGTCTCGGTGTTCTCGATCGCACCCACCGACTGCTTCGACAGGTAGCGGAACGAGGTGTTCACATAGACCGGGCCGAAGTCGGCATTGATGAACGCCGAAACCTGATGCTTCGGATAGCCCAGTTCCCCGTTCAGACGGTTCGCGAAGCCCGGCTGCACCGGGTTCAGGAAGCTGTCGTTCTGCAGGATGTGGGTGTAGATCACCGTCGCGTTCATGCGGACGTCGCCGATGCGGCGGTTATACCCGACCTGATAGTCGATACCGCGCACCTGCAGCTTGGCGTAGTTCAGCGGGATGGTCAGCAGGCTGCCCTCCACGATGCGGAACGCCTGCTCGCCGTTCGGACCGGTCTGACCGGCGGCGACACGGGTGAACTGCGAACAGAACTGGTTACCCTCGATCGTCGGCGAGTCGTAGCACGCGTTGACCAGGTTCTGTGCGCTCGGCGACGTGATGACGTCGTTCACCTTGATGTTGTAGTAATCGACCGAGAGCAGCAGGCCCGGTGCGAAACGCGGCTGAACGACCGCGCCATAGGTGTAGGAGTCGGACTTTTCCGCGTTTAGATTTTCGTTGCCGCCGCTCAGCGTTTCCAGCGACTGCGCGTACTGGAAGTTGTAGCCGGTGGGGATACCGGCGGCGGCGCAGTTGGCGGCGCGGAACTGCGTGCCACGGGCCAGATTGTCCGCCGAGCAGGGGTCGAGGAAGCCCGGCGCGAAGTTCTGGCCGGCGGCCGAGAACTGCTCGCTCAGGTTAGGAGCGCGCACCGCCCGGCCGTAATTGGCACGGAAGCGGATATCCTCGATCGGTGCCCATTCACCGCGCAGGTTGTAGCTGTAAACGGTGCCGGCCGAACCCTTATAGTCGGACACGCGGCCCGAGGCGCCCAGGGTCACTTCCTTGGTCAGGAAGGTGTCCTTGAGCAGCGGAACGCGAAGCTCGCCGAACGCTTCCTTCACCTCGAACGCGGGCGGATCGAACGGCGCCAGTGCGTTATAGAAGGTGTAGCCCTGCTCGACAAAAGGATCGGCGCGGAACTCGTTCGTTTCACGGCGATATTCGCCGCCGATCGAGAAGCCGATGCCGCCGCCCGGCAGGTTGAAGAACGCCGAGGTGTCACCTGCGACGACGCCCAGAATGTCGAGCTGCGTGATCTTGCCCTGCGAGGTGGTGTCGCGCAGCACATAGTTGCGGGCGGCGTCCGAGATGCTGCCCGTGCCGAACGGATTGATCGGCTGACAGGCGGCGATGTCGGCGGCCAGGTTGGCGGCGTTGCCGCCCAAATCCGCACCGGTGCCGTTTGCACGGGTCGGGTCAAGGCGTGCGCCGCAGACGATCTGGCCGGTGGTCGGATCGCGAACCGCGTCGAGGCCCAGCGACAGACGCTGCACGTCGACGTTGCCGAGAACGCGGGTCTTCTCCTTGAACTCGCCGTAGTTGACGGAGAATTCATAGTTCAGGTTCTGCGCGAAGTCGCCGCGTACGCCGCCAACGATGCGGAAGGTCTCACGCGTTGCTTCCTCGGCGCGCGAACCCAGATCGGTCAGGTTCTTGCGCAGGATGAAGCGGTAGGCGCCCGAGTTGATCTGGTCGCGCAGCGTAGCCTGCTGGGCTGCGGTCAGCGCGGCGCCGGTGCCGGGGTTGAGGCCGTTGTTGACCGAAGCCAGCGCCTGCGCCGTCAGCGTGGCGCGTGCATCCGAACTGAGGAACGGATTGTCGAGGCGCGGACGCTCGTACAGAGCATCGATGGTGCTGCCCGTGAAGAAGGCCGGACCCGAACCGCCAAGCGAGACCGACTCAGTGCGGACATACTTCGCCTCGATGAACGGCACGAAGGCGTCGGAGATGTCGAAGTGGCCGATCAGGTTGGCGGCATAACGGTCGAGGCGCGGAAGCAACTGGACCAGCACGCCTTCGCGACGGGTGTTGCCGTTGCCACCGATATAGCTGACGCCGGCGGGGCTGGCCGAGGGCGCGGTGGCCGAACCCTGCGCTACACCGACCGCGCTGCCCGTCTGCGCGGCGAGCGTGCCGCCTGGCTGGAACAGGTAGTTGCAGGTGAAGGCGCGGCCGAGGCCGTCGCGGCCGCAGCGGGCGGGGGTGTTGGCGCCAGGGGCCGCGCCGGCGAAGGAGACGAGGCCGCCGTCGGAGAAGGTGCCGACGCGAATGTCGCGGAAGAAGGTCGCGTCGGGGCGGCCGTCAAAGTTCAGGTTGCCGTTAACGCCGGCGCCGGCGGCATCGACGTTGGTCGTGATGAAGCCGTCGGTCTGGCGATATTGACGGCGGTCGGACGCGAACAGATCCTCGGAATGGGTGTATTCCAGGTTGACCGCGATGTTGCCGCGACCCTCGGCGAAGTTCTTGCCGGCGGTCGCGCTGATGAAGTAGCTGCCCGCGTCGCTCTCGTCGGTCACGCCGCCCTGCGCGCGAAGCTGCAGGCCCTCGAAGTTGTTCTTCAGGCGGAAGTTGACGACGCCCGCGATCGCGTCCGAACCGTACACGGCCGAATTGCCGCCGGTGACGAGGTCGACCGCTTCGACCAGATCGGTCGGGATCGTGTTCACGTCGACCGATACGGCGTTGTTCAGGATGTCCGCGCCGACATGGCGGCGGCCGTTGACCAGCACCAGCGTACGCGAGGTACCCAGGCCGCGCAGGTCGAGCAGGTTGAGGCCGCCGGTGCCCAGGAAGCGGGTCGAGTTCGACTGGCTGTAGGTGCTCTGGAGCTGCGGCAGGTCGTTCAGCACGTCACCGATCGAGGTGCGCGCCGTCTGCGTCAGCTGCTGCACCGAAATGGTGGTGACCGGAACGGCCGAAATCTCGTTTGGCGTGCGAATGCGCGACCCGGTGATGACGATCTCGCCGCTACGGTCGGCGCCGGAATTCACGCGCGTGTCGGCGTCGTTCGTTTCGATTTCGGTCGCCGCGTCGGCTTCGGGCGTGGTGCCGGTGGTGGTCTGGGCGAGCGCGAACGGGCTCAGGAAAAGAGTACCCGCCAGTGCGGTCGCGCCAAGAAGGCGATGCAGATTCATGGATGTCCCCCAACGGGCGAGGATGCCCGTTGGGAGCAAGGAAGAATCTAAGCGACTCAAACGCAATCAAAAATAGTTACACGCTGAAAAAATCGGTCAGCGGTGTTGCAGCAACGTTACATTGTTGTAATTTAAATGCTAATTCTTACATAGTAAAACAATGTAATTATTTTTCATTCCGTTACCGTTCCACGCACATCGCGATGCCCATGCCGCCGCCGATGCACAGCGTGGCGAGCCCCTTTTTCGCATCGCGCTTCTGCATTTCGTACAGCAGAGTCGTCAGCACCCGGGCGCCCGATGCGCCGATCGGATGGCCGATCGCGATCGCCCCGCCATTGACGTTGACCTTGTCCGCATCCCAGCCGAGCTCCTTGCCGACCGACAGCGCCTGGGCGGCAAAGGCTTCGTTCGCTTCGATGAGATCCAGGTCGCCGACCGTCCAGCCGGCCTTTTCGAGCGCGCGGCGGGTGGCGGGAACCGGGCCGATGCCCATGACCGAGGGATCGACCCCGGCGGACGCCCAGCTCTTGATCGTCGCCAGCACGGGCGTGCCGCGCTTCTCGGCTTCCTCGCGGCTCATGATGACCAGCGCGGCGGCGCCGTCGTTCAGGCCGCTGGCATTGGCGGCGGTGACGGTGCCGTCCTTCTTGAACGCAGGGCGGACGCCCGACACGCTGTCCTCGGTCACGCCGGCGCGGATATATTCGTCGTCGGCGACCACCGTGTCGCCCTTGCGACCCTTGATCGTGACGGGCGCGATCTCGTCCTTGAAGCGGCCGTCGGCGCGGGCCTTTTCGGCCAGGTTCTGCGAGCGGACCGAAAAGGCGTCCTGCTCGCCGCGGGTCACCTGATACTGCTCGGCCAGATTCTCGGCGGTGATGCCCATGTGATAGCCGTTGAAGACATCGGTCAGGCCGTCATGCACCATGGTGTCGACCAGGCTGACCGCCCCCATCTTGGTGCCGCCCCGCATCGTCTGTGCGTGGGGCGAGAGCGACATGGACTCCTGGCCGCCCGCGACAACGATCGTCGCGTCGCCCGTCGCCACCGCCTGCGCCGCCAGCGCCACCGCGCGCAGGCCCGATCCGCAGACCTGGTTCACGCCCCAGGCCGGAACCTCCTTGGGAATGCCCGCCGCCATCGACGCCTGTCGTGCCGGGTTCTGCCCCTGCGCCGCGGTGAGCACCTGACCCAGAATCACCTCGGACACCTCCTCGCCCTTTACGCCCGCCTGCTCCAGCGCGGCCTCGATGGCGATGCGGCCCAGTTCGTGCGCCGGCGTGGTGGCAAAGGCGCCCAGAAAGCTGCCCACGGGGGTGCGCTTGGCGGCGGTAATCACGATCTCGGTCATGGATACTCCTCTCGTTCCGGTTCTATGTATGCCGTGGCAGTGCCTCGATCCAGTCGGCAAGCGGGGACCATAAATCGCCCATCGCCCGGCGGCCGACCACCATGCCGACATGGCCCGCCGCCGACACGCGGCGATCGGGCAGCCCTGCGGCGGTGGCGGCGGGAACGATACGATCGGTCGATGACACGAATTCGACGGTTGGGCAGTCGATCTGGCCAAGGGTGACATTTGCGCCGCCCACGCGCCACACGCCGCGACCGGGCTGGTCTTCGCCCACCATCGCCTCAAACAGTTGACGCCCGAAGGCATAGGGAAGGGGCGGGCCGGCATTGGCCCAGTCCTCCAGCCGGATAAATGCCTGCGCCGCTTCGCTGCGGGGAGCGAGATCGGCGAAGGCGGCATATTTATTTATCGTGCGTACTGGGTCGATCTGCCAGAAGCCGGCCTGCAACGCCTCCATGGGTACCAGGCCCAACGTCTGCGCCACGGCATGCGTCGCGGACCACTGCGCCTGCATCGCGCGTGCGGCCTCGCCATAGCCGGAAAAGTGCCACGGCGCGGCGATGGTCGCGAGTCCCGCCACCTTCGTGCGCGCCGCCGCCGCCATCGCCAGCGTGCCACCGAGACAATATCCGACCAGCACCGGCGGCGACGGCAGCTGTGCGATCAGCGGGATCAGGATGCGTTCGACATGCGCGGTCACGTCCATGTCGCGGTCGCTTCGTTGCGGCGTGCCCCAGTCGAGCAGCCAGCAGCGATGGCCCCGCCGGGCCAGCCAGCGGACCAGCGACGTTTCGCGCGACAGATCCAGGATGGCCGGCGGGTTGATGAGGGAAGGGACGAACAGCACCTGTCGGCCATCGTCCGGACCCGCGCCGCGGAGCCGGGCCCGACCCTGGCGGCGCCGGGCGGGCAGCGGGCGCTGCGGTCGAAGCCGGGGCGCCTCCTGAAAGGCACGCAGGCCCGCAAGCGCCCTGGCCTGCCGCTCCGGCTCTGCTGCGGTTTCGCTGCGCAGCAACGCCAGGAACAAGGGTAAAGGCCTAGGTCCGTGTTGCGGTGCGAAATCTATGGCGTTAGGGTTCGGCATGTTCTTGTAAATGGGGAGGGAGCATGAAGAAGGGCCTGGCACCCGACGGTATCGTGATCATCAAGAAATACGCGAACCGGCGGCTCTACAATACCGAAACATCGTCCTACATCACGCTGGAGCATCTGGCGGCGATGACGCGTGAAGGACGCGACTTCAAGGTGGTCGACGCCAAGACGGACGACGATATCACGCACAATGTGCTGACCCAGATCATCATGGAGGAGGAGAGCCGCGGGCAGACGATGCTGCCGGTCAGCTTCCTGCGTCAGTTGATCTCGATGTATGGCGATTCGATGCAGGCGGTGGTCCCCGGCTATCTGGAAGCGTCGATGGACAGTTTCCGCCGGAACCAGGAACAGTTCAAGTCCGCGGTCGAGGGGGCATTCGCACATACCCCGTTCGCCGACATCGCCAAGCGCAACCTGGCGATGTTCGAGGCGGCGGCGCAAGGCTTCAAGCCGCCGGTGGCGGCGGCGCCGGCGCCGGCACCCGCACCGGCTGGCAACAAGGACGAGGAACTGGCCGCGCTGAAGGCGGAACTGGCCAGCCTGAAGGACAAGATCGAGAAACTGGGCTGACGCCTGCCCGCCCTTCCTCGTCACGGAGGGAGGGCGCCGGCACCCGTTGAACCCCAACCGTTGAACCCAGCCCGTTGAACCCGGGCTGCCGTACCTCCATATGCGCCGCCATGAGCGGGAATGAGAACGCCATGCCGGTCTGGCATGGCACCACGATTTGTTCGGTCCGACGCGGTGGTCGGGTGGTGATAGGCGGGGACGGCCAGGTCTCGATGGGCCAGACGGTGATGAAGCCCAACGCCCGCAAGGTGCGGCGACTGGGCGACGGCTCCGTCATCGGCGGGTTTGCCGGCGCGACGGCGGACGCCTTTACGCTGTTCGAGCGGCTGGAAGCCAAGCTGGAGCGGCATAACGGCCATCTGATGCGTGCCGCGGTCGAACTGGCCAAGGACTGGCGCACCGACAAGTTTCTTCGCAACCTGGAGGCGATGATGATCGTCGCCGACAAGGAGGCGACGCTGATCCTGACCGGCAATGGCGATGTGCTGGAGCCGGAAGGTGGCATCTGCGCGATCGGCTCCGGCGGTAATTATGCGCTCGCCGCGGCACGGGCGCTGTCTGACTATGAACAGGACGCCGAGATGATCGTGCGCAAGGCGATGGGCATCGCGGCCGAGGTGTGCGTGTACACCAACGATCGCCTGACCCTGGAAGCGCTGGACGCGGTCGCCTGAAGCATTTTGTGGCCCGGTTGCGGCCTTTTCCTTCCCCAGCCTCTCCCGCGCATGGGAGAGGAGCGAGTATAGAATGAACGACCAACTGACCCCCAAGGCGATCGTCGCGGCGCTGGACGCGCACATCATCGGCCAGACCGAGGCCAAGCGTGCCGTTGCGGTGGCCCTGCGCAACCGCTGGCGCCGGCAGCGGCTGGGTGCCGATCTGCGCGACGAGGTGACGCCCAAGAACATCCTGATGATCGGGCCCACCGGCTGCGGCAAGACCGAAATCTCCCGGCGTTTGGCGAAGTTGGCGGATGCGCCGTTCGTGAAGGTGGAGGCGACCAAGTTCACCGAGGTCGGGTATGTCGGGCGCGATGTGGAGCAGATCGCGCGTGATCTGGTCGAGGAGGCGATCCGACTGGAGAAGGAGCGTCGTCGCGCCGCGGTGAAGGACAAGGCGGAGGAGGCGGCGCTCAACCGTCTGCTCGATGCGCTGGTCGGCAAGGATTCGAGCCAGGCGACACGCGAGGCGTTCCGCCAGCGCTTTCGTGACGGGCATCTGGATCAAACCGAGATCGAGATCGAGCTGGAACAGGCGCCCTCCATGCCGTTCGAGCTGCCCGGCGGGGCGCCGCAGATGATCAACCTGTCCGAGATGATGGGCAAGGCATTCGGCGGCGGCCAGCAACTGAAGCGGCGCAAGCTGACCGTGCAGGCGGCCTGGGAGAAGCTGGTCGAGGAAGAGGCCGACAAGCGGCTGGACCAAGACGACGTAAACCGCACCGCGCTGGCGGACGCGGAGGCCAACGGCATCGTCTTCCTGGACGAGATCGACAAGATCGCGGTCAGCGACGTGCGCGGCGGATCGGTCAGCCGTGAAGGCGTGCAGCGCGACCTGTTGCCGCTGATCGAAGGGACGACGGTCGCCACCAAATACGGGCCGATGAAGACGGACCATATCCTGTTCATCGCGTCGGGCGCATTCCACGTCGCCAAGCCCAGCGACCTGCTGCCCGAGTTGCAGGGGCGCCTGCCGATTCGGGTCGAGCTGAAGGCGCTGACCGAGGCCGATTTCGTGTCGATCCTGTCGGACACCAAGGCGTCGCTGCCGGCGCAGTACAAGGCGCTGATCGCGACCGAGGGGGTCGAGGTGAACTTCACGGAGGAAGGGATTGCCGCGGTTGCGCGCATCGCCGCGGAGGTGAATGGCGAGGTGGAGAATATCGGCGCCCGCCGCCTGCAGACGGTGATGGAGAAGCTGCTGGAGGAAGTGAGCTTCGAGGCGGAGGACCGTCAGGGCGAGACGCTGACCGTCGATGCGGCCTATGTGGAGAAGCAACTGGCGGCCGTTGCCCGCAATACCGACCTCAGCCGGTTCGTGTTGTAAGCCAGGAAATTGGCACGGTCGGCCAGGCCGTGCCTATTTCTTCACCCGGTCATAGGGCGTGAAGGCGTCGAACCGGCAAAAGGCGGAGGGGATCGATACGCCCGGTTCCAGCACGCGGAAACGATCGTTGCGGCATAGCTGACTGCCGTACCGGATCATGATCAGCGTGGTTAGCGGGCGCAGCGCCGGGCAGGCGCCGATCGGCGAGGTCTTCCATGTCCGGCTGCCGCGCTGATACAGGATCGTCTTGTTGTCGACGATGATCGGGCCGCTGCCGACCGTGCTGGTGTCGATGCAGTTGACCGGCTTTCCTGCCACACGCCCGGCCAGCGGATCCTTTGCCGCCGCGCCGAGTGCCAGCGGCAGGGCCAGCGTGATGACGAGGCCGACGCCGCGCATCACTTGGCCCGCCGATAAGGGGTGAACTCCCCAAAGCTGCAACTGCCGGTGAAGAAGCCGGATACCCGGTCCACGGTCTGCGCGATGTCGCCGGCGCATAGCTGGCCAATGGGGGTGCGCGTCACCAATATGTCATTGCGGCCATTGGTGCTGAGGCTTTCGCACCCCCCTTGCGTCTGGCTGACATATTTCAGGCTGCGGCTGACCGTGTAGACGATGGTCGGGCCATAGGCGCGTACCTGGCGGGAGGGGAATTGCGGCATGCAGTTGCGCGGCTGGTCCGGGGTCAGGCCCTGCAGCGCCTTGGCAAGCTGCGTCCGCTCGGTCGCGGCGCGTTCGGCTTGCGCCTCCTGCTGCGCGGCGGTGGGGGCACAGGCGGCCGCCATGCCGAGAAGCGGGAGCAGGCTGATCAATCTCACCTTGAAAACTCCGTCTATCCCGTACGCCCGATATCAACCGCTGAAAGCGTCTTTGGCTGCACGGTGGCGTGCCAATTCCTCCGGATCCACCGACCGTAGAAAGGGGTTCGTCGCGCGTTCCAGGCCAATCGTGGTCGGCACGGTTGCCTCACCGGCGGCGCGCATCGCATCCACCGTGGCCATCCGCTCGACGATCGCAAGATTGTCCGGCTCGGCAACCCGCGCATAGCGGCCGTTGCCTTGCGTATATTCGTGCCCGCAATAGACGCGCGTGTCGTCGGGCAACCGGGCATAACGGCGCATGTTGCCGTGCATCTGCTCGGCGGTGCCCTCAAACAAGCGGCCGCATCCCATGGCGAACAGCGTATCGCCGGTGAAGATCGCGGCGTCATCCTCCAGATGGAAGGCGATATGGCCGGCGGTATGCCCCGGCACCTCCCATATCCGTGCGGTGGTGTCGCCGACGCGCACGGTGTCGCCCTCCGCCAGCAACGTATCGAGCCCAACGATCTTCGCGGTTTCCGCCGCGGGGCCGAAAAGCCGGGCGCCCGCCGCCTTCAACTCGGCATTGCCGCCGGTGTGATCGGGGTGCCAGTGGGTCGTCCACACCTGCCCGATCGCCCATCCGCGCGCCGCGGCGGCGGCCAGCACGGGTGCCGCCTCGCCCGGATCGACCACCACCGTTTCCCCCGCATCGTGCACCAGCCAGGCGTAATTGTCGCCGAGCACGGGAACGCGGACGATCTCCACCATCACCAGCTTCCGGTGTTGGGCATCGAGGCCCAGGGCTCCGCCGGCGCCTTGGGCTCGCCGGCCTGAAGCAGTTCGATCGAGATGCCGTCGGGCGTCTTCACGAACGCCATGTGGCCGTCGCGCGGCGGGCGATTGATCGTCACGCCGGCATCGGCCAGCCGCTGGCAGGTGTCGTACACGTCATCGACGCGGTAGGCGAGGTGGCCGAAATTACGGCCGCCGGTATAGTCTTCGGGGTCCCAGTTGTGGGTCAGCTCCACCTCGACCCGGCGGTCGCCGATCGCCTGATCATCCTTGCTCGCCAGGAAGATCAGCGTGAACCGGCCCTGTTCATTGTCGATGCGCCGCACCTCCTCCAGCCCCAGCAGGGCGAAGAAACGGATCGTCGCATCAGGGTCGGCGACCCGGATCATGGTGTGGAGGTACTTGGTCATGCAACAACTCCATTGATCTGCATCAGCCACCGTTCAGGAAGCGGCGCGCAGCATGTGCCGCGGCTATATGGGAGGTGGGACGGTGATGGAAAGCCGGGGAATGGCAGTGCGTTCGGGACTGGTGCCGGCGGCGGCGCTGGTGGCGGTCGGGTTGATCGTCGGCGGCTATCTGCTGGGTGACGGATTGACCCGCGCGCGCCACGCCGACCGCTCGGTCACGGTGCGCGGGCTGGCGGAGCGCAACGTGACGGCGGATCTGGCGGTGTGGACGCTGAACTATTCAGAACAGGGTACCGATGCCGCGCAGGTACAGGCGGCGATCGACCGCGATACGCAGACGATCCGCGCCTTCTTCACGCAACTGGGCTTTCCCGCCGACGCGCTGACCGCGGCGGGGGCGGGCGCGAACCAGAATTACATGAACGGCGTGCAGACGGTGACGATCAACCAGCGGCTGCAACTGCGCACCACCGACATCGCGCGCGCCAGGCGGGCGGTGGCGCGGCAGTTCGATCTGGTCCGGCAGGGCGTGGTGCTGCAGGAAGGGTCGGGTATCTCCTACAGCTTCACCAGGCTCAACGCGATCAAGCCGGCGATGGTGGCGGAGGCGACCCGCGATGCCCGCGCGGCGGCCGAGCAGTTCGCCAAGGACAGCGATACCGGTGTGGGTGGGATCAAGAGCGCCAGCCAGGGCTATTTCTCGATCGAGGCGCGGGACGGCGAGCAATCCGGGTACGGCGTGGCGGATACGCCGCTGAAGAAGGTGCGGGTGGTGACGACGGTGGATTTCTACCTGGACTGACAGGCTTCGGGTTTGCTTCCGCCATGCATCAATCCTGATCCGTCCGCCCTTCGCCCTACCGCGTCACCGCCGAAGGGATCGGGCCGAACTGTACCAGCGCGGCGCGTGCGCTGATCCCGGCCGGGCTGGTGGGCGCGACCCGCATCGCCGCGGTCCAGGCGGCGCGGGCGCCGGCCTCGTCCCCGTCGCTGGCGGCGATGTTGCCGGCCTCAAGCTGTACCGAGGCGTCGTCGCTCGATCGTTCTAGGGCCTGGGCGATATCGGCCTTGGCGCGGGGCAGGTCGCCCATCCGCCGTGCCAGCGTCGCCGACAGCAGCCAGGCGAGCGGGTCCTGTGGCGCATTGGTCAGGGCGGCGTTCAGGTCGGTGCGGGCGCCAGCCAGATTTCCTTCCGCCACCAGCACGCGGGCATGGTCCAGTTGCGCCTCGCCCAGATCCAGTCCGGTCAGCGTACCGGCGGCAAGGGCGCGGTCCAGCGCCGCCTTTGCCTTTGCCGTATCGCCGCCGGCCAGCCAGGCATTGCCGGCCTGCGCCCAATAGCCGGCGGCGCGGTCGCGGCCCGCCAGGCCCGCCGCCTGCTCGAACGCCTGCGCCGCCCCGGCCCAGTTCTTGCCCGCCGCCAGCGCCAGGCCGCGGCACTGCGTCGCCGCGGCGCGCGCCGCCGGGGTCGCGTCCTTCGGCTCGGTCGCGCAGGACGCGCCGGCTTGGGTGGCGAGGGCGAGCAGCAGGGGCAGGATCATAAGCGGGCCAGAACATCCTCGACGGCGCGGACGAGAAGGGCGATGTCCTCCTCCCGCGACAACCGGTGGTCGCCGTCCTTGACGAGCAGCGTCTGCACATCGGCTGAACGGATCAACTCGGCCAGCCGCACGGTACGCTGCCACGGGACGTCCCTGTCCTGCTGGCCTTGCAGGAAGCGGACCGGGCCGTCGAAGGCGATCTCGCCGAACATCAGACGATTGGCCTCCCCCGACGACCAGAAGTTGCGGGTGTAGAGCGTCGGTTCGGGTCCATAGGGATTGGCGCGGGTGATACGGCCCTGCTGCAACAGCGCCATCTTCTCCTCCATGGTGAAGCCCCAGTCGGTGAAGTCGGGGGCGGGGGCGATGCCGACCAGCGCCTTGACCCGGTCGCCCCGTGCCCTGGCGGCGAGCAGCATCAGCCAACCGCCCATCGACGAGCCGACCAGCACCACCGGTCCTTCCACCACATCGTCCAGCATCGCGCAGACATCGTCACGCCAGTCGGCCAGCGACTGATCCTCGAACGCGCCTTCGGACTGGCCGCATCCACCATAGTCGAAGCGCAGAAAGGCGCGGCCCTGCGCGCGCGCCCATGCCTCCAGCGCGAGCGCCTTGGACCCCTGCATATCCGAGGCATAGCCCGGCAGGAACAGGATGGTGGGGCCGGTCCCGGGCGTGTGGTGATAAGCGAGG
>NZ_CAMLAC010000092.1 GCF_946477935.1 uncultured Sphingomonas sp. | reverse complement strand
TCACCCTCCCACCGCTTGCGCGGCGGGCCCCTCCCTCTCCCCGGAGGGGAGAGGGAGCCACCCTCGCCTCGCAAACACAGCATCCACGCAAAATTAACCCTGATTCTCTAACCCCATCTCCACGATGGACGCCGATTATTTCCTGACGCTCGCCAACCAGACGATGTGGGTGCTGGCGCTCGCCGCGGCGCCCATCCTGCTGCCCGTGCTCGTCTCCGGCCTGATCATCGGCATGATCCAGGCGGCGACCTCGATCAACGAGGCGACCTTGTCGTTCGTCCCCAAGCTGATCGTCGTCGCCTTCGCCATCCTGATCTTCGGCGGGCTGATCCTGGGGCTGCTCAGCGATTTCACCGTCAGCATGTTCGAGCGAATACCGGACCTCGTGCGCTGATGCTCGGCTTCGGGCTCGCGATCGAGCCGCAGATCTGGGCGGTTCTGTTCGTGATGATCCGCGTCGGCGCCGCCTTCATCACCGCACCCGTCTTCGGCGCGGTGTCGGTGCCGTTGCCGGTGCGGGTCAGCCTGGCCGGCGCGATCGCCTTCCTGGTGCTCGCCACCCACCGCGTCGTGCCGCCGCCGGTGATCTTTTCCGTCACCACCATCCTGTCGGTCGCGGCTGAAGCGAGTGTGGGGCTGGCGCTCGGCCTGATCCTGCAGGTCGCGTTCGCCGCGCCACTGGTCGCCAGCGAGTTGATCGGCGGATCAATGGGCATCGGCTTTGCCTCCACGATCGACCCGCTCAACGGCCGCTCCTCCCAGGCGCTTGGCCAGTTCTTCACCGTGATGCTGACGCTGCTGTTCCTGTCGGTCGACGGGCATCTGGTGCTGGTCGACACCGTGGTCAAAAGCTATGACGCGCTGCCGCCCGGACAGGCGTGGATGAGCGCGGCGCAGTTTCGCGAGATCGCCTTTTTCGGTGGTTATGCCTTTTTCGCCGGGCTGTTGCTGGCGCTGCCGGTCGGCTTCCTGCTGCTCTGCCTGAACCTCGTCGTCGGCATGATGAGCCGCGCCGCGCCTGCGCTGAACCTGTTCGCGGTCGGCCTGCCGGCAGCCCTCGCGGTCGGCGTCATCGCGCTGGCCATCGCCTTCCCCGCGATGGGCGATTACATGCTGGTCATCATCCGCGAGGCGCTGGCCGCCGCGGAAAATCTGGTGCTGCGATAGATGTCCGAGGAGGGTGGCGACAAAACAGAAGCCCCGACACCCAAGCGGCGTCAGAAAGCCGCGGAGGATGGCCAAATCCTGCGCAGCCGCGATCTCGGGGCTGCGCTGGTCGTTCTCGCCGGTGTCGCATGGATGCTGTTCTTCGGCCCGTCGCTGATCGCCGCCTGCCGCGCGGTGATGACGGCGAGCTTCACCTTCTCCAACGCCGATGTGGAGGATTTCGAGCCGTTCCGCCCGCTGGTCCAGGCCGGCTGGCGCCTCGCCCCCGCACTCGGCTCGCTGTTCGCGATCACCATGCTGGCCGCGATTCTCAGCCAGGCGGGTCTCGGTTCGCTCACCTTCAACACCAAGATGCTGGCGCCCAAGCCCTCCAAGCTGAACCCGGCCACGGGCCTGAAGCGCATTCTAGGGCCGCAAGGCTGGATCGAGCTGGGCAAGTCGCTGTTCAAGGTCGTGCTGCTCGGTGCGATCGGCGGGTATATGCTTTGGAAGTCGACGCGGGCGACGCTGGGGCTGGCGCAGTCCAACCTGCCGACTGCGCTGAACGAACTCGGCGATACCTTCATGGGCATCCTGCTGGTCATGGCACTCGGCCTCGTCCTGATCGCCGGCTTCGATATCCCGATCCAGATCTTCCAGCTTTTCAAGAAGCTGAAGATGTCGAAGCAGGAGGTGAAGGACGAGCACAAGGAAACCGAGGGCTCGCCCGAGGCCAAGGCGCACATGCGCGCCAAGCAGCGCGAAATGTCACGCCGCAGCGTGCGCAGCGCGGTCGCCGAGGCGCATGTCATCCTGACCAACCCAACCCATTTCGCGGTGGCGCTCCGCTATGACCGGGGTCGCGATCAGGTGCCCGTGGTCGTCGCCAAGGGCCGCGGAGTCAGCGCGCTGGCGATCCGCGACGTGGCGGGCGAGCTGAAGATCCCGATCCTGGAATATCCACAGCTTGCGCGCGCCGTCTATTATACCAGCCGCGAGAACCAGGAGGTGCGCGGCGATCTGTATCAGGCGATCGCGGTCGTCCTCGCCTTCGTCTTCAACCTGAATGCGCGGGCCGGCGGCACCGCCCAGCCGCCGATCGAGGTGCCGACCAGCGCCCGTTTCGACGAAAACGGCGTGCCGCAGGCCTGATTCCGCTAAAGGCCGCGCCTTACCGGCCGTTTACCCTTTGGAATGCGCGCCGGAGCCTGAGCCATGTCCACCGTCACCAGCACGACGACGACGCCGACACCCACGGCGACCACCACGACCAGGACGGCGACGCAGTCGGCGACGGCCGCTGCCGCCCAGTCGCTGTTCACCTCGCTCAACACCGGGTCCGGCGTCGATCTCAGCACGCTGGTGCCCGGGCTGGTCGAGGCGCAGTTCGCCGCGCGCACCGCCGCGCTGAAGGCCAAGTCCGAAACCCTGACCACGCAGATTTCGGCGGTCGCGAAGCTGAAGAGCGGTATCACCGATTTCAACGCCGCGCTGAAATCGCTGACCGAGGGGGGCACGCTGCAGACCCAGCCGAACAGCTCCAACAGTTCGGTGCTGACCGCCAGCGGAACGCCGGGAGCCAAGCTGGCCGGTCTTTCCAAATCGATCACGGTAAACGCGCTCGCCACCGCCCAGACCGCCGCAACCGCCACATCGGTGTCGAAGACGGCATCGATAGGCACAGGTACGCTGACCATCTCGCTCGGCACCGCGACCTACAGCGCCGATGGCAAGGCGATGACCGGCTTCACCGCCGGCGCGGCCACGCCGATCGCCATCACCATCGATGCGGAAAACGCCACGATCGACAAGATCGCGGCGAAGATCAACGCCGCCAATGCGGGCGTCACCGCCTCCGTCGTCACCAATGCCGATGGCACCGCCTATCTGGCGATGAAGGGCAAGACGGGCGCGGCACAGGCCTTTACCGTCAGCGGCACCGACGGCCTGTCGGCGCTGAACGTCGGCCCGGGTGCCACGGGCACGCGCCTGTCCAGCGCCGCCGCCAATGCGAAGCTGACCGTCGACGGTATCGATGTCGAGCGCGCGAACAACACGGTGGACGATCTGGTTGATGGCGTGAAGCTGACGCTGGTGTCCGCCTCCACCACGCCGGTCACGCTGGGTGCGGCGCTACCGACCACGGCGCTGACCTCGGTGGTGTCGGACTTCGTCAGCACCGTCAATTCGATGATGGCCGACGTGAAGGCGGCGACCGACCCGATCACCGGCGATCTGCGCAGCGATGCCGCGGCCAAGGCCCTGCAACGCTCGCTCCAGTCGATCACCTTGACCAAGGTGGTACCGGGCAGCTTCACCGATGGCACGCCGACGACGCTGGCCGAGATCGGCGTCACCACCAACGAGAAGACCGGCGCGCTGCAGGTCGATACCAAGCGCTTGTCCGAAGTGCTGAGCAAATATCCGGATGCGGTGGAGGCCATGTTCGCGCCCAGCGGCAGCAACCTGATGGGTTTGTCCGCGCAGCTCGGCAAGATCCAGCTCGCCGCCAGCAGCACCACCTATGGCCTGGAGGCCAGCACCAAGCGGCTGAGCGAGGCGCAGAGCGACACCAGCGATGCACAGGCCAAGCTGACCGACCAGCGGGAAACCACCACCACCCGCATGACCGCGCAGTTCGCCAGCATGAACAGCAAGGTCAGCGCCTACAAATCGGTTCAGAGTTTCATGGACCAGCAGATCAAGATGTGGACCAAGGATAGCTGATGTACGCATCGGCCCTCGCCGCCGACCCGGCGGCCACCTATCGCCAGATCGACATTGTCGGCCGCTCCACCATGGCGGACGGTCCCGCGCTGGTGCAGCTTCTGTACGAGGAACTGATCGCGGCGCTGCGCACCGCCGCCTGGGCGACTGAGAACCGTCAACTGGCGCGCAAGAGCGAGCGCGTGACCCGCGCCACCGCCATCCTGTTCGCGCTGGAAAACGGTCTGGACTTCGATCAGGGCGGCGACCTGTCGGTCACGCTGGCGCGGCTTTATGCCGGGGCGCGCAAGCAGATCGTCGACGCCTCGCTGGGCCAGGATCCGCAGCCGTTCCGCGAGGTGGCAACCAGCATGGCCGAGATCGCCGAGGCGTGGCGCACGATCCGGGGGTGATCACAATAAGCCCCTCCCCTGAAGGGGAGGGGAGCGCTCCGCATTCTATCGCTCGAACCAGTGCCGCTGGACGAAGTAGATCACGATGCCGGCCGCGATCAGCGCGCAACCGCCCAGGATCGCGTCGAACGCCCAGGGGGCCTGCGCATAGGGCAGGCCCTGCACGTTCATGCCGTACAGCCCGGTGATGAAGGTCAGCGGCAGGAACACCATCGCGACGATCGCAATGATGAGCGAGCGGCTGTCGATCTGCTCGGCGCGCAGGTCGCTGAGCCATTCATGGAGCAGTGCGGCGCGTTCGCGGATCGCATCCAGTTCCTCCGCCATGCGCGCGGCGCGGTCGGCGGCGCCGGCCAGGTGCAGCCGGTCGTCATCGTCCAGCCAGTCGCCGGGCAGCGCCGCCAGCTTCTCCAACGCGGCGCGTTGCGGGCTCAGGAAGCGCTTGTAGCCGATCGCGGTGCTGCGCACCCGGCTGACCGTTCGGCGCAAGGTGAAGATCTGTGCGGCGTCCAGCCGTTCCTCGCACGCGTCCAGCTCGTCGCCCAGATTGGCGACATCGGGGTCGAGATCCTGGGTGATCGCGGTGGCGAAGCTGGTGATGAGATCGCCGGGATCGCGGATCGCACTCGCCTTTACCGCCTCCTCGACCGCGCCGACCGCGATCAGCGGCTTGCGCGTGACGGAAAAGACATGCCCCTTCACCGCCCATATCCGTACCGAGGCGAGCAGGTCAGAGGTGTCGAGTTCCTCGCGGCTGCGCCCACGCAGGTTGACGAAGGCGCCACTGCCCACCGCCTCGCAGCGGGGCCGCGTCTCGGTCGCGGTCAGGGCGTCGACGACGTAATCGGACAGCCCGGCGGTGTCGCGCAGCCAGCCTTGTGCCTGTTCGTCGGTGGTCTCGAGATGGACCCAGACCAGGCCGGCGGCATCCGCGCCGAGCGCCTGGCCCACCGCCACCCGCTGCACATCGCCGCTGCCCGCGATGTGATAGGCGAAACCCGTCATGCGCGCGGCGTCATCATGAGGTCGACGGTGATGCCGGCGCCCGGTTCCGCAGGTGCAGTGTCGCACGCGATGCGCTGCGCATCGGCCCGCGCGCGGTCAAGGATCGCGGCCGGCACGTCGGCGCGGTGATACACGCGGTCGGCCGCAGCCAGCACGCGCGCCTGTGCCAGGGTCAGGTCATCGGGATCGCGCGAGGTGAGGTGAAAGACATGGTGGCGGCTGACCCCCGCCGCCGGATCGGCCAGCCAGCGTGCAACATCGGGCGCCTCACCGAATGGATCGAGCGCACCGCCCGCCGCCAGCGCCGCGCCGATCGCCCGCCGCCGCGCAGCGCCATCGGGAAAACGCGCGCGGAGCGCGGCGCGGGCATTGTGCAACCCCTCCGCCAGTGCGCCCAGCGTCGCGGGCAGCATTATCTCCAGCCGCTGGCGCAGAGCGGCCGCCAGCCCGGCGGAGACGCCCCCGGTGCCGATCGCAACGATCACCGCCCCGCGCTCCACGATCGCGGGCAGCGTGAAGTCGCAGTGGTCGGGCCGGTCGACCGCGTTGACCAGCACGCCGCGCGCCTTCAGCCGCGCGATTGCGGCCAGCGCCGCCGCCTCATCCTCGATCGCGACGATGGCGATCGACGCGGCGGCGTCTTCGCCGACCACCACCGCGCCCGCGCGTTCCAGCAGACGGCGCTTGGCCTCCGCCGGCTCGCCCTCGCCCAGCAGGATCACCGGGCGGCCCGCCAGCCGCACGAACAGCGGCAGGCTGTGCAGGCTCACTTCTGCAACCACTCCGGCACGCGCTCGGCGGACAGGATCGTCTCGGCGGCGATGCGGTCGGCGACCACGGCATAGCGTTCGCCCTCGACCAGAACCTCGGGCACCAGCGGCCGGCTGTTATAGGTCGACGCCATCGTCGCACCGTAGGCGCCCGCGGTGCGGAACACCGCCAGATCGCCCGACACGACCCGGTCGATCTCGCGGTTCATCGCGAAGGTGTCGCCGGTCTCGCATACCGGCCCTGCGATGTTGGCGGTCATCTTCTCGCCGGTCGGCTTCACCGCGACGAAATCGTGATAGGCATCGTAGAGCGCCGGCCGCGCGAGGTCGTTCATCGCCGCATCGACGATAACGTACGGGTTCGCCACGCCGGGCTTCACCCACACCACCTCGGTCACCAGCACGCCGGCATTGCCCGCGATCACCCGGCCGGGTTCGAACATCAGCTCGACATCCCAACCTTGCGTGACGCGTGCGACCATCGCGCCGTAAGCGGCAGGCTCGGGCATCACGTCGCCGGGCTTGTAGGGCACGCCCAGGCCGCCGCCCAGGTCGACGCGGCTGACCGTGTGGCCGGCAGCGCGCAACTCCGCGACCAGCTCGCCGATGCGGACATAGGCCGCCTCCAGCGGCGCCAGATCGCCCAACTGGCTGCCGATGTGGCAGGCGACGCCGCGCAGGTCGAGGCCGGGCAGCCCCGCCAGCCGGTCGAACATGCCGGGTGCCTGGTCGATCGGCACGCCGAACTTGTTCTCCTTGCGCCCCGTGGATATCTTGGCATGCGTGCCGGCATCGACATCCGGGTTGACCCGGATCACGGCCGGCGCGGTCAGGCCGCGCTCATGCGCCAGCGCCGCAAGGACGACGCCTTCCTCTTCAAGCTCCAGATTGAACTGGCCGATCCCCGCCTCCAGTGCAGCGGCAAGCTCGGCGCGCGTCTTGCCGACCCCGGAGAACACGATGTCCTCGGGCTTCATCCCCGCGGCCAGCGCCCGGCGCATCTCGCCCACCGACACCACGTCCGCGCCATAGCCCTCATCGGCCAGCACGCGCAGCACCGCGACATTGGGATTGGCCTTGATCGCATAGGCGAGGTGGACGCGCGGCAAGGCGCTCAACCCTTCACGGAACACGCGCGCGTGTCGGCGGAAGGTGGAGGCGGAATAGACATAGACGGGCGTCCCCACCTCTGCCGCGATGCGGGCAATGGCGACGTCCTCGGCGAACAGCTCGCCGTCCTGGTAGTGAAAATGATCCATCAGCGGGGGGGCAAATCGAAATCGTCGGAGCGGCGCGCTTCCGAACTGTGGATAAGGGCGTCCGAGCGCTGCGGGCGCTGCTGCGTGGTGGGGGTCAGCAACTCGCGCGGCGTCGGCGTGGCGGTGGCACCGCGCGGCGCGACGGGCAGCGACTCGCCGGGGGCGGGTTGCAGCCGGTTCGCCGCACCGCACCCGGCAAGCGCGACCAGGGCGGCGAGCACAAGCAGACGCTTCATCGCGGTTCTCCCCGCGCCGCGGCGATCGCCGCGCGCACATTGGCCGGCGCGGTGCCACCGAAGCTGGTCCGGCTGGCGACGGAGGCATCGACCGACAGCACGTCATACACGCTGGCATCGATCCGTGCATCGATCGCCTGAAGATCCTCCAGCGCCAATTGATCGAGCTTCACGCCCCGGTCCTCGGCCAGCTTCACCGCGCGCCCGGTGACGTGATGCGCCTCGCGGAACGGCAGGCCGCCGACGCGGACCAGCCAGTCGGCCAGATCGGTCGCGGTGGAGAAACCCGCCTCCGCCACACCGCGCATCCGCTCGGTCCGGAACGTCGCGCTTTCCACCATGCCGGTCATCGCCGCGATCGACAGCCCCAGCAGGTCGTGCGCCTCGAACACCGGCGGCTTGTCGTCCTGCATGTCCTTGGAATAGGCGAGCGGCAGGCCCTTCATTGTCACCATCAGCGCGGTCATGCAGCCCATGATCCGCCCGGCATGGCCACGCACCAGCTCGGCGGCGTCGGGGTTGCGCTTCTGCGGCATGATCGAGCTGCCGGTGGACCACTGGTCGCTGAGCGCGACGAAGCCGAAGGGCTGCGACGCCCACAGCACGAACTCCTCGGCCAGGCGCGACAGGTGCAGCGAGCAGTTGGTCGCCGCCTGGAGGTAATCGATCGCGAAGTCCCGGTCGCTGACCGAGTCGAGCGAATTGGCGGTCGGCCCGTCGAAACCCAGCGCCGCGGCGGTCGCATGCCGGTCGATCGGAAAGCCCGTGCCGGCGAGTGCGGCCGAACCGAGCGGGCACTTGTTCATCCGCGCGCGCGCATCGGCGAAGCGGCTGGCATCGCGCACGATCATCTCGTGATAGGCCATCAGGTGATGGCCCAGCGTCACCGGCTGCGCGCTTTGCAGATGGGTGAAGCCCGGCATGACGCTGTCGGCGTGTTCCGCGGCCCGCACTAGCAGCGCAGCGCGCAACTCGCCCAGCGCCCCCAGCGTCTGGTCGATCGCATCGCGCACCCACAGGCGGAAATCGGTCGCCACCTGATCGTTGCGCGAGCGTGCGGTGTGCAGCCGCCCGGCGACCGGGCCGATCAGCGCGGCCAGCTTCGCCTCGGTCTGCATGTGGATGTCTTCGAGGGTCAGGTCCTCGGCCACGCCGTTCGCCTCGTAATCGGCGGCGACCTGGTGCAGCCCGGCGGTGATCGCCGCGGCATCCTCAGGCGTGACGATGCCCTGCTTGCCCAGCATGGCAACGTGCGCCAGCGAACCGTCCACGTCCTGCCGCCACAATCGCTTGTCGAAGGGGATGGAGGCGTTTATCTCGCGCATCACCGCAGCGGGCCCTTCGGCGAAGCGCCCGCCCCACATCGCATTGGAACCGCCCATGGTATCGCGTGCCGTGATCGCCTGTCTCCTCGGCTTCAGTATCGCGGCGTGCGATAGGCAAAGCGGAAGCGCGGAGCAAGCCGCCACCACCCCCACCGCCGACGAGGTGACGGCCGCCGCGACTGCGCCCGAGAGCCGCCCCACCGGCACCGTCGACCGCAGCCACAAGGGCGAGGCCGCCCTTCCCGCCGCCTTCCAGACGCTGGACGGCAAGCCCGCCAGCCTTGCCGACTTCAAGGGCAAGCCCGTGCTGGTCAATCTGTGGGCGACATGGTGCGCACCCTGTGTCGCCGAAATGCCGACGCTGGATGCCGCCGCCAGGCGAGTCGCCGCGCAAATGCCGGTGATCGCGGTGTCGCAGGATCTGGACGGCACGGCCAAGGTGAAGCCGTTCCTGGCGGGCAAGAGCTTCACCGCCTTGCGGATCTACACCGATCCCAAGCTGGGCCTGAGCACCGGATACGGCGCGAACCTGCCGACCACGATCCTGTACGGTGCCGATGGCCGCGAAATCTGGCGCGTGACCGGCGGGTTCGACTGGGCCGGTGCCGAGGCGCAAAAACTGCTCGCCGAAGCAGCCTGAACCGAGGCCCCCTTCCCCGACGGGAAGGAGGCCCCAGGTCGATCAGAACTCGGCGGTCAACCCGACGAACACGGTGCGACCCACCGCGTCATAGACGCCCGGATAGGTGTTGCCGTTGTTGAAGTTGCCTAGCGCGCTCAGCGCCAGGATCGGCGGATCCTTGTCGAACAGGTTGTTGACGCCGGCGCGGAAGACGATGCCGTCCTGCACCTTGGCGGTCGCGGCCAGGTCGAAATAGGAATAGGCCTTGATCCGCGAGTTGAACACCGGCGCGGTCGAATCGAGCGTGGTCCCGCCGATATAGCGCCAGTTGAGCGAGATCGAGCCGACCTGCTCCGCATCCGACCAGGTCAGGCGGGCCTGATGCTTCCATTCGGGCGTCGGCTGGCCGCAGGTCTGGCCATTCTTGCCCTTGCAGTCATAGGATTCCAGCCCCGGCAGCGGCTCGGTGCGCAACTCGTTCAGCCACGTACCCTGCGCATCCAGATTGAGCGAACCCAGTCCGCCCAATGGCTGCGCGAAGCTGAAGCCAACGTCGATGCCCGACGTCGCCAGCGATCCGGTGTTCTGCGTGTTGCTGGCGATCGCACCGACATCGCCGAAAATCACACCGTTGCGCGGATCGCGGGTGATGAGCGCGCAGAAGAACGGGTTGGCGTTCTCGAAACATTGCTCGGTGGTCAGCGCGGGCGCGACGATGCCGATATAATCGCGCACCTTGATGTTGAAGTAGTCGACGGTCAGCGTCAGCCGCTTCAGGAAGCTGGGGTTGAGCACCACGCCCGCGGTATAGGTGTCCGCCGTTTCGGGTTTCAGCGCCAGATTGCCGCCGAACACGCCGGTGCAGAAATCGGTCGGGCATTCGGAGACTTGGCCGTACAGCGCATCGGGCAGTCCGGTCAGACGGCACACCTCGCGCGAGGCGGTCGGAGTCGCACCGGCACAGCCGTCCTGCGAAATGACGTTGCCGCGGAATTGCGGCCCGAACAGTTCGGAGATGTTGGGCGCGCGGATCGCGCGGTTATAGCTGCCGCGCAGGCGGATATCGCTGATCGGTGCCCAGGACACCTCGCCCTTGTAGGTCGATACCGCCTTGGCCAGATTGCTGTAGTTGGACAAACGATAGCCGCCGTTGATCACCAGTTCCTTGGCGAACGGCACGTCGGACAGGATCGGCACCTCGATCTCGGTGAACAGCTCGGTCACGTCGAACGCGCCCTGGGAATTGCGCGTGCCCTTCTGTTGCGCCAGCGCGTCGGCGGTGAAGCGCAGGCTTTCGCGGCGATGCTCGATACCCAGCACGAAGCCCACGCCCTGCGACGACCAGGGCGAGCGGATGCCGTAGGTGCCTAGGTCGGCGCTGATATTGGCGTTCAGCACCGTTTCCTTGTCGACCCCCTCGGTCGAGGTCGGCGCGTAGATATAGCTGAACGCCGCGTCGCTGATCCCGTTGTAGCGGAACACGTCCAGCGGCACGCAGTTCGGGTCGGTGCCGTCGATCACCGACTTGCAGGTCGGCACGCCGTTGACGTTCACCACCTGAAGCCCGCGATTGGCGCGCGCCGGATCGATGTCGTTCTGATAGGTCTCATTGAACAGCACCACCGAATGCAGCGCGTTGACGTCGTAGCGCAGCCCTTCGGCGATCTCGCCGCGGACGCCGCCGGTAAAGCGGTAATCGGTGTGGCGCAGGTCGTCGCGGCGCGGCCGTGCGTTGCCCGCCACCGGGCGATAGCCGACGAACAGGTCCTGCGTCGCGGTGGAACCGGGTGCCGCGCCGCACAGCAGACCATATTGCTGCGCGCTGAGCAGCGGATTGTCGCAATTCACCCGGTAGTTGAAGCCCTGGAACAAGGCCGACGGCGCCACCTGCGAAAAGGTGTGATCGTCCATGAACATCGCGCTGCCATAGACTTCGGCGTAATCGGTCACCTCATATTTGGCGAAGGCACCCGCAGTGTAGCGCACGTCCGAGCGCTGGAAATAGTTCAGCGGCGCATAATTGTAGAGGAAGGTGGGGCCATACGGCACCCAGGTCTTGTTGCCGTCCTTGGTGTTGTTGAACACCTGGCCGCGGCTGGGGCCGGTTTGCGGATTGAACAGCCCGAATTCGTTGTTGCTGGAGCCGCCGCAACTGACCGTGCTGCCGCCGACCCCGGCCGCGTTAAGCGCGCAGGAGGATACGTCGCGCGTTCCTTGCGTGATCGGCTTGTAATCGCGGTAGCCGAAATAGGCGGTCACGTTGCCGCGGCCATCACCCATGTCCGCACCGAAGGCGATGTTGGCATCCAGCTTCTGCCCGTCGGCAACATTGCGGTTGGCCAGGCGGAATCCCGCCTGCCGCTGGATGCCGCGGATGAACTCGTTGTTGTTCTCGTGAACGGCCAGCCCGTACTGCACGTCGGCGCGGATGCCGTTCAGATTGTCGCGCAGGATGAAGTTCACCACGCCCGAAATCGCGTCCGACCCGTACACGGCGGAAGCGCCGCCGGTGACGACATCGACGCGCTGGACCAGGAAGGACGGCAGGAAATTCAGGTCGTTGGCCTGCACCGGCAACAAGCGCTGCCCGTTGACCAGCACGAGGTTGCGGGTCGAGCCCAGGTTACGCAGGTTGACGCGCGCGGTGCCGTCCGACCCATTCGACCCGTTCTCGTTCGAATCGGGCGTCACCTGCGGCAGACGGTTCAGCACGTTCTCGACGCCGACCGCGCCCTGATAGCGGATCTCCGCCGCATCGACGGAGGTCAGCGGACTGTTGCTGGTCAGGTTGGGGCGGCGGATGCGCGTTCCCGTGACCACGATCGCCTCCCCGCTCTGCTGCTCGTCAGAGACGGTGGCCGCGTCCGGCACGGATTGCGCTTCTTCAGCGGGTGGCGTGCTCGCCTGCTGCGCAAGTGCGATATTTGGACTCATTCCCATAAGAATGAGAGCGATTGTGGAGCTACCGTTCCAAGACATCTTCTTACGCATCTAAAACCCCCTTGTTTTTATGTTGCGAACATCCTCCGATAAAAACCATCTGTCAAATATATTATACGGTATTAGCAGTCGGTGGGCGTTGAGGCGACCCATCACGCCGGCGAAACGAAACCCTTCTCCGATCGCCGCGTTGCAGCATGAACTCGGCGCGAAGTGCGTGCCTTGATGCAAGCGGCCGCGCATGGCGGCAGGCCGAATGGCCGGGAGGTGACATGACAGGTCCGACAAGGCGCGAGATGCTGGCGGGTGCGGTGGCGTTGGGGTTGGTGCCGGTACAGGCGCTGGCGCAGGGCAATGTCGCTTTTGGCGCTGCAAAGTCCTTTGATTGGAGTGCGTTGCAGCAACGTGCGCAGGCGTTGTCGCGCCAGGCGTATCGCGCGACGCCCAAGGTCGCGGCGGCCGAAGCGGTGGATTACGACCGGGTCGGCGCGATTCGCTACCGCCCAGACCGGCAACTGGCGGGTGGTATCCGCCTGTTTCCGCTCGGTCGCTACGCGCCAACGCCCGTGACGATCAACATCGTCGAAGGTGGCCAGGCCCGCCCCCTCACCTTCTCCCCCGATCTGTTCGAGGCGGAGGCGGGCCACGCCCCCGCGCTCGGCATCGCCGGTTTCCGCGCGGTGACGAGGGACGGCAAGAGCGACTGGATCGCCTATCAGGGTGCCTCCTATTTCCGCGCCTCCGGTTCGCAGGACCAGTACGGCCTGTCCGCCCGCGGGCTGGCAATCGACACCGGCATCGCCGGTGCCGAAGAGTTTCCGGCCTTTACCGAATTCTGGATCGAGCGGACGGGTGAGCAATCCTATCTGATCCATGCGCTGCTCGACGGGCCCAGCGTCACCGGGGCCTATCGCTTCGCCACCGCCTTCACCCCCGGTGCCGCGGGCGGCACGGTACAGCAGGTGTCGGCGGTGCTGTTCTTCCGCCGCGACGTGCGCCGGCTGGGCATCGCGCCGGCCACCAGCATGTTCTGGTATGGCGAAGGCAATCGCGCCGCCGCCCGGGACTGGCGCCCCGAAATCCACGATTCGGACGGGCTTGCCATCTGGACGGGCTCCGGCGAGCGCATCTGGCGCCCGCTGACCAACCCCCCGCGCGAAACGCTGGACAGTTTCGCCGACCAGAACCCCAAGGGTTTCGGCCTGATCCAGCGCGACCGCGACTTCGACCATTATCAGGACGACGGCGCCTTTTACGATCGCCGGCCCAATCTGTGGGTCGAGCCCGGCCGGGGCTGGGGCAAGGGGCAGGTGATGCTCTATGCCTTCCCGACGGGCAGCGAGACGGTGGACAATATCTGTCTCTTATACACATCTCCGAGCCCACGA
>NZ_CAMLAC010000091.1 GCF_946477935.1 uncultured Sphingomonas sp. | reverse complement strand
TCGTCCTGCGCTCCAAGCAAAGCACCACCGATTTCGGCAAAGGACTTCAGCGTGTCCCGAACGGCCGCCTTTGCGTCGGCGATCCTGGTGTTGCAAAGGCGTTCGGAGGCCCGATAGAGACGGCCTACGATGCGATCGTGGGTCTCCACGATGACATCGGCCAGCGATGACCGCCATTCCAGGGTGCAGACAGCGAGGATCGCAAGCCGCCTGTCTTCGGGCAGATCACGCATGCCGTCGGCGTAATAGCGCTCGCCCTGCCGGCGAAGCCGGGTCACACGATGCGCCGGCACGCCGTCCAGCAAATCCGCCGGAAGATCGAACCTTTGAAGATATTCCAGTCGATCCATCAGCCGGTTAGCGGCTGCTGAATTTGCGCCAACCTCGAACTGTCGCAGCCATACGAAGCGCGTGACGCGACCATCCACCGTATCCTCCAACAGGTGAGCCAAATTCTCGCTCAGGGTTGGCGTGATGCGATGGGCGATAAGATCCTCGATCCGGCGCTCGGCCTCAACCAGCGCATCGGCGCAAAGGCGCTCGATCGTCGAGGAGCCGGGAAGGATCGTGCGGGTGCGGCGACACTCCGCAACGAAGCGACGGGCAAGATCCTCATTCGATGTCGCCGCCTCGGCTTCCCGAGCGATCCATTCGCGCAAATCCCGTGCGCCCCGCCCCGAAAAGGAGCGGGGCTGTTGAAAAAGGCCGGGTGATCCGATCGCGTACCTAGCGGGTTCCCTGCTTCGACACATCGGGAGCAGCGGCCATGATGGGTGAGCAACAGCGAGGCGGCAAGGGCGCAAGTTGGCGGGCGCTGGGAGCGATGATCCCCGCCGATCACATCCTACGCAGGATAGACGGGCTGATCGATCTGGGTGAACTGAGCGATGCGCTCGCCCCGCACTACAGTCGCCGTGGGCGTCCCTCGATCGCGCCCGAATTGCTGGTCCGCATGGCGCTGATCGCTCGCCTCTATGCCATCACGTCGGAGCGCCGGCTGTGCGAGGAAGTCCGCTTCAACCTCGCTTATCGCTGGTTCTGCCGATTGCCGCTCGACGCGCGGGTGCCGCACCACTCGACGTTCAGCAAGAACCGGCATGGCCGCTTCCGCGATGCCGGCATCTTCCGCATTTTGTTCGAGCAGACGGTGCGGCTGCGCCGACGCGGGGCTGATCGCCCACAAGGATGCGGCAATCGACGCATCGTTCGTCGCGGCCGATGCAAGCTGGCAGCGCAAGATGCGGGATGCCGATATGGCCGCGCCCCGACTTCCCCGCCCGGTTTGTGAATGGCTGGCGGATCAGGCCAATGCTCCACCGCAGGAACATGGCGTACCGCGTGGCAAGCCGGCCGAGGTGTCACGCACCGATCCGGCGTCGGCGTGGTCGGCGCGCACGGCGCGGGGCCGGTTCAGCTATGCCTTCAATGTCCTGATCGACACGCCGGGAGGGGTGGCGATCGACGTGGAGGCCAGTCCCGCCCGCTTCGCGGCGGAAGTCGATGCGGGGCGGACCATGATGACACGGGCCGACGATCGGTTCGGCTACCGGCCAAAGCGTGTCGCAGCCGACACCGCTTATGGCAGCGCCGCGTTCCTGGCGTTCGTCACCGATCGCGGCACCATCCCGCATATCCCGGTGCTGGAACGATCCGAACAGACCAAGGGCAAATTCCCCCGCGAAGCCTTCCGCTATGAGCGGGAGCAGGACCGCTATGTCTGCCCCGCTGGGAAGATACTGCCCTTTCGCGGTGCCGATCGTCGGGCTGGCTTCCTCCGATACAGCGCCAGTCCCGCCGATTGCCGCGCCTGTCACCTCAAACGGAAATGTACCGCAGGCAGCAACAGGTCGGTCACGCACAGCGAACATGAGGACGTGCGGGAGCTGGTGCGCGGCGAGATGCAGACGCCCTTATTCAAGCGGTCGATGCGGCTGCGTCGGGGCGTCGAGCGGGTGTTTGCCGATGCCAAGAGCAAGCGAGGTCTAACCCGTTTGCACCTTCGCGGCTTGCGCGGCGCAGAGGAAGAGTTTCTGTTAGGCGCGGCCATTGCAAATCTCGTGCTATTGGCCCGTCCTGATGCACGACCGACACGGACCCGCCGCCCGCCCCCGGTGCCGGAACGGATCGACCACATGGCCCGGATCAGCCGTGGCCGGTTCGAGCAATCCTACTACGCGACGATCTTCTGACACCGATTAGCCAGGTTCGCGCTCGGCCGCAGGGAAATGGCGATAGAAGGTAGAACGGCCGACCTGTAGCAGCTTCGCGACCTTCGCCGGTTTGTCGCCGGCCTTGAGCAGCTTGCGGGCCGTGTCGAGCATGTCGGGCGTCATGACCGACTTGCGGCCTCCGCCCGTGCCGCCCTTTGCCCGTGCCGCTGCCAATCCGGCGATCGTCCGTTCCTTTATCAGTTCGCGCTCCATCTCCGCGACGGAAGCGAGGATATGGAACAGCAGCCGCCCGGATGGAGTGGCCGTGTCGAACCCGTCCGTCAGGGATCGAAAATCAATCTTGCGAGCGGACAGGTCGGCCGCCAGTTCGATTAGGCCCCCGATCGAACGGCCAAGGCGATCGAGCTTCCATATCACCAGCGTGTCACCGGCCCGCACGAAATTGAGGGCTTCGGTCAGACCGGGCCGGTTCAGCTTCGCGCCGCTCACCTTGTCGGTAAACAGCTTTTCGCACCCTGCCTTGGTCAGCGCGTCGGTTTGTAGCGTCAGGTCCTGATCGGAGGTCGAGACACGCGCATAACCAACCAGCATGAGTCCCGTTATCCCATCTCAAACAGCGAATTTTGGGACTCATATTTTGGGAACATATTTTGGGAAAGCCCCAACCGGGATTCAGCGGATTTTTGCTTCGGTGACGGTCGTCCCGTTGGAGGTTCCCAATTGAGAATGCCGACCAGCGTCAAAGAGCCTTTTCATTATCAGTCGAACCACATACGAGTCAGGCGGTTATGGTAAGATGACCACTTTGGTCGATCCCTACCGTCCAAGACGGACGGGTCGAGGTTCTTTGGAGCGGGCACCACCCGCACGCTGCACCAGCAGATACGGCTTGCGGCAAACGCTCATCCAGGAACGGATGAGTCAGACCGAACCCGGACTACATTGCAGCTTCTAGCCAAGGCTACCTGCGCCGCCGCGAGCCTTGCGATCGGGACGCGGTAGGGGCTGGCCGAGACGTAATCGAGCCCGACCTTCTCGCAGAAGGCAATCGACGCCGGATCGCCGCCATGCTCGCCGCAGATGCCGAGCTTGATGTCGGGGCGGGTCTTGCGGCCGCGCTCGGCGGCGAGTTCGACCAGTTCGCCCACCCCCTCGACGTCGAGGCTGACGAACGGGTCGCGGGCATAGATGCCCTGTTCGACATAGGCACCGAGGAAGCGGCTGGCGTCGTCGCGGCTGACGCCCAAGGTCGTCTGGGTCAGGTCGTTGGTGCCGAACGAGAAGAATTCACCGGCTTCCGCGATCTCGCCGGCTTTCAGCGCGGCGCGCGGCAGTTCGATCATCGTGCCGACCAGATACTCGATGGTCCGCCCCTTGTCGGCGAACACGTCCTGCGCCGCCTTGTCGACCACCGCCTTCATCAGTTCCAGCTCGCGACGGGTGGCGACCAGTGGGATCATGACCTCGGGGATCGGGGCCTCGCCTGATTTCTCGGCGACGATCACCGCCGCCTCGAAGATCGCGCGCGCCTGCATCTCGTAGATTTCGGGATAGGTGACGCCCAGGCGACACCCGCGATGGCCGAGCATCGGGTTGAATTCGTGGAGCTCGCCCGCGCGGCGCTTCAGCTGATCGACGCCGATCCCGGCGGCCTCGGCCACTTCGGCGAATTCGGCTTCCTCGTGCGGCAGGAATTCGTGGAGCGGCGGGTCGAGCAGGCGGATGGTGCAGGGCAGCCCGACCATCACCTCGAAGATTTCGACGAAGTCGCTGCGCTGTTCGGGCAGCAGCTTGTCGAGCGCGGCGCGGCGGCCCGCCTCGTCCTCGGCAAGGATCATCTGGCGGACCGACGTAATGCGCGACTGTTCGAAGAACATGTGCTCGGTGCGGCACAGACCAATGCCCTCGGCGCCGAAGTCGCGCGCGGTGCGGCAGTCGAGCGGGGTTTCGGCATTGGCGCGCACCTTCAGGCGGCGCACCCCGTCGGCCCATTCCATCAGCGTGCCGAAGTCGCCCGCCAGTTCGGGCTGCACGGTCGCGACCGCGCCCGCCATCACCTCGCCGGTCGCACCGTCGATCGTGACGATATCGCCCTCGCGGATTTCGCGGCCGGCGACCTTCATCACCCCCGCCTTCGCATCGATCGAGATGCTGCCCGCGCCCGAGACGCAGGGACGGCCCATGCCGCGCGCGACGACGGCGGCGTGGCTGGTCATGCCGCCGCGCGCGGTCAGGATGCCGCGCGCCGCGTGCATGCCATGAATGTCTTCGGGCGAGGTTTCGGTGCGGATCAGGATCACCGCATCACCCGCGTTCGAGCGGCGCTCGGCGGTGTCGCTGTCGAACACCGCGATGCCGCTCGCCGCCCCCGGCGAGGCCGGCAGCCCCTTGGTCAGCACGTCGCGCGCCGCCTTGGGATCGAGCGTCGGGTGCAGCAGCTGGTCCAATGCCTGCGGATCGACGCGCGCGATCGCCTCCTCGCGCGAGATCAGCCCTTCCTCGGCCATGTCGACCGCGATCTTCAGCGCGGCCTTCGCGGTGCGCTTGCCCGACCGGGTCTGCAGCATCCACAATTTGCCCTGCTGCACGGTGAATTCGATGTCCTGCATGTCGCGATAGTGCCGCTCCAGCCGGTCGAACACCGCCGCCAGCTCGGCATAGGCGTCGGGCATCGCCTCTTCCATCGACAGCGGCTTGGCATTCGCCGCCGCCCGCGCCGCGGTGGTCAGATATTGCGGCGTGCGGATACCCGCGACCACGTCCTCGCCCTGCGCGTTGATCAGGAATTCGCCGTAATAGGCGTTGGCGCCGGTCGACGGATCGCGGGTGAAGGCCACGCCGGTCGCCGACGTGTCGCCCATATTGCCGAACACCATCGCCTGCACGTTGACCGCCGTGCCCCAGTCGCCGGGAATGTCGTTCAACCGGCGATAGACCTTGGCGCGGTCCGCCTGCCACGATCCGAACACCGCGCCGATCGCGCCCCACAACTGGTCGTGCACGTCCTGCGGGAACGGCTTGCCCCACAGCTCGACCACGATGTCCTTGTACTGCGCCACCAGCGCGCGCCAGTCGTCGGCGGTGAGGTCGGTGTCGAGATAATAGCCGCGATCTTCCTTGGCGATCTCCAGCGCTTCCTCGAACCGGCCGTGGTCGAGTTCGAGCACGACGTCCGAATACATCTGGATGAAGCGGCGATAGCTGTCCCACGCGAAGCGCGGATCGTCGGATACCTTGGCGAGCCCCTCGACCGTCGCGTCGTTGAGGCCGAGGTTCAGCACCGTGTCCATCATGCCCGGCATCGATACCCGCGCGCCCGAGCGGACCGAGACGAGCAGCGGGTCGGCCTCGTCCCCGAAGCGCTTGCCCGTGATCCCCTCGATATGCGCGATGCCGGTCGCGACCTCGTCGCGCAAGCTGTCGGGGAAGGTCTGGCCGTCCTCGTAATAGCGCGTACACATCGTCGTCGCGATGGTGAAGCCCGGCGGCACCGGCAGGCCGATCGACGCCATTTCGGCAAGGTTCGCGCCCTTGCCCCCCAAAAGCGTCTTGTCGCCCGATCCCCCGTCCGACACCCCGCCGCCGAAGCGATAGACATATTGCGTCATTGCTCGTTCCCCATGCTCTCCGCGCGGGTGGTCCCGCGTCGGGGTATCTGATTCAATCGGCGGTCGTATTTCGTTCGGCACACGAACCGTCGACCGGCCGGTTCAAAATCCTTGTTTCACCGTAAAGTGCAGCCGTTCGAGCATGCCGCTTGCGCCGTTCACAAGTTCGCGGTGCGACACGCGCAGCTCGACGCCGAGGTCGAGGCGTGGCAGCGGCGACACGAACAGGTTGACTGCGGTGTCCCACACCTGGCGCGTCGACAGCGGCGAGGCCGTGGCCGGGTTCCAGATCCGTTGGAACGACCCCATCCAGGTACTGCGCAGCGTGCCGATCCAGAAATGGCGGACCCCGGCAAAGCCTGCGAGCAACGGAACCGGGACGAGCCGATCGTTTGCCGTGTCGTAGATCGCATCGGCCGCGACGTTGGCGCCGACATAGCGCCCCAGCCCGCGACCGCCGGTCATCATGAAACGGATATCGTCGCCCTTGCCGGTCGATAGCGGCGCGATCCCGGCCAGCGACACACCATAGCCCTGGGCCGTTACCGCCGGTCGACCGTTGGCGGGATCGACCCGCATCGATCGGAACAGCCCGGTCAGCGACAGGCTGGCCCCCTTTGCCGCCCAGAGCAATTGTCCGGTCAGGTCGGGAACGCTGTCATCGTCATTGTCGGCCAATGCAGGCGCACCGGCCATCGCCGACACGGTTTCCGGGTTCTCGATCGACGTGGAGATGGTCCACCCGTCGCCGACCGGATGACTGTAGCGCAGCAGCATCTGCCGAACCAGCACGGTGCCGTCGGTTACCCCGACGAAATCGGCGGTTTCGGGCAGGGCCGCGACATATTGAAAATTGCTCCAGTCCTGCCCGACCGCGAACCCGCCATAACCCGCGACCGCGCGACGCAGGCCGAGGGTATAGGGGTTGAGCGCGCGCTCGCCGCCCGACACCGCCGGCGCGACCTGAAAGTCTGCTTCGATCAGCGTCGTCAGCGACTTCTCGCCGATCGGCGTCGCGGTCTGGAACGCGATCCGCGACTGTTTGGCCGACGCATCGGCAAGAATGGCGGATCGCCGCCCACCGACCGGGATCGACTGTGGCAGCGACAGTTCGCGGCCCAGCGGATTGGTTGCGGTGTCGCCATCGCCATAGCGGCTGAAGATGAGGTCGCCCTTGATGAAGCCGCTGATGCGAAAATTGGTTTCGCCGATACGGAAGCCGTATCCGGCGGGTAGCGCCGATGGTCCGCCCTGTGCCAACACTGACGGCGCACCCGCCGGCCGGGGCAGCGGGTCGGAGGGGCCCTGCTGCTGCTGCGCGGCGGTGCCGGTGGCCGGAGGCGACGCGACGACCATGACCGGCGGCGTTTCGCGCGGCTCCTTCGCGGTCAGCGCGCGTTGTACCGTGTCGAGCCGGCGCTGCAACTCGTCCACCTTGTTGCGCAACGCTTGATAGTCCGCGACGGTCTGCGCGGTGGCGGGCGTCGTGCCCGCCAGCATCAGCCCTGAAAGCAAGACGGCACGGGTCGTCCGCTGCCTGAAATGCGGCATCCTGTATCCCCTGTACTGATGGTCCGGCATTTGCGCCGGTGCGGTTTCGCGTCAGCGCGCGATGATGGTCGAATCGATGTCCGCGATCGTCCGTACCCCGGTCAGCGCCATTGCAACGCGCATCTCCCGGTCGAACAGTTCGAGGAGGTTGGCGACACCGGCCTGCCCGTCGGCGGCGAGTGCATAGATGAACGCGCGGCCGAGCATCGCGGCATCCGCGCCGAGCGCCAGCATCCGCACGACGTCGAGCCCCGAGCGTATCCCGGAATCGGCTAGGATCGACACCTGCCCCTTTACCGCATCGGCGATGGCGGGCAGCGCGCGCGCCGACGACAGCACGCCGTCGAGCTGCCTCCCGCCATGGTTTGACACGACAATGCCCTGCGCGCCGAAGCGCACTGCTTCCCGCGCATCCTCGACGTCGAGGATGCCCTTAATGACGATCGATCCTTTCCAGGTATCGCGAATCCATTGCAGGTCGCGCCAGCTGATCGACGGATCGAAGTTCGCGCCGAGCCACCCGATGTAATCGGCAAGCCCGGTGGCGGCCCCGCGATAGGCCGAGATGTTGCCCAGATCGTGCGGTCGCCCGTGAATCCCGACGTCCCATGCCCAGCGCGGATGGGTGACCGCCTGCAGCATCCGCCGCCACGCAGCATTGGGCCCTGACATGCCGGAATGCGCATCGCGATAGCGCGCGCCCGGCACCGGCATGTCGACCGTAAAGACCAGCGTCTCAACCCCCGCCGCCTGCGCGCGTTCGAGCGCGTCGCGCATGAAGCCGCGATCCTTCAGCACATAGAGCTGGAACCAGATCGGCGCACTCGACTGGCGCTGCACCTCGTCAATCGCGCAGACCGATACCGTCGACAGGGTGAAGGGCACCTGCTTGGCCGCTGCCGCGCGCGCGGCCTGAACCTCACCGCGTCTCGCATACATGCCGGTCAGCCCGACCGGAGCCAACACCACCGGCATACCAAGCGACTGGCCAAACAGGGTAGTGGAAAGATCGATGTCGGCAACATCGCACAGCACCCGCTGGCGCAGCGCCACGTCGGACAAGTCGGAGACGTTATGGCGAAGCGTATGTTCGGCATAGGCGCCACCGTCGATATAGTGGAACAGGAACGGCGGTAGACGACGGCGGGCCGCTTCGCGATAATCGGTGGTGGCAGAAATAATCATCGGATCGTTCCCAGATCTGGTGCGGCGGCGGCGCGTTCGGCGCGGGCAAGGTCGTCCTCGACCCGTCGGACCGTCGTGCGCACGAATTCGAGATGGACGTCGGCGGCATCGCGCGCGCCCTCGGCATCGCCAGCGACGATCCGCTCCATGATCGCGCGGTGCTGCGCCGACAATTCCTCGAAGGTGCGCGGCACCGCGTAGATTTTTTCGCGGGTCTGCGAGATGCTGGTATGGAGCAGCCCGAACAGACTCGACATGACATGGGTCAGCACCGCGTTGCGTGAGGCATGCGCGATGGCGAGGTGGAACGCGGCGTCGGCATGCGCCTCGGCAGCGACATCACCGGCGGCATGCAGCTTCTCCATCGCGTCGAACCGGCGGCGGATACGGTCTTTATCGACTGCGTCGGCCCGCCGTGCGGCGTGATAGGCGGCGGTGCCGTCCAGCGACTCGCGCACCTCGAAAATGTCGTGGCCGTAGCCCGGATTGCCCTCGACCAGCGGAGCGAGCGGTTCGGCGATCATCGCCTGCGTCCACTGCGCCGACGGTTCGGCGAGGATTGCGCCGGCGCGCGGGCGGATGATGATCCGTCCCCGCGATACCAACCGGTTCATCGCCTCGCGCAGAATGTTGCGCGATACCCCAAGCGTGTCCGCCAGCGCGCGTTCGGACGGGAGCCGCGCTCCCGGTAGCAGCTTGCGCTCGACGATCAACGCCTCGATCGCGGCTTCGGCCCGGCCCGATGCGCTGGGTGCTGCGTTCCCGACCGCGCTCACGGGATCATCCATGGCACGAGGTACGCCTGGATCGTCGTGATGACCCCTACCAGCGCGCACAGCGGCAGGCTGTGGCGCACGGTGAAGCGAAACAGGTCCGACTCCTTGCCCACCAGCCCGACGGCAGCACAGGCGATCGCGATCGACTGCGGCGAGATCATCTTGCCGGTGACGCCGCCGGTGGTGTTGACCGCGACCAGCAGCACGTCGCTGACCCCGATCTGATGCGCGGTATTGGCCTGGAGCGCGGCGAACAGCGCGTTGGCCGAAGTATCCGATCCGGTCAGGAACACGCCCAGCCATCCCAGGAACGGCGAGAAGAAGGTAAACGCCGATCCGGTATGCGCCAGCGCCAGTGCCAGGGTCGCCGACAGTCCCGAATAATTGGCGAGGAACGCAAAGGCGAGGACCATGCCGATCGAGTAGATCGGAATTGCGAGGCTTTTCAGCGTATCGCCGAACGTCCGCACGGCCTCTGCGGGCTTCATCCGCAGGAAGGCGATGGTGACGATCGCCGCCAACATGATCGCGGCGCCGGTCGCCGACAGCCAGTCGAACTTGTAGACCGCTTCGTACGGCGTGACCTGCTTCACGATCGGCGGCACCTTGGCTACCAGCTTGTCGAGAAAGGGTACGTGCAGCTTAAGGACAAGATGCGCGAGCGGTCCGTCGGCGGCGAACAATGCCTTGACCGGGGCGATGCTCCACAGCGTCACGAACACCGTTAGGATCAGGAACGGCGACCATGCCCAAGCGATCTTCGCCGGCGAATGGCGCACGGTCTGCGTCGTGATCGGTGCGACCGGTACCGCGCCGTCGGCGGCGACCTCGGCCGCATCAAAGCGGAAGATGCGCTTGGGCTGCCAGAAGCGCAGGAACACCGGCAGCGCGATCAGCGAGGCGAGGGCGGCGGTGATATCGGGCAGTTCCGGCCCGATGAAGTTGGCGGTCAGGAACTGGACGATCGCGAACGAACCGCCCGCGACGAGGATGGCGGGCCATGTCTCGCGCACGCCGCGCGGACCATCCATGATGAGGATCAACCAGAAGGGCACGATGACCGAGAGCAACGGCAACTGCCGCCCGGCCATCTGTCCGATCAGGAACGGATCGATGCCGGTCACCTGACCCGCGACGACGATCGGAATGCCCATCGCTCCGAACGCCACCGGCGCGGTATTGGCGATCAGGCACAGCCCAGCGGCATAAAGCGGGCGGAACCCCAGTCCGACCAGCAGCGCCGAGGTAATCGCGACCGGCGCACCGAACCCGGCTGCCCCTTCGAGAAATGCACCGAACGCGAAGCCGACCAGCAAGAGTTGCAACCGCTGATCCTCGGTCACGGTCAGGATCGACTGGCGGATAATGTCGAATGCTCCGGTCGCGACCGCGATCCGGTAAAGGAACACCGCGCCGAGGATGATCCACGCGATCGGCCAGAGACCATAAAAGAACCCGAACACGCCAGCGGCCAGCGCACTGTTGATTGGCATGCCATACAGCCCGATCGCGACCGCCAGCGTCAATGCAACGGTGATGGTGCCGGCGATATATCCTTTCAGGCGAAAGACCGTCAGCGCCAGAAAGAAAAAAACGATTGGAATAGCCGCGACCATACTGGACAGCCAGATATTACCAAGCGGATCGTAGTTCTGTGCCCAGACTCCCATGGCATCCCTCTCCTTGAATCTGGTAGTACCAGAAATTTATTTTCAAAGGAAAAATTGGGCATTTTGTTGGGGCAGTCAATTACGTCTGCTGATAACCTATTTCTTTCTGGTACTACCATTAGGCGGCATCAGCTTATGCGTGGAAGACCGACAGCGTCATTGGGATTGCTCCTCCTGTATCCGTAAGGGAGGCAACATCGAAGCGATCATTCCGGTCTTGGAACGGGTGGCAACTGGCGACCCGTTGAAACGGATTTTCGAAATGCCATCCCAATCGGGACGGTCGCCGGGCTTAGCGTACGATTTTGACCATTCTCTCACCGGCCCCCAATCGGGAATGGCCTTTCCAGCTACCCGCCGCGTCGGCTGCAGTATAAAGCGCGGCAGAACGTGGGGGGCGAAAATGCTGCAACAATTCGGTGAAGAAATATGGACGGTGGACGGGCCGACCGTCTCCGTTGCCCGGTTTAGCTATCCAACGCGAATGATCGTTATCCGATTGTCAGACGGTGCTCTGTTTGTCTGGTCGCCCACGGCGATTTCTGACGAACTTCGGGCCGCGATAGACAGTTTGGGGCAGGTACAACACATCGTCGCACCGAACACATTGCATCATATGTTCGTCGGCGAGTGGCAAGCAGCTTATCCGGCAGCGAAATCCTATGCTGTTCTAGGGTTGCGGGCAAAGCGCCCGGACTTGAAGTGGGATCTCATTCTTGATGACACACCCACCCCGGAATGGTCGAATGAGATCGATCAGGTCGTCGTGGGTGGAAACAGGATCACGACAGAGGTCGTCTTTTTCCATCGCGCGAGCCGAACGGCCATCTTCACCGACCTTATCCAACACTTCGAGCCGGGTTGGTTCAAGGGGTGGCGGGCCATCGTGGCAAAGCTCGACTTTCTTACCGCGATCAGGCCGACCGTTCCGCGGAAATTCCGAATGACCTTCCGCAATCGTGAGGGCGCCCGACGCGCGGTGCAACGCATTATGGCATGGCCAACTGCGGCCGTCCTAACGGCGCACGGTGCACTAATCAGAAACGACGGTCAGGCGGCGATTGCCCACGCCTTCGACTGGTTGCTCGGCGGAAAGACGTCTCGGTAGTCTGAACGGCTTGATGGCTGCTTTCCCGGAATACCATCCCATGCGAGACGGGATCGCTATGCTTTGGGGTGTCATTCCGCCCCCAACCGGACCCGGCTACCAGCGGCACGTTTTTCAACAGCCCCTAGGGTTTCCAAGAGATAGCACATTCATTTGTAAACAGCGGAAGAGCCGTGCCGACCGGTGTCGCCCGGCTCCTCTATTTCTAACGCCGCGGCGTCCGCTCAGTGGCGCGCTCGGCCTGCAAACAGAGTTGCCAAGGAATTTGAACAGCGGGACGCGTGGATTGTCGGCTGCGTAGCCAGCTGCGAGCGATTGGACGCAATGGAAGAGTGCGCAGTCGCGCCGAGGGGCGTGTGGCATTCGTTCACTTCAGATTGGAGGGGTGTTCGCCGGCCGTGCGTAATGGATGTGAGGACGGCGGAGGAATGACCATGGACATGGATTTAGACAGCGCGTTGCGCCGCCTTGGCGAGCAACCGCTTGATCCCCGGCTCGCTGAACTGGAAGGCGAAGTCATGCGACTGATCGCGGCGGAGCGCCGCGCGGGTGGCGTAGTGGCGCTGCGATCCGGCATGCTGGCAGCGCTAGGCGCAGTCGCCTTGGGAGTGGTGGGCGGCGGATTGTCGTCCACAGCGGCGACTGCGCAGGTGCCGACGCTAACACCCTTCGGGCCTGCCATGCCGCTAGCGCCTTCGACCTTGCTCGCGTTCCAGTGACGAGCGGCGCCCGGAGGGCGATGCTGATCGCCATCATCGCGTTCGTGGCGGCGGTCGCAGGCGTTTGGGCTGGACGTGAGTTGTTCCCGTCCCCGCCAAGCCCGGGCGTTGAGCTTCACAGCTTGCTCCACGACGGGCTCGAGCTAGACGAAGCTCAACGGACTAAGCTCCAGGCGCTGGAGTCTCACTTCGCCGTTCGAAGGCGTGCCTTGGAGCTGGAGCTCAGAGCCGACAACGCCCGGCTCGCCGCCGCCATCGAGGCCGAACATGGTAACGGGCCGCAGGTCGCGGCGGCCGTCGATCGTTCGCACGGCGCGATGGGTGAGCTCCAAAAGGAGACGTTGAACCATATGTTCGCGATGCGGCAGATCCTGCGGCCGGATCAGACGACGGCGTTCGACCGCGCGGTGGTGAAGGCGCTGACCGCAGACGCGCGGTGAGCCTCGATCTCGCGGCCTGCACGGACGGCGAACTCGCCGCCTTGACGCTCGGCGGACGTCAGGCTGCGTTCGCTGAGATCATGCGGCGGCACCAAAAACCGGTCTACCGCCTGATCCGCTCGCATATCGGCGACGCCGAAGAGGCGCTTGACCTCACTCAGGAATGCTTCGTGGCCGCCTTTCAGAACTTGCGAAAGTATGACGGAGAGCGACCGCTCGCTGCGTGGCTGACCCGCGTGGCGATCAACAAGAGCCGCGACTGGCACAGGCGGCGGCGCATACGCCAGATACTATCGTTCGCCTCTTCGCTGCCGCCCGAGACCATGGAGAGTGGGCGGGACGAGGCGCCAGGTGCCGACGCGGTAACCTTCGATCGCGCAGAGCTTGCGCGGCTTTCGCGCGCGGTGTCCGAGCTGCCGGCCACGCTCAAGGAGACGCTTTTGCTGCGGACCGTGGAAGGACTGTCCCAGGGGGAGACCGCGGCCGCGCTGGGGATCAGCGGCAAGGCCGTGGAGATGCGACTCCGGCGCGCGCGTGAAAGATTGTCGAAAAATCTCGACTTAGTGTGAGGGGATGGGCCGGTTCGCGCGTAGTGAAAGGTAAGGTCGGCGGCAG
>NZ_CAMLAC010000090.1 GCF_946477935.1 uncultured Sphingomonas sp. | reverse complement strand
GGGTCGGCTGCGGCGGAACCTCGGTCGGGGGCTGAGTGGCCATCAATTCTCTCCTTGGTATGATGGGCAAACGCGCGGGCGCGCGGGCGGTTGCCTGTTCCTCTTGCTCCACCATGCCATGCTGATATAGACGCGCGCCCATCGGCAGTGTCCTGTGCGGGCGTGGCGGAACTGGTAGACGCGCTGGATTTAGGTTCCAGTATCGTAAGATGTGGGGGTTCGAGTCCCTTCGCCCGCACCAGTCCCGCCGCCCGGCGGGACGGAAAGCCGTCAAGAAATTTCTCCAGATTGAAGGCCTTAGGATGCAGACTGTCGAGACGCTGAACGAGGGGCTGAAGCGCGCCTACACGCTCACCATCACCACCCAGGACATCGACACCAAGGTCGATGCCGAGCTGAAGCGCCTCGCCCCGCAAATCCGCATGCCCGGTTTCCGCCCCGGCAAGGTGCCCGCGAATCTGGTGCGCAAGATGCACGGCCCGGCGCTGCAGCAGGACGCGCTGAACGCCGCGGTGCAGGAAGGCATCCAGTCGCTGATCGCCGACAAGGGCCTGCGCCCCGCGATGCAGCCGCAGGTGGAGCTGGGCGAGGGGTATGAGCCGGGCAAGGATGCGACGCTGACGGTGACGATGGAGGTGCTGCCGCAGGTGCCGGCGCCCGCGATCGACGGCCTGAAGCTGGAGCGTCTGACCGTGCCGGTCGCCGATGCGTCGATCGACGAGCAGTTGAAGAAGTTCGCCGAGCAGCAGAAGCGCTGGGACGATGCCGGCGACAAGGCCGCCGAGCAGGGTGACCTGGTCACCGTCGACTTCGTCGGCAAGACCGCCGACGGCGTCGCGTTCGAGGGCGGCACGGGCACCGACATGGGCGTCGAGATCGGATCGGGCCGTCTGATCCCCGGTTTCGAGGACCAGATCGTCGGCGTGAAGGCGGGCGAGGAGAAGCAGATCTCCGTCACCTTCCCCGAAGATTACCCCGCCAAGGACCTGGCCGGTCAGCCCGCGACGTTCGACCTGGTCATCAAGTCGGTGAAGACCGCCGGCGAGGCGACCGTCGATGACGAGATGGCCAAGAATCTGGGCCTGGAAGGCCTGGACCAGCTTCGCGAGCTGCTGAAGGGGCAGATCGAGCAGGAGCATAACGGCCTGACGCGCACCTATATGAAGCGCAAGCTGCTCGACCAGTTGGCCGAGGGGCATGACTTCGAAGTGCCGCCGTCGATGGTCGAGGCCGAGTTCTCGCAGATCTGGGCGCAGCTCGAGCATGAAGCGACGCACGAAGCCGATCCGGAAAAGGCCAAGGCCGAGATGGAAGGCGAGCGCGACGATTACCGCAAGATCGCCGAGCGCCGCGTGCGCCTGGGCCTGCTGCTGTCGGAAATCGGCCAGGCCAACGGCGTGGAAGTGACGAGCCAGGAGATGAACCGCCTGATCGCGCAGGCCGCGCAGCAGTACGGCGCGGAAGATCGCCAGCGCTTCATCCAGTACATCCAGCAGGAGCCGATGGCGGCAGCCCAGCTTCGTGCGCCGCTGTATGAGGACAAGGTCGTCGACTTCCTGTTCGGCAAGGCCGAGATCACCGATCGCGAGACCACGCGTGAGGAACTGGAAGCCGCGATCGAGAGCGAGGACGGCTTCGCGACCGGCACGCACATCCACAACCATGACCACGATCATGATCATGACCATCATGACCATGACCACCATGATCATGGGCACGATCATGACCACGACCACGGCACGCCGGTGGCCGAGACCGAGGTGACCGGCGACGCCGAAGACGCGCCGAAGCCGAAGGCCGCCAAGAAGAAGGCCGCCCCGAAGGACGAGGCCCCGGCCGCTGAAGGCGAGCCGGCGGCCAAGAAGCCGCGCGCCAAGAAGGCCGCGCCCGCCGAGGGCGAGGCGACGGACGCCGAGGATGGCGCCGAAGCCGCCCCCAAGAAGCCGCGCGCCAAGAAGGCCGCACCGAAGACCGAGGCGTAAGGCCTTGTTGGGCGGGGTTTCCTCCGGAACCTCGCCCGTTAGCGCTGCGGACGGATCACCCTCACCCTTCCGCGCCTGCGGCGCTCCCTCCCTCTCCCGGCGGGAGAGGGAAGGGGCCCATCGGCGAGGCCGATGGGAAGGGTGAGGGCGGATCGCCTGACCCAGAACTTTCCTTCCAGACAGGCACCCGCCATGTCCGCCGCTTCCCCCCGCATCGCCGTCCTGCTCCCGTGCTACAACGAGGAAGCCGCCATTGCTCAGACGGTTGCGGGGTTCCGTGCCGCGCTGCCGGATGCCGCGATCTACGTCTACGACAACAACTCGTCGGATCGCACCATGCAGGTGGCAGCGGCGGCGGGGGCGATCGTCCGGCGCGAGCGTATCCAGGGCAAGGGCGCGGTGGTGCGGCGCATGTTCGCCGATGTCGATGCGGACATCTATGTGATGGCGGACGGCGACGCGACCTATGACGCCGGGTCCGCGCCGGCGCTGGTCGCGCGGCTGGTGGACGAGCAGCTCGACATGATCGTCGGCCAGCGGGTGAGCGAGGCGGAACTGGCCTATCGCCGCGGGCACCGGTTCGGCAATGCGATGCTGACAGGTATGCTGGCGCGGCTGTTCGGGCGCAGCTTCTCGGATATCCTGTCGGGATACCGGGTGTTTTCCCGACGGTTCGTGAAAAGCTTCCCCGTGCTGTCGGTCGGCTTCGAGATCGAGACCGAGATCAGCGTTCATGCGCTTGAACTCAAGATGCCATGCGCGGAGGTGGCGACGCCCTATTTCGCGCGGCCGGAAGGGTCGGCCTCGAAGCTGAGCACCTATGGTGATGGCTGGCGCATCCTGCGCACCATCATGAAGCTGTACCGGATCGAGCGACCGATGTGGTTCTTCGGCGCGATCGGCGGGCTGCTGGCGGCCGTCGCGATCCTGCTCGCGGTACCGCTGATGCTGACCTATCTTCAGACACATCAGGTGCCGCGTTTTCCCACCGCGATCCTGTCGACGGGGTTGATGCTGCTCGCCGCGCTGAACCTGTTTGCCGGGCTGATCCTGGACACGGTGGTGCGCGGGCGACTGGAGGTGCGGCGGCTGGCCTATCTGTCCCACCCGGCACCGTCTGCCGGGGCTTGAACTCCGCTCGCGGTCACGCGACATAGGGGGCCTTCAGGGCATCAGAGAGAGTTTCATGCACAATCCGTTCGAGACCGGCGATTTCGCAAGCCCGCTGGCGCAGGCCGGCGTCGGTCTTCGGCAGACCCAGGCCGGTCTGGTGCCGATCGTCATCGAGCAGTCCAACCGTGGCGAGCGTTCGTTCGACATCTTCTCGCGCCTGCTGCGCGAGCGCATCGTGTTCGTGACCGGCGGCGTCGAGGACGGCATGGCCTCGCTCATCACCGCGCAGTTGCTCTTCCTCGAGTCCGAGAACCCGAAGAAGGACATCTTCATGTACATCAACTCGCCGGGCGGTGTCGTCACGGCGGGGATGGCGATCCATGACACGATGCAGTATATCCGTCCGCGCGTCGGCACCGTCTGCATCGGCCAGGCGGCATCGATGGGCAGCTTCCTGCTGGCCAGCGGCGAGCCGGGGATGCGCGTGGCGCTGACCAATGCGCGGATCATGATCCACCAGCCCTCAGGCGGTGCCCAGGGGATGGCGTCGGACATCGAGATCCAGGCCAAGGAAATCCTGCGTATCCGTCAGCGGATGAACGAGTTGTACGCCAAGTATACCGGTCAGCCGATCGAGGAGATCGAACGTCGCATGGACCGCGATACCTTCCTGTCGGCGGACGAGGCGAAGAATTTCGGCCTGATCGACGAGGTGTTCGACAAGCGGCCGGTGCCGAGCGAGGACGCCGCCGCGGCATGAGGCGAAACGGGATGAACCGTTCTGTGTAAACGGCTTATTTCGATTGTGCGTTTACCGGGGTGCGATACGATACGCACCCCACCAACGGAGCGTACCCCGATGTGGGTACGAGAGGTGATTGAATGACGAAACTGAGCGGTGGCGACTCCAAGAGCACCCTCTATTGCTCGTTCTGCGGCAAGTCGCAGCACGAGGTGCGCAAGCTGATCGCCGGACCGACGGTTTTCATCTGCGACGAATGCGTGGAACTGTGCAACGACATCATCCGCGAGGAGACGAAGTCGGCGCTGGTGTCCAAGAAGGACGGCGGCGTGCCGACTCCACAGGAAATCTGCAACGTGCTCGACGACTATGTCATCGGGCAGAAGCAGGCCAAGCGCGTGCTGTCGGTTGCGGTCCACAACCATTACAAGCGCCTGAACCACGGCGCCAAGGGCGCGGACGTCGAGCTCGCCAAGTCCAACATCCTGCTCGTCGGCCCCACCGGCTGCGGCAAGACGCTGCTGGCGCAGACGCTGGCGCGCATCCTAGACGTGCCGTTCACCATGGCGGACGCGACCACGCTGACCGAGGCCGGCTATGTCGGTGAGGATGTCGAGAACATCATCCTGAAGCTGCTCCAGGCATCCGATTATAATGTCGAGCGGGCGCAGCGCGGCATCGTCTATATCGACGAGATCGACAAGATCAGCCGCAAGGCCGAGAATCCCTCGATCACGCGCGACGTGAGCGGCGAGGGCGTGCAGCAGGCGCTGTTGAAGCTGATGGAGGGCACGACGGCCAGCGTGCCGCCGCAGGGTGGCCGCAAGCATCCGCAGCAGGAATTCCTGCAGGTCGATACGACGAACATCCTGTTCATCTGTGGCGGCGCCTTCTCGGGTCTCGAAAAGATCATCGGCGACCGTTTGCAGGGCAAGTCGATCGGCTTCGGCGCCTATGTGGCGGCACCCGAAGAGAAGCGCACGGGCGAGGTGCTGCGCCAGACCGAGCCGGAGGATCTGCTGAAGTTCGGCCTGATCCCCGAGTTCGTCGGCCGTCTGCCCGTGATCGCGACGCTGGAGGACCTGGACGTCGACGCCCTGGTCAAGATCCTGTCCGAACCGAAGAACGCGCTGGTCAAGCAGTACCAGAAGCTGTTCGAGATGGAGGAGGTGGAGCTGGGCTTCACCGACGACGCGCTGGTGACGGTCGCCAAGAAGGCGATCGAACGGAAGACCGGTGCGCGTGGCCTCCGCTCCATCCTGGAGGGGATCCTGCTCGACACCATGTTCGATCTGCCGGGCATGGACGGCGTGGACGAGGTGATGATCGACAAGGACGTAATCGAGGGCCGCAAGGAGCCGATCCGCGTCTATGCCGAGAAGAAGCAAAAGGATGGCGCTGCCGCCTGACGGTGCCAACCGGTTGAACGGGTAAGAAAAAGCGGTCCGCAAGGGCCGCTTTTTTTTTAGGGCAGGCGGTGTGCCTCTTGGCCTGTTTCCCGTCTCCCCAGCGGGGAGAGGGAGGGGCCCGCCGCGGAGCGGTGGGAGTGTGAGGGGCAGACCAGCAGGGCTGCACTGCTTGGCTACCCCTCACCCTTCCCGCTGCCGGCAATCCGGTCTGCCTTGCCTTATTCACGCCTTGTTTCGGAACGGGACAAGGCCCCCGAAGCGGCCCCATTTTGGGTGGATCGCAAAAGGTAAATGCGCCGTTAACGTTTGGCCATGACCAGACGTCTCGTTCTTACCAATGAAGCCGCCGGCCACCCGTTTCGCCGCAGCCTGCCGCCACCGCCACGCGCGCGCCGTGTGCGCAGCGACGACAGCGACTGGCGGCTGTTCGCGCTGAGCTTCGCAGCGTTCTTTACCTGCTTCTACAGCTTTATTTTCTGACGCCGCTGCAAGGCTCGTCACAGGCGCGGTGCAGCTTGTAGGCGAGCCAGGCGGACACCAGGCACATCGCCGCTACCACGAATAGCATGTCCTGCGGCGTGACGCCGAAGGAGGAGATGCCCAGCACCACCGCCGATCCGATCGTCATCGCGGCGCAGTTGACGATGTTGTTGGCCGCGACGGTGCGCGCGGTCTGGTCCTTCTCCACGGTGGTGGTGAGGAAGGCGTAGAGCGGCACGACGAACATGCCGCCGAACACCGCGATGGCGAGCAGGGCGAGCAGGATGCCGATCGCGCGCGGTTCGTGCAGGAAGGTGAGCCAGGTGTAGAGGGTGCCGGCGGGGGCCGGGGTCCAGTTGCGGCTGAGCAGCGAGAACAGCACCACGCTGGCCCCCATCGCGACTACCGAGGCGGGCGCATAGCGGGCCGAAATCTCGCCCTTCAGCAGCGTGTTGATGACCACCGATCCGATCGCGACGCCGACCGAGAAGGTGGCGATGGCGAGGCTGGCGACCTCCTTGTCGGCGGTCAGTACGTTCTTCACCAATGGCGGGAAGATGATGATGAGCATCGAGCCGATGCTCCAGAAGAAGCTGATCGCCACGATCGCCAGGAACAGGCGGCGGATATGCAGCGTCGCCGCGATCAGCCGCCACGAGGCGGTGAATGGGTTGTAGTTGACCTTCAGCGGCGGTCCTTCGCGCGGGGCGGGGGGAACCATGCGGCCGGTAATCCAGCCGAGACCTGCGACGGCCAGCACGGCGATGCCGGCGCCTTCCACCGAAATCCAGCCGGCGGTGACGGTGCCGAGCAGGATGGCGAGATAGGTTCCCGCTTCAACGAGACCGGTGCCGCCCAGCACATCGTCGGTCCCCAGATGCTGGGGCAGGATCGCGTATTTGATCGGCCCGAAAAAGGTGGAGTGGACGCCCAGTGCCAGCACCGTGCCGAGCATCAGCGACAGGCCAGCGGTGGTGTAACCCGCCTGTGCGATGAACAGGCCCGTCGCGCCGACCAGCATGATCGCAATCTCCGCGGTCTTCACCAAGCGGATGATGCGCGCCTTGTCATGGCTGTCGGCCAATTGTCCCGACAGCGCGGAGAGCAGCACGAACGGCACGATCGACAGGCCGGTGGCGAGCGCGTTGAAATTGGCTTCCTGATGCGCGTCGTTGAAGATCGTATAGGTGGCGAACAGCACCATCGACGTCTTGAACAGATTGTCGTTGAAGGCGCCGAGGAACTGGGTGACGAACAGCGGCAGGAAGCGCCGCCGCGTGAGAAGCCCGAGGGCGTTGAGCATACGAACGATAGCCCGATCGTGGCAGAAGGATGGCGGTACCCATAGCCGAGCCGGGGGCAGGACGCCAACCGCTTATAGACACGGGTGAAGGTTGGTCTCCGGGAAAAGGGTTTGTCCAGGGCAGAAGGGTGGTTAGAAGACGGGGATGCTCACGCTGCCCAACCTGCTGACGCTTTCGCGGATCGTGGCCGTGCCGCTTCTGGTCGGCCTGTTGTGGTGGCCGCACTGGACGCCCGGTTACGGCATCGCCTTCGCGCTCTACTGCCTGATGGGCATCACCGACTATTTCGACGGCTATCTGGCGCGCGCGCATGGCGCGGTGTCGAAGCTGGGCATCTTCCTGGATCCGATCGCCGACAAGATCATGGTGGCTGCGGTCATCCTGGTGCTGGTGGGCACGCATGACATCGAGGGGGTGGACGTCGTCGCCGCGCTGATCATCCTGCTGCGCGAGATCGCGGTATCGGGCTTGCGCGAGTTTCTGGCGCAGTTGCAGGTGTCCGTGCCGGTCTCGCGGTTGGCGAAGTGGAAGACGACGCTGCAACTGGTCGCGCTGGGCGGGCTGATTCTGGGCGGTGCGCTGCCGGGATGGGCGTGGGTGAAGGATGTCGGGCTGGTGTCGCTATGGCTGGCGGCGGCGCTGACGCTGGTGACGGGGTGGGATTATCTGCGCGTCGGCCTGAAGCACATGGATTGACGGCGATGCCTATTCAAATGCTGTATTTCGCCTGGGTGCGCGAGCGCATCGGCGTGGCCGGGGAACAGGTGACACCACCCGATGACGTTCGCGACGTGGCGGGGCTGATCGCGTGGCTGGCCGGACGGAGCGCGGGCCATGCGGAAGCCTTTGCAGACCCGGCGCGGCTGCGTGCGGCCGTGGATCAGGACTTCGTGGCGCTGGACGCGCCGATCGCCGGGGCGCGCGAGATCGCGGTCTTTCCGCCGGTGACGGGCGGATGATCCGGATCGTGGTGGCGCCGCAGCCGATCGACCTGGCGAGCGAGATCGCGGCGGCAGAGGCAGACGGCGCCGGGGCGGTGGCGACCTTTACCGGGCTGGTGCGTGCGGATGACGGCGTCGATTGCCTTGAACTGGAACATTATCCCGGTGCCACCGAAGCGGCCTTGCGGCGCGTGGCGGAGAGCGCGGCGGAACGCTGGTCGTTGCAGGGCGCCACGATCGTGCACCGGGTGGGGCCGATGCGGCCCGGCGAGCGGATCGTGTTCGTCGCGGCGGCTGCTCCCCACCGGGGCGACGCGCTGGCGGCCTGTGCCTATCTGATCGACCGGTTGAAGACCGATGCCCCGTTCTGGAAGCGCGAGACGCGCGGGGGGGCGTCGTCCTGGGTCGAGGCGCGGGACAGCGATACGGCGGCGGCCGCGCGGTGGAGCGCGACCGGGACGGAGTGATCCGCCCCGGCCGGCCATGGATCAGCCGATCTTGGGGATGCTGATGCCGTTGGTCAGGTGGACGACACCGTTGGTTGCGCGGACGTCGGCCTGATCGACATAGGCCTTTTGGCCGTTCACGTCGGTCAGCATGATGTTGCCATTGGGGCCGAGCTGCGCGGTGAGCGGCTGTCCAGCGAGTGTGGTGAGCGTCGCGGTGCCGCCGCCGGCGGTGATCTGCTGCTTCAACTGGTCAGCGGTCAGCGCGCCCGAGACGATGTGATATTTGATGATCGTCTCCAGCGCCGGCTTGTTCTCCGGCTTGGACAGCGAATCGATCGCACCGGCGGGCATGCGGCTGAAGGCATCGTCGCTGGGGGCGAAGACGGTGAACGGGCCGGGACCGGCGAGCTGAACATCGAGGCCAGCGGCCTTTACCAGACGGGCAAGCGTCGCGCGGCCGGGCAGCGTCGGCAGTGCCTGTGCGAGTGTGGTCGTCGGCGCAGCGGTGGTGGCGCCGGTCGCGGGCGTGCCGGGCGCGACAGGTGCCGTGCCGGTTGCCGGCGCGGTTCCCGTCGTGGGCGCGGCCGGTGCGGTCTGTGCAGGCGCGGTGGTCTGCGCCGGGTTCGTCGTCGCAGGCGCGGCGGGCGCAGGAGCCGTGGTCTGCGCCGTAGCGCCGGCGGCGAGCATCAGCGACGCGGCGATCGCGGTCGAGGAAAGACGGACGTTCATCAACAGGGTCTCCCGTGGTTATGCGGTGCAGCGTGCATCACGCCGCACCGACGTGTAAAATTCCAAGGCCATGGCGCGCGGCGGGGCGAACCGCCGGCGGGGCGGGTGCCATCACCCCAGGTTGGGGACGAGCACGCCGTTCACGACATGGACCAAACCGTTGGACTGTCGCGCATCTGCGACTTCGACATAGCTCTTGTTGCCGTTCACATCGGTCAGGGTGATGACCGACTGCGTCATGGTGGCGGTAAGCGGATCACCCGCCAGCGTGGTGAGCGTGGCCGTGCCGCCCCCGGCGGTGATACGCGCGGTCAGCTCCTGCGCGGTCAGGTTGCCGGCAACGATATGGTAGCGCAGCAGCTTGGCGAGCGAGGCGCGGTTGGCCGGGAGCAGCAACTGGTCCTGCACGCCGGGTGCCAGGCGCGCAAAGGCGGCGTCATTGGGGGCGAAGACGGTGAAGGGACCGGGGCCGGCAAGCGTTGCGGTCATCTCGGCCGTTCGCAGCACATTTGCCAGCGTGGAAAGGGCGGGGGCTGCCGCGATATTGTCGGCAATGGTGCGTGTCGGGGTCATGGTCGCGCCACCGACGACGGGGTTGGTGGGCGCGGTGACCGGCGCCGTGTCTGCCACCGGTGCATCCGATGGCGCGGCCGCCTTGTCCCGATCCTTGCCGCATGCCGCGAGCGACATCGCCATGCCAAGAAGGGCCAGACCAAGCCGAGGACGCATCAGAACGCGCAAATGTCGATCTCCAATGATGTCGCACGACGAACATGCAACCGATGTGGAGATAAGACGAAGATGACCGGTTTTGGTTGCAGAACCGAAACATGAACGGTGCCGCGTTCCCCCGAGATCAGCGCGCGTCGGCGAGCACCTGCGCGAGCAGTCGGAAGTCCTTTTCCCGCGGTGACGCACGGCGCCAGACCAGCGCGATGCTGCGTACCGCATTGGCGGCATCGAGGGGGCGGGCCGAAATGCTGGTGTTGTTCAGAATGCCGGCGCGCACCGCCATTTCAGGCAGCATCGTCATGCCGAGGCCGTTATCGACCATCTGGACGATGGTGTGGAGCGAGGTGCCGAGCATCGTCGCCTCGGCCCGGATTTCGGGCCGGTTGCACGCGGCGAGCGCGTGATCCTTCAGGCAATGGCCATCCTCCAGCAGCAGGAGGCGGGTCTCGTCGATCGCCGACACCGGGATGCGGGGCGTGGGCTGGTCGATGTCGATCGCCTGGAACGCGACAAACAGCGGATCCTCGAACAGCACCTGGCTGGTCACCTCTCCGCATGAATAGGGCAGGGCGAGCAGGACACAGTCGGTGCGGCCGTTATGCAGCCCTTCGCAGGCGGGGCCGCTCGGTTCTTCGCGCAGAAAGAGCTTCAGATCGGGATATTGCTCGCGCAGGTGCGGCAGGATGCGGGGCAGCATGAAGGGGGCGATCGTGGGAATCACCGACATGCGCATTTCGCCGGACAGCGGCCGGCCGGCAGCGCGGGCCATGTCGCCGAGCTCGTCCGCTTCGCGCAGGACACGGCGCGCCTTTTCCGTGATCCGCTCGCCCAGCGAGGTGAAGCGGACGACGCGGCGGGTGCGCTCCACCAGGGTGACGCCGATCAGCGTTTCCAGCTCGCGCAGGCCCGCCGACAGGGTGGACTGGGTGACGTAGCACGCCTCCGCCGCGCGGCCGAAATGGCCGTGGTCCTTCAGTGCGACCAGATACTGCAACTGCTTGAGCGTAGGGAGATAGGTGGCGGCCATACATGCCAGATACCCGGTTCGCCCGGCGATGCCAGCCGCTTTCGTGGCCGGCGTCGCCGGGCGTGTGCGATCAGGCGAGGGCGCGATAGAGGCCGTAGATGCTGGTGAGCGTGAGGATCGTACCGACGAGGGCGAGCAGCGTCTTGGCGGGCACCCGCTTGGCGAGGAGCGCGCCGAAGGGGGCGGCGACGACGCCGCCGATCAGCAGGCCGACCGTGGCGAGCGTGAAGGCGGCAAGGCCCAGTTGGGTGATGAAGGTGATCGAGATGGTCAGCGTGAGGAAGAATTCGGCGGTGTTGACGGTGCCGATCGTGGTGCGCGGGGTGGCACCCTGCACCAGCAGGTTCGAGGTGACCACCGGCCCCCAGCCGCCGCCGCCCGCCGCATCCAGGAAGCCGCCGACGAGCCCAAGCGGCTCCACCACCTTCGGTTCCTTGTTGTGCGGCGGGTAATGGAAGGCGCGAACGAGCAGATAGATGCCGATCAGCGTCAGATAGCCGAGGATGAACGGCTTCACCGTCGCGGCATCGATATTGGACAGGACATAGGCACCCAGCGCGCCGCCGATGACGCCAGGGATCATGAGGCGCAGGAACAGTTTCCAGTTCACGTTGCGATGCAGGGCGTGACTGATCCCCGAAACGGCGGTGGTGAAGGTTTCCACAGTATGGACACCGGCCGATGCCGCGGCGGGCGGCACCCCCAGGCTGAGCAGCAGCGTATTCGAGATGACGCCGAACGCCATGCCCAGCGCTCCATCGACCACCTGCGCGGCAAAACCGACGGCGATAAAAGGTACGATGTCGATCAGGTTCACGCTCGTCGGGTCCATCGATGATCCTTGTCCTGTCGCGGGGCTACCGCCTTTGGCCTACAGCAAGCGCGAACGCCTACAACAAAGATAGACTTTAGCGCCATGCCCGTGGGGAACGGTCGGTTGGCGGGCGATATCCGCGACACGTCTGGATTTCGAGCGCGCAGGTGCATAGATGCACGCCACCTTGTGGAAGGATGCGCGCATGCCGAGCCGTCTGGTGGCTTATCTCGATTCGATCCGGTCGCGCGATCCGGCCCCGCATTCGCGCGCCGAAGTGCTGACCTATCCGGGGGTGTGGGCGCTGGCCGGGCATCGGATCGCCCATCGGTTGTACAGGTCCCGCCAGTATTTTCTGGCGCGCTGCGTGAACCACATGACCCGGTTCCTGACCGCGATCGATATTCATCCCGGCGCGACGATCGGCCGCAACTTCTTCATCGACCATGGTTTCGTGGTGATCGGCGAGACGGCGCAGATCGGCGACGACGTCACCATCTATCAGTGCGTCACCCTGGGCGGAACCAGCCCGGACAATGGCGTGGCGGGCAAGCGGCACCCGACCTTGCTGGACGGAGCGATCATCGGATCGGGCGCGCAGGTGCTGGGGCCGATCACGGTCGGGCGGCGGGCACGGGTGGGCGCCAATGCGGTGGTCACCAAGGACGTGCCCGAGGGCGCGGTGATGGTCGGCATCCCGGCACGCGCGACGATGGTGGAGGGCGGTGCCGCGCCGGAGCCGCGCTTCGTGCCCTATGGCACGCCCTGTTCGGATATGTTCGACCCGCAGACGCAGAAGGTGGAAATGCTGCGCTGCGAGCTGGAGACGATGCGTCGGCGGCTGGACACGCTCATTGCCGAGCAGGATGAACGGCGCGACCGGGCCTGATGGGGGTCGTACCCTTTCCCGCGGCACCGTTGCAGGTCGGCTTTGACCGGCTGGAACTCACACGCATCCTGGACCTGTATGGCCGCATGGTCGCGGCGGGGCACTGGCGCGACTATGCGATGGATTTTCACCGCGACGTGGCGATCTTTTCCGCCTTCCGCCGCGCCGCCGAGCGGCCCGAGTTCCGCATCGAGAAGCGTCCCGCTCTGCGCCAGCGCCAGGGCATGTGGGCGTTGATCGGCGAGGGCGGGGCGGTGCTGAAGCGCGGGCATGAACTGGGGCCGGTGCTGGCGCCGGTCGAGCGCCGGTTGATGAAGCTGGTGGAGGAATAGGCCGGACCCGTCAGGTCGCGGCCATTTCCACCGGGGGCAGGCGGCGGCCGGCATTGCCGAGCAGGCCGACGACGCGGCGGCGCATCGGGTGCCAGAAGACCGACAGCGACAACAGCGCGGAGCCGATGACCAGCGCGGTGAACGCCGCGGACAGTTCGACCGCGCCGGCGGTGCGGAACAGCGATCCCAGCGCGAACAGGACATAGACCAGGCTGGAGACGAGCAGCGCCCGCCGGTCCACCGCCAGCGCGACGAAGCCGAACACCGCGTAGAGCGCGAGCGCCGCGACGGCGGTGTCGACGCCGCTCTGCTCGCCGAAGACGCCGAGCATCTGGAAGACCGGATGCGCGATCATCGGCGCCGCGGTGAGATGCAGCCAGAAGGCGACATCGGCGCGGCGGGTACGCCGCGCCGGGTCCGACAGGTCCCAGCGCATGGCCAGCGCGAAGATTGCGAGCCCGGCAATGAAGAGCAGGAGCCACACGGAATTTTGGAGGCCGGGTGCGATCGCCAAAAGAGTGCCGAGCAATAATGCGGCAACCGCGCAGGCGCCTGCCGCTACGGTGATCGGCACCATGAACCGGCGCCAGTGCAGCCAGGCGGCCGCGGTCGCGCCCAATGCCGCGGCGGCGGTGACCACGCCGACCATCCGATCGCTGCCGCTTTCCATCATCGTGGACGTAAGGGCCGAGGTCAGCGCGGTGGCTATGCTGAACGCCACGCCACCGACAAAGGCGGCAAGCAGCAGAATGCTGGGCAAGGCCATGCGACGACGGGCGGTGAAGACGATCGCCAGCGCCCAGGCGGCCGCCGCGACCAGGGCGCCGGGCCACGGCGTCGCGATCGATTCGCCGATCTGGGCGACGGCGACGAGCAGCAGGACGAGCGCGATCGAGACGAAGATGTCGTTGAAGCCGGTGAGCAGCCGGAAATGTTCTTCATCAACTGCAGGCGCATGCCGCTCCGC
>NZ_CAMLAC010000089.1 GCF_946477935.1 uncultured Sphingomonas sp. | reverse complement strand
GGGGCTGATCGGGGCGGTGTCGGACGGATGGGACCGGGGCGAGGCGATCGATGCGGCGCTGGATGCGATCGCCGGGGAGTTGGAGGGCGTGGTGGCGGTGGAGCGGATACTGGCGCTGGCGGGAGAGGCGGCGTGATCGGCGAGGGGGACGTTCGCGCGCATCTGGACGCGCTGGCCAAGCCGCGCGGCGCCATGGGGCGGCTGGAGGATGTCGCGGTGCGGCTGGCGCTGAGCCAGGGGCGGATCGATCCGGAGACCCGGCCGCGGCAACTGGTGCTGTTTGCCGGCGATCATGGGTGCGTGAGCGATGGCGTGTCGGCGTGGCCCAGTGCGGTGACGGGAATGATGGTGGCGACGATCCTGGCTGGGCGCGCGACGAGCAATGCGCTGGCGGCGGCGCAGGACTGTGCGCTCAGGCTGGTGGATGTGGGGGTGGCGGGGCCGCGGGTTACCGAGGCGCCGGCCTTCTTTCGCGACGCGCGGATCGGCCACGGCACGGCGAGCCTGGCGCGGGAGCCGGCGATGTCGGGGGCGGCGTTTGCGGCGGCCTGGGCGGTCGGCGCCGACGAGGCGCGGGCCGCAGTCGTGGGCGGCGCGAGGGTGCTGATCGCGGGCGAGATGGGGATCGGGAACACGACGCCCGCGGCGTGCCTGACCGCGCTGCTGGCGGGGATCGAGACGGATGCGGCGGTGGGGCGCGGCGCCGGGGCGGACGATGCGGTGATGGCGGCCAAGCGGGCGGTGGTCGCCGATGCGGTGGCGCGGGCGCGCGGCGAGGCCGATGTCCGCGAGGCGATCGCGGGCGTGTGCGGATATGAAATCGCGGCGATGGCCGGCTTCTATGCCGAGGGGGCGCGGGCCGGGGTGACCCTGCTGGTCGATGGCTATGTCGCGACGGCGGCGGCGCTGGTCGCCGAGCGATTGGCACCGGGTACCGCGCGCGCGATGATCGCCGGGCATCGGTCGGCCGAGCCGGGGCACGGCGCGGCGCTGGCGGCGCTGGGGCTGGTGCCGATGCTGGAATGGGACATGCGGCTGGGCGAGGGAAGCGGGGCGCTGGTCGCGCTGCCGCTGCTGGACAGCGCGGCGGCGCTGCTGCGCGACGTGGCGCGGCTGGATGCGATCGGCGCGGCCCGTGAAGATTAGGCCGTGAGTATTAGAGCGCCGTTCTGGGCACCGCCGCTGATGGCGGTGCAGTTCCTGACGCGGGTGCCCGTGCCCTGGCTGGCGCGGCTGGACAGCGCGCGCGCCAATGACGCGTTCGTGCGGTCGACCGGATGGTTGCCGCTGGTCGGCAGCGGGATCGGCTGCGTCACCGCCATCCTGTTCACGGTGGGGCAGATGTGGTGGCCGCCGCTGCTCGCGCTGCTGGTCGCGCTGGCGGTGGAGGCGTGGCTGACGGGTGCGTTCCATGAGGATGCGGTCGCCGATTTCTGCGACGCGTTCGGCGGCGTGCGCGATGCCGAGACCACGCGGCGGATCATGAAGGACAGCCGGATCGGCAGTTATGGCACGCTGGGACTGGGACTGGCCTTGGCGCTGCGGGTGGCGGCGACGCTGGCGGTGCCGGGGGCGGTCGAGATCTATGCGATCGTCGCGGCGGCGGGGATCGCGCGGTGGTGCGCGGTGCTGTTGATGGCGATGGCGCCGCCGGCGGCAACGGGCGGGGGTGTTGCGAAGGACATCGGGCGGTTGCCGCGCCGCTCCTTCTGGCTGGCGGCGGTGACGGTGCTGCCGGCGTTCACACTGCTGGCGGCAACGGGGCGCTGGACCGCGTCTATCGTGCTGGTCGTGATTGCCGCTATGCTCGTTTGGATCGCGCGTGGCGTGCGGCGGCGGATCGGCGGGAGTACCGGCGACTGCCTGGGTTTTGCAGCCTATGCGGGTCAGGTGGTCGTGCTGCTGGTGGTAGCGGGCGCGTGAAGGTGATGCTGCTGCGCCATCCGCCCGTGGCGAAGGCCTGGGCGGGGCGCTGCTACGGCGTGTCGGACATGGGGTGGAGCCGCGAAGGGCTGGCGATGGCGCGGTCGCTGGCGGCGACGATGCGGGCGGATGTGGTGGTGCATTCGGGTCTGCGCCGGACGCGGCGGCTGGCCGAGATGCTGCGCGGGGCGGCGATCGAGGATGTGCGCTGGCGCGAGCGGGACTTCGGCACATGGGAGGGGCGGCGCTGGGATGCGATCTGGCGCGAAAGCGGCGATGCCATGGACGGGCTGATGACCGGCCCGGACAGCTTTCGGCCGGGCGGGGGCGAGACGGGCGCGATGCTGGCCGCGCGGGTGATGGCGGCGTGGGAGGCACTGCCGCCGGCGGACACCGTGCTGGTGATCGCGCATGGCGGGCCGATCGCGAGCCTGCGCTGCCTGCTGGCGGGGGCACCGCTGACCGAGGCGGTGCGGTTCATTCCCGCCTGCGGCGAGATGGTGGACCTGCCCCGGTAAGCGGCGGATCAGCGCCCGCCAAGCACCGCGATCAGCACGGGGTCGCGCGTGGCCAGCGGATCGGCGCGGATCGCCGCCTCCTCGCGACCGATCGCGCGGAAGATGGCGCTGCCGGCCTGCTCGGCGACATCCCGGGCGAGCGCGGTGTAGTCGACGCCCGTGCGCGCGGCGATGACCGCGCCCAGTATCTCGGCGCCGTCCGAACGCAGCGCGCCGCCGATTTCCGGGAACATGGCATCGACCACCGCACCGCGCGCCTGGCGTTCGAGCAATGTGGTCGCGGCGGTCGGCCCGCCGCGCAGCACCGATACGGCATCGGCAACGGTCATGCCGCGGATCGCATCGAGCACGACCGGCGTCGCCCGGTCGGCGGCATCGACCGCCACGTCGTTCAACGCAAAGGCGATGCGGTCGCGTACCGCGCGCGTGCGCAGGATCGCGGTCAGCACGTCCCCGTCACGGCCGCCCCCCACCTGCTGCGGCACGGTGATGCGGGTCAGTTGATCGTCGTAGAAGCCGCCGGGTTGCAGCAGCCGCGCAAAGGCGCGCTGGCTGGACAGGGTAAGCAGCCGGTGGATCCCGTCGCCCAGGCTGTAGGAGCCGAGCGGCGTGGTGCAGGCACCGATCGCGACCAGCGGCAGCAGCGCGGCGGCGTGAAGCAGGTGGCGACGGGCAAGGGGAGGCGACTGGGCCATGGAACATCCCGATTTGGGTGGATTCGAGGGGTCGATATGGCCTAGCCTGTGCCGGGCGGGGGATTGCGGCAGGGTGAACGGCCATCCGTTATGGCGGATTTCTGCGATATTGCTGTCCAGCGGTGTCAGAAACTATATAAATCATTGACGCTTCAGCATTCCATTGCCTAGCTAATCTTGATCTGGGTTACTGTAAGCCGGTTTGGAACCATGCACACGGCCGAACCGACATGTCGCGAAGCTACGGACCGATAAGCAAAAGATCGAGCCTGACAGCAGGAACGGGGGAACGGCGTTTGGAAGCGGAAGCGGAAATGGAAGACGGCATTTCGGAGCGGGACGGCAAGCGACTCTATCGCGCGCCCGCACTGGAAAAGGGCCTGGACATCCTGGAACTGTTGGCGGGCGAGGAGCAGCCGCTGACGGTCAGCGCCATCGTGCAGCGACTGGGGCGATCGACGGGCGAGCTGTTCCGCATGATCCAGGTGCTGGAACATCGCGGGTTCGTGGAGCAGGGGCCGACCGGCTATGTGATGACGCCGCGCCTGTTCCATCTGGGGCTGAAGCGGCCGCCGATGCGCAACATGCTGGAACAGGCTTTGCCGGTCATGCGGCAACTGACCATCGATATCGGCCAGTCCTGCCATCTGGGTATTCAGACCGGTAGCGACATGGCCGTGATCGCACGCATGGAATCGACCGCGGCCGTGGGCTTTGCGGTGCGGGTGGGATATCGGCGGCCGTTGCACCTGACCTCCACCGGTGCGGTTCTCTACGCGTTCCAGTCCCCGTCGATCCGCGGTGACTGGGAGCGGTTGTTCAAGCCGGCACCTTCGGCCGAGGAGCTGAACGACTTCCGGGCGCGCGCGGACGAGATCCGCGTGACCGGGCTGGGGCGACAGGCCAATCCCTGCATCAACGGCATGCTGGATCTGTCGGCGCCCATCCTGCGCGGCAAGCAGGCGATTGCCGTGCTGACCGTGCCGTTCCTGCGGCTTACCGACTCGGCGGTATCGGAAGATGTCGCATGCGCCGCGATCCGGGCGGCAGCCGCCGAAATTTCCAGCAACCTGGCGTTCAACGACACCCACGCCTGAGGGGCTTTTTTGGAAACGTACTGAAGGCACGTTTCGCGGCGCCGCCCGGAAACGCGCTCTTTCGCGCGTTTCCAAACGAACGCCGAGAGCCCCTTCAGGCGTTCGGGCGCGATCGAAATGCGGGGTGTGCCTGACGGGGACGCTATCGCCGGCGTGCAAAGTCTGGAACAGCGCCGCCGATGAAGACGATCTGGTTCGATCGCGGGCACTCGGTCCGCAATGCGCTGGCGCTGATCAGGGCGGGTGCGGACGGGCGGGTGCGCCTGATCGCATCGCACCCTTATGGCGATGCCGCGGCGCTGGCCGCGGCCGATCTGGCGTTGATCGAGCCGCTGGACGCGCACGGTTACCGGGACTGGTGCCTGGACATGTGTCGGGTGCACGAGGTGGACCTGTTCGTCCCCGGCATGCGGCGCGACCTGATCGCCGGCGATGCAGCCGCCTTTGCCGCGGCGGGCACGCGGGTGGCGCTGCCCGCGGCGGCCGACGTGCTGGATCTGCTGGATGACAAATGGGCGTTCATGGATGTCGCCGCGGCGGCCGGGTTGCCGGTGCCGCAGGCGTGGCTGGCACGCGGTGGCAATGACGTGCGCGGCGCCGTGGCGGCGCTGCGCGAGCAGGGGCTGGACGCTTGCGTGAAGCCGCGACGCGGCGTTTTCGGGGCAGGCTTCTGGCGGCTGGTGGACGAACGGCCGCTGATCGCGACGCTGATGGATGTCGATGCGCGGATGATCGCGGTCGAGGCCTTTGCGCAGGCGCTGGACGGGGAGGGCGCGCCGGACCTGCTGGTGCTGGAGTTCCTGCCCGGCCACGAAACGAGCGTCGACGTGCTGGCGCAGGAGGGCCGCATCGTCACGGCGGTCGCCCGGCGCAAGGAGCGCGTGGGGCAGTGGGTGGAGAGCGAGGGCGAGGCGATCGACCTGGCGGCGGCGACGGTGAAGCTGTTCGGCCTGTCCGGCCTGATCAACGTGCAGATGATCGAGGATGCGGGCGGGCAACCACGACTGATCGAGGTGAACACGCGGATGAGCGGCGGATGCCTGAACACGGTTTTTGCCGGCGTGAACCTGCCCTGGTGGCATGTCGCGCTGGAGCTGGGGCTGGCCAGTGCGGAGATGGTGCCGCAGCCGCGCGGGCGCGCGCTGGTGGCGGCGGTGCCCGACGCCATCCGGCTGGATGCGCCCGCGCCGCCCTTTTCCACGATGATCCGCGACGAATAGCGGTTGCCGGCGCCGGCGGCGGCGGTCTAGCGTGTCGTTCGACTTTTCCGATTTTCGCCTTGGGAGGGGCAGTGCGATGGTAAATCTTCAAAAAGGCCAGACGGTTCGGCTGGAAAAGCGCGGCGGCGGCACGCTGACCCGCGTGACCATGGGGCTGGGCTGGGACGTGAAAAAGGCCAAGGGCCTGTTCGGCGCGCTGCTGGGCGGCGGTGGCGGCGGGGACATCGATCTGGATGCGTCCTGCCTGCTGTTCGATGCCGGCGGGCAGATGGTGGACCAGGTGTGGTTTCGGCAACTGACCAGCCGCGACGGCAGCATCGTCCATTCGGGCGACAATCTGACCGGCGCGGGGGCCGGCGACGACGAGACGATCAACGTCGACCTGACGCGCCTGCCCGCCACGGTCCGGGCGCTGGTGTTCACGGTGAACAGCTTTCGCGGCGACACGTTCGACCGGATCGACAATGCCTATTGCCGGCTGGTCGATGCGACCAACGGTAGCGAGCTGGCGCGCTTCGATCTGTCGGGATCGGGCACGCATACGGGCCAGGTGATGGCGCAGGTGGTGCGCGTCGGCAGCGACTGGGAGATGAAGGCGCTGGGCGAGAAGACCACGGGCCGCACCTTTCACGACATGATGGGTTCGATCACGGCCGCATTGTAAGGGCGGCTCCGGCGATGATCGAACTGAGCCAGGGTGGGAACGCGGCGGTAGCGGGCGATGTGGTGCGCGTCGCCCTGATCCTGCCGGCGGAGGCCGACGTCTCCGCCTATCTGCTGCGCAGCGACGGGCGGGTGCGCGGCGATGCCGACATGCTGTTCTACAATCAGCCGGCCGATCCGGCGGGGGCGGTGCGGCTGGACGTGGCAACGCGGACCTTTGCCGTGACGCCGTCGCGGCTGGACCCGGCGATCGAGCGGATCGTGTTCTGCGTGACGGTGGACCGGGGAACGGTGGCGGCGCTGGACGGTGCCTCCATCACCGCGGGCGAGGTCGTCTATCATCCGCGCCTGGGTGGTGCGACCGAGGCGGCGATGATGCTGGGCGAGCTGTACCGGCGCGCCGGACAGTGGAAATTTCGCGCGGTGGGCCAGGGCTTCGACGGCGGGCTGGCGCCGCTCGCCCGCTCGTTCGGGATCGAGGTGGCGGAGCCGGTTGCGGCACCGCCGCCCCCTCCACCTCCGCCGGTGCGGCTGAGCAAGGTGACGCTGGACAAGCCGCGCCAGACGGTCAGCCTGGCCAAGCCGACCGGCGAGATCGTCATCAACCTGAACTGGTCACGCGGCAAGGGCGGCTGGGGGCGCAGCGGTGCGGTCGACCTGGACCTGGGTTGCCTGTTCGAGCTGGACGATGGCTGGAAGGGCGTGATCCAGGCGCTGGGGGGCACGTTCGGCGACTTCGACGCCGAGCCGTGGATCGCGCTGTCCGCCGACGATCGCTCCGGCGACAGCACAAGCGGCGAGACGATGCGGGTGAACGGCCGGCGCTGGGACCGAATCCGCCGCATCCTCGTTTTCGCGCTGATCTATGAAGGCGTGCCGAACTGGCAGGCGACGGACGGCGTGGTGACGGTGAAGGTGCCCGGCGAGCAGGATATCGAGGTGCGGATGACCGAGGGTCGCAACGACCGCCGGTTGTGCGCGGTTGCAATGTTGGAAAATGTCGGCGACCGGTTCCAGGCGATGCGGCTGGTGGATTACCATCAGGGGCAACGCAAGCTGGACGAGGCCTATCGCTGGGGCTTGCGCTGGACGGCGGGGTCAAAGGACTGACATAAGCGCCCCATACACTAGACGGCGCATCCGGGGGATTTTCGTGCTGCTGAAATATTACAAGGGTTCGTTCATCTTCACGGGCATCTGCCTGGCCATCGCGGCCTGGCTGGGGATGCAGAGCACCGGCACGGTGGGCGGCACGCTGGGCGTGCTGTGGATCGTGGCGGTGCTGGGCGTGCTGGAGGTGTCGCTGTCGTTCGACAATGCCGTCGTCAACGCGACGGTGCTGCGCGACATGGACGAGAAGTGGCGCCGCCGCTTCCTGACCTGGGGCATCCTGATCGCGGTGTTCGGCATGCGCATCGTCTTCCCGCTGGCGATCGTCGCGATTGCGGCCCATCTGGGGCCGATCGAGGCGCTGAAGCTGGCGGCGGGCGATCCGGTCCGGTACGAGCAGATCATCACGTCGGCCCATGTCGGCATTTCCGGTTTTGGCGGCGCGTTCCTGGCGATGGTCGGCCTGAACTTCTTTTTCGACGACGAGAAGGAGGAGCACTGGATCGGCGTGATCGAGCGGCCGCTGGCCAAGCTGACCGACATTTCCGGGCTGGCCGTCGGCATCGTACTGCTGGCGATGTACGCGATCTCGCGCTTCATTCCGGTCGAGGAGGCGATGACCTACATCACCTCGGGCATCTTCGGCTTGCTCACCTATATCGCGGTGCATGCGCTGGGCGTGCTGCTGGAAGGCGACGGCGATGCGGCGACGGGGGCGGCGGCGCGGTCGGGTCTGGCGTCGTTCCTGTATCTGGAGGTGCTGGACGCCAGCTTCTCGTTCGACGGGGTGATCGGTGCGTTCGCATTGTCGAACAACCTGTTCATCATCGCGCTGGGCCTGGGCATCGGCGCGATGTTCGTGCGTTCGATGACGATCATGCTGGTCGATAAGGGCACGCTGACCCAGTATCGCTATCTGGAGCACGGCGCCTTCTACGCGATCATCGCGCTGGCCGCGATCATGCTGCTGTCGGTCGAGTTCGAGATCCCGGAGACGATCACCGGCCTGATCGGTGCCGCGCTGATCGGTCTGGCGTTCTGGGCGTCGGTGCGCAGCAACCGGCGCAACCCGGAACAGCCGATCGAGGCGGCCGATCCGGTCAAGCCGTCGGGCGTCGCGCTGAAGGACTGAGCGCGCAGGCCCTTAACGTCAATATCGGCCGATGATCGGCCGGCAAGCAATGGAGACGATTACATGGCGGTATCCCTGTCCAAAGGCGGCAATGTCAGCCTGTCGAAAGAAGCGCCGGGCCTGAAGGCGGTACGCGTCGGCCTGGGCTGGGACACGCGCGTGACCGATGGCAGCGGGTTCGATCTGGATGCATCGGTGTTCCTGCTGAACGAGGCGGGACAGGTGCGGTCGGACGCGGACTTCGTGTTCTACAACAACAAGCTGGGCGCGAACGGCGCGGTCGAGCATCAGGGCGACAACCTGACGGGTGAAGGCTCGGGCGACGACGAGACGGTGAAGGTCAATCTCGACACGCTGCCCGCCGACATCGCCAAGATCAGCTTTGCGGTGACGATCCACGAAGCCGAGGCACGCCGCCAGAATTTCGGCATGGTGTCGAACGCCTTCATCCGCGTGCTGAACGCCGACGGCGGCACCGAGATCGCGCGGTACGACCTGTCGGAAGACGCATCGACCGAGACGGCGATGATCTTCGGCGATCTGTATCGTCATGGTGGCGAGTGGAAGTTCAAGGCGATCGGTCAGGGCTTTGCCGGCGGGCTGGGGCCGCTGGCCCGCTCGTTCGGCGTCAACGTCTAGGCGATGATGGCATCCGGGGGGCAGGTGTCGGCAGCGGAGGTTTCGCTGCCGACCGGTATGTTGCGCGTGTGCGTGGAGGGGGGCGATCCCGACTGGCCGCTGGACCGGCTGTGCGGGTTCGCGGCGCGGCGCAATCCCAAGCGGGGCTTCCTGGTGGTGTCCAAGGTGCTGGGGCGGCACTGGCCGGCCCGGCCGCGCGAGATGCGCGCCGCGGTGCGGGCGCTGGCGGCACGGTTGCCGGGCGATCTGGCGGGGCCGGTGGTGGTGATGGGGCTGGCGGAGACGGCAGTGTGCCTGGGCCAGACGCTGCATGAGGAGATGGCGCGGACGGATGCGCTGTACCTCCATTCGACGCGGCAGCGGATCGACCATCCGCTGCTCGCGCGGTTCGAGGAGCCGCACAGCCATGCCTCCGCGCATCTGGTGTATGAACCGGTGGTGCCGGGGTTCGAGGCGCCGAGGACGCTGGTGCTGGTCGATGACGAGGTATCGACGGGGACGACGCTGACCAATCTGGCGCGCGAGCTGGTGGCGCGCTGGCCGAGCGTGGAGCGGATCGTGGTGGCGACGCTGACCGACTGGTCGGGTGGTGGGTGGCTGGCGGCGATGCCGCGGCCGGCGACGATCGCGAGCCTGTTGCAAGGGCGGCTGGACTGGACGCCGGCCGGTGTGGCGGACGACCTGGCGGGGTTCGAAGCGGCGGCAGGGACGCTGGGCGTGCTGGACGATCCCGTCAATCACGGGCGGCTGGGGCGTAGTGACAGCGATGCGGCGGAGCCGGACATGCAGCCGGCGGTGCAGGGTCCGTTGCGGATCGTGGGGACGGGTGAGTTCACCTATGCGCCGTTCCGGCTGGCGGAGCGGCTGGAGGAGGCGGGGCGGGACGTGGTGGTGCAGGCGACGAGCCGCAGTCCGGCGCGGATCGGCGGAGCGCTGGCTTGCGCGCTGAGTTTCGACGATAATTATGGAACGGGTGTGCCGAACTTTTTGTACAATGCGGATGCCGCCGATGGGCGGACGACATGGATCTGCCACGAGACGCCGGGCGTCGATCCGGCGCTGGTCGCGGCGCTGAACGCGCAGACGCTGCGCTGGAGCGGTCGCTGATGCGGGCGATCGCGCTGGTCGATCTGGACGACACGCTGTTCCAGACGCGGGCGAAATGCCCGGGCGACCTGGCCGACGACGCGCTGACGCCGATCGGTTTCGCGGTCGACGGCTCGCCGCTGAGCTATGCCACGCCGCGGCAGATGCGCTTCATCGAGTGGCTGGCCGAGACGACGCATCTGGTGCCGGTGACGGGGCGCAGCCTGGATGCGCTGCGCCGGGTGAAGGTGCCCTTCGCCGCCGGCGTGTGCGCGCATGGCGGCGTGGTGCTGGGCGAGGATGGCGAGCCGGATGCAGGCTGGGCGGCGAAGATCGCACAGGCGGCGGCGGACCATGCCGAGGCACTGGATGGCTATACCGCGGCGATTGCGCGCGAGGCCGACAGGCAGGGCGTGGCGCTGAGGGTGCGGGTGCTGGCTGAGGCGGGCGTGCCACTCTACACGCTGGCCAAGCATCCCGAGGCGGATCATGACGCCTTGTTCAAGGTGGTGGATGCCGCGATTCCGGACGTGCCGGCGGGATGGACGCTGCACCGCAACGGCAACAATGTCGCGATGATGCCGCCCTATCTCGGCAAGGCCAATGCGGTGGCGCATCTGTTGCCGGGGCTTCGCGAGCGGTTTCCCGAGGCGAGCGTGATCGGGGTGGGCGACAGCCTGACCGATGCGCCGTTCATGGCGATGTGCGACTTTGCGATGCTGCCAACCCGCTCGCAACTGGCCGACCGGCTGTTCGCATGAGCGGCTTTTCGGGCAGCTACGACCCGGCGGACGTAACCTTCCTGTTGAAGCCGGTGACGCTGGCGGCGACCGACGTCGCGGCCAAGGAGCGGGCGATCCAGTCCGGAGCGCGGCATTATTCGGAGATGATCGCACCCGAGACGGTGCCCGACGCGGCCTATCTAGCGCTGTACCATGCGGCCCTGCAACGCAATGGCCTGAGGCTGGCGAGCGATATCGCCGCGCTGGCGGCGCATCTGGCGGCGCGCGCGGACGGGCGCGAGGTGGTGATCGCCAGCCTGGCGCGCGCGGGGACGCCGATCGGCGTGCTGTTGCTGCGCACGCTGCGCGCGCACGGCGTGGAGGCGGCACATTATTCGATCAGCATCATCCGCGACCGGGGGATCGACCGCGCGGCGCTGGCGCATATCGCCCGGCGGCACGATCCGGCGGATGTGGTGTTCGTCGATGGCTGGACGGGCAAGGGCGCGATCGCGCGTGAGTTGCGGCGCAGTCTGGCGGATCGGCCGTTCGGTTTCGCGCCGACGCTGGCGGTGGTGGCGGACCCGGCCGGCGTGGCGGATATCGCGGCGACATCGGACGATTATCTGATCGCGTCGGGGCTGCTGAACGGCATCGTGTCGGGGCTGGTCAGCCGGTCAATTCTGTCGGATGCGGTGGTGGGGCCGGGCGATTTCCATGCCTGCGTGACGTACCCGGAATATACGGCAGCGGATCAGTCGCGGGCCTTCGTCGACGCGCTGGCGCCGATGGCGGCACTGGCGCAGCCGCGGCCGATCGGGGGACATGATGCGGCGCGCGCGACCTTGCGCGCGGCAAGCGGCGCACTGGTGGCGCAGATGCTGGACGCGATCGGCAGCGAGGATGCGAACCGGGTGAAGCCGGGGATCGCGGAGGCGACACGCGCGCTGCTCCGCCGGATGCCCGAGCGGCTGTTCGTGCGCGATCCCGGCGACGCCGACGTGGCGCATCTGATCCACCTGGCGGAACAGGGCGGGGTGCCGGTGGAACGGCTGGCCGCCGATTGCCGGTACCGTGCGGTGACGATCATCCGCTCGCTGGGCCGGGACCGGGTGGCGGCATGAACGTGTCCGCGATCGAACTGGGTGCGACCCTGTACATGCCGTGTACGCGGCGTGACCTGGCGGCGGCGCTGGCGCGGGCGGCGGCGTCCGGCCTGCGATCGGCGGTGTTGTGCGTCGAGGATTCGGTCCATGCGCGCGACGTGCCCGCGGCGCTGGAGAATCTGGCGGCGGTGCTGCCGTTGCTGGCCGGCATTCCGCTGGCGGTGTTCGTGCGCCCGCGCAATGCAGGAATGCTGGAGCATATCCTGCAACTGGACGGTATCGGCCATGCGGCGGGCTTCGTGATCCCCAAGGCGCATGCCGACAGCCTGCCCGCCTATCTGGCGCTGCCGCTGCATGACGGCCACCGGCTGATGCCGACGCTGGAGACGCGCGAGGTGTGCGACGGGCACGAGATGCGGCGCCTGCGCGATCAGTTGCTGGGGCAACAGGATCGTGTCCTGGCGCTGCGCATCGGCGGCAACGACCTGTTGCAGATGCTGGGCGCGCGGCGATCGCCGACGCGCACCGTCTATGAGGGGCCGCTGGGTCCGCTGATCGGGACGCTGGTGGCGACCTTTGCCCCATGGGGGTTCGAGCTGACCGCGCCGGTGATGGAGAATTTCGCCAACCCCGCGCTGCTTGCCGCCGAGGTGGAGCGCGATCTGGATCATGGGCTGTGCGCCAAGACGGCGATCCATCCCAGCCAGGTGCGGGTGATCCATGCCGCGCTGGCAGTGCCGATGGCGCAACTGGCGGAGGCGCAGGCGATTCTTGGCGAAGACAGCCCGGCCGTGTTCAATAGCGCGGGTGTGATGTGCGAGCCCGCGACGCATGCGCGCTGGGCGCGCCGGGTGATGGCGCGCGCCGAGGCGTTCGGAACGACGGGTGCCGAACTGAAGATCGCGTAAGGTGGAGGAGGACGCAAATGGCCGATTTCAGGACGAAGATCGACGAACAGCCGGGCAATGGCATGCGGCTGGAACTCTATCAGTTCAAGCGCAAGAGCTATGCCATGGCGCGCGCGGTGCAGGCGACGGCGCCGGCTGGTGCCGCCGGGCAGGCCACGGCGGCGCCGGTTTATGTCTATCCGGCGCATGAGGCGACCGCGCGGCAGGTGCGCATCGTGCTGGAGGGCGGCGGGGCGCTGCTGGAGCCGGGGGCGCTGCAATATGCGCACGGCGCCATTCATACCGAGGTGCAGCGCAACGAGAGCGGCGGCTTTCTGGCGCGTGCGGTGAAATCGGCGGGATCGGGCGAGTCGGCCTATGCGACGCGGTTTTCGGGTCGTGGCGAGGTGTGGACAGAGCCGACCACGAAGCATTTCATCCTGGCAGCGATGGACGGGCCGCAGGACTCGCTGATCCTGGACGATGGCGCCTTTTACGCGTGCGATGCGAACATCCAGGTGTCGACGCACGTCCACCGCTCGGTCGCGGGGCTGTTTTCGGGCAACGGGCTGATGCAGCCCAAGCTGACCGGGCAGGGTGCATTCGTGGTCGAAGCGCCGGTGCCGGTGGACGAGATCGAGGTGGTCGAACTGGATGGCTCCGGCGAGCTGATCGTCGATGGCGACCTGATGCTGATGTATTCGGCGACCTTGCAGGTGGAGTTGCGACCGCTGGTGCAGGGGCTGCGCAATGCGATGCGCAGCGGCGAGGGGCTGGTGTTCGTGTTCCGCGGGCGCGGCACGGTGTGGCTGACCCCTACGGCCAAGCTGGGGTGAAGGGCAGGGGGCCCGATCCGCTTTATCCGGGCGGCGGGCCTGCCTGTCACCCGAAGGACCGGGGCCGGCATGAGGCAGGCGCAAGGCGCGCTGCGCCGGGCCCCGCTGTTTATCAGGAATAAATCCAAGCGGACGGACGGGTTGGCAGATTACGCCGGCCATGGCGCGCCTTGAACCGGTCAGATGCTGCATCGCAGCGAAACGGCCGATCCGGCCTTGCTGTGTCATCCGGGCATCGTCACGAAATCGTCACGTCCTCGTAACCGTTCTGACCCCGAAACCACATCTTCCCGTCATGCGGCCCGCCTAACCGCCGCGGGGAGATCGGCAGGGGGGACGCTCTGGTCGATCGCACCATCCAAGATCGACCAGGAGCTTCACATGGCCCGCTTCCACCGCCTCGGCACTCTTCTACTGGCGACGACCGCGAGCCTGGCACTTGCCGGCTGCAACGGCGCGGACGGCGTCGCCTCTCCGGGCGAGGGCGTCATCGTCGTGCCGGGTACCCCGACACCGACGCCCACCACCCCCACGC
>NZ_CAMLAC010000088.1 GCF_946477935.1 uncultured Sphingomonas sp. | reverse complement strand
GGGTGAGGCGAAAGGGCAGGGGGGCCGCGCTCGGCTTGATCGCCGCGATGGCGAAGCGCACGTCGGGCAGATGGGTGATGAGATCCTGCAGCCAGCCCGACACGCCCCCGATCACATAAGGATATGCCCCCTCGACGATCAGGCAGATATCCGCCTCCGGCGCGGTGCCGCCGGTCATGCGGCGGCTTCCGCCTGCCACCAGCGGGACAGCGCCAGCAGATCCGCCGGCGCATCGGCGGGCAGGTCGCCCAGCAGCGTATCGATCGCGGCAAGGTCGCCGGCGGCCCACAGGGCCTCGACCATGAGCATCAGGCGCTGGGGTTCTTCCGCCGGCATCAGCGCCAGTGCATCCGTGCGAAGATGCGCGCGCTGCGAATCCGACAACAACACATCGGCCCGCGCATGCTTCGCGAGCAGCGCGGCAAGGCGCGCCGCGGCCTCGGGATCGTCCTGTGCCACCGTCAGGCCCTCACGCGCCACTGCCAGATTCTGGACCACCCGCGACGATGCCGCGGCAGCGAGCGCGCGAATGGTCTGGTCTTTATCGGTCAGCGCCAGGGCGATCAGCGGCGACAGAGCGGGTTCGAAGGAGCGAACGATGGTTTCCACCGCGAGGCGGCGGGCGGCAACGTCGCCGTGCCTGAGAACGGTGTGCAGTGAACTCAGCGTGTCCGGACCGGCGTGGTGGACGCGGCCGTCCAGCATCCGGGCGGTGGCAAGACTGGCGCCGCGACGCGCGACGCGCGCGGGGCGGGGGCCGAACACCGCCTCCTCCGGCCTCGCCGCAAAGGAAGGTCGTCGGTTGGAAAGACGCTGCCCGAGCAACAGGCCGACCGGCCCGAACAGACCGAGCATCGCCGGTGCAAAGCCGATCACGCCGCCATCACGGAGCCAAAGCGCATAGGCGAGCGTGCTGATCACCGCGTGCGCCGCCAGCGCCCACGCCTGTCCACCCTCCAGAAACGCACCGGACCCGAGCCACGCCACATCCAGAAGCGCCAGCGCCACCAGCCATCGGGTCATGCGACCATGCCGGTCGGGCGAACCGGCTGCCATGCGCCCGGTGAAACGTCGGCGAGCAACGGCGTCAGCCATCCCGCCATCTCATGCAATTGGGCGGTGTGCGCGGGGTTGAGCGCGCCAAATGGCAAGGCGTGAATAACGAGGCAGCCGATCAGTGCATCGGTCTCCCCATCGATCAGCGGGACGACGGCCACGCCGACGCCATCCAGCACCGCCCGATCGGCGCGACGGGCGACGTGCAGGATGCCGGGCGCCTGCGCCAGCCGCTCGATCAGCACCCCAGGTAAACTGTCCCGCCGCACCGCGGACTGGCTGGCGTGAAGCCATGCCCGCGCCTCGCCCCCGGAGATGCGATAGCAGGCAAAGTCCTCCGTATGTGCCGAAAGGGCGATCAGCCGCGCGACGGCGCCGCGCCGTTTCGCCGGATCAGGGGAGGCCAGTTGCGCCGCGGTGGCAACGATATGGCCGATCGTGCCATCTTCGGTGACCAACTGGACCTGCAATCGCCGATTGGTCTTGGACAGCGTGTCGAATGCTTCCGTCAGCCGCAGCGTATTGCGGCGTGCGATCTGCTCTCGGCGCTGGAGGCCGGCATGGCGGGCGGCGCGCAGCATCGTCACTTCACCGATCACTACCGCGGTGACGAACCACAATAATGGCGGCAGGGACAGGTGAAGCAGATGGTCGAGATAGTCGCGCGCGCCACCGTCGGCGTGGACGTTGTTCAGCCATAGCGCAGAGGCGATCGCCGCGGCGATCACGCCCGGTCCGGTGCCATAGGCGAGCGCCATCACCAGCACGGGCAGCCAGAAGGGGTTGGGCTGGATACCGGCAAAGGCGGTGCCATCGGTCAACCAGAGGTCGAGCGCGACCAGCATCACGAAGGCGACAGCGATCTCGGCGGCAATGCGCGTCGCGCGTCGCCAGCCGTCGCGCGGCGTAAAGGTCATTCGCCGTCTCCCAGGCTGTGCGTGACGTGCGCGCGGGCGAAAAGCTGGCGGCCCGAAAAGCCCGGGCGGGTGATCGAGGTAACGCCGCCACTGGCCTCTACCAACCAGCCGATGCCGATCGGGGCGGCGATCCCCAGGCTGGCGGTGGGTCCGTCGCCGCCGAACCGGTCGACCGTCCAGCCGGCCAGGCCGGTGAGTTGCAATTCGCCGACCGCACCGCTGACCAGCGCCTGCACCGTATGATTCTCTCTGGTGGCGAGCGGCAGCAGCGGTGCAGCCCCGGTGCCGCGCAACAGACGCTGCACATATTCGGCTTCGTAGCGATAGGTGAGGCCAAGTGCCGGAAATTGGCGGCGGATGAGATAATCGGCCCCGGCGGTGGCCACGATCGTGTCGCTGCCGCCGCCCATTCCCGCCAGACCATAGCGGTTGGCGCCGGCGTCGGCCTGAAGCACGACGCCCGGTGTCAGGCGATAGGTTATTCCGATCGTCGCGCGCGATAGATATCCGCCGGCCAGTACCTGCGCGGGGGTGGAATAATCCGGCATGTGGCGCAACACGGTGGCGCGAAGCTGGGATTCGGCCGGTCCTGAAACCATACGGAACCCTCCCCCGGTCACGCCGTCATCCAGTGCTGCGGCGGCGATGAGGTGGATCCGAACCGTTTGCGTCATCACGGCGGCCAGCGAGGCATCGACGATCGTGGCATCGCGGCGCGCACCGTCATCGATCCGGCTGACGACGTGACGCACGCCGCCTCCGGCCGCCAGGGCAGGGGCGATCGGGACATCCGCGCGCGCCGCCAGTTCGAACTGCGCCAGATCGCTGCCGTCACGCGCGGTGATCCCCAGGATGGCGCTGCCGCCGCTCGCCGCCATTGCCCGGCGAGCGGCACGGTCGTCGGCACCCAATGTGCGGTAGTCACGCGCGGCTCCGCGAACATCGCCATCGGCCAGCCGGGTATCGGCGAGCAGGCGCGCAATTGCACGGTCGTCCGGATAGCGGACGGCGAGTGCCGCTGCACCGCGGCGAGCGGCGCCGTGATAGCCCGCGGCGGCATCCGCCTCGATCGCGGCGACCGCCGCATCGCGCGTGGCATCGATCGCGGTGGTGTCGTCGCCCGCTGCTGTCACCGGCGGGGCGAAGACCACGGACAGGGTCGTCCCTGCCTGCCGCCATGACATCGTCCAGCCGGGGGCGGGGCGTAGTACCAGCGTGTCGTCATTCCAACGCAGGTCGCCGATCGCCTCACCCGCCATATCGCGGAAAACGTCGATCTGCGCGGGCGGGAGGGGGCGATCGAACGAGGCGACCAGTTCGCCCTCCGCTGCCTCGACCCGCAGGACGCTGCCTTGCGGCCAGACGAGCTGCACCGGGGGCATTGCGCTTTGCCCTTCCGCCGGCACGGCGCCGGACGGTGTCGTCGAGGGCATCGGCGCGGATAGCGCCAGTATGGTCTGCAGCAGGATCATTGCGCCAGCACCGTGCGGGCGCGGCCGGGCTGTCCCTGCGCGATCAACAGGCGCGCGTGGAGTGCGGCGAGCGCGCGGTCCTGCGGTGCGTCGGTTCGCAGTCGGGCGACGATCGCGATCGCTTCCGCTGGTCGACCGAGCCGATCGAGCAGTTCGGCGCGGGGGCGGCTGAGCGGTGGCGTCTGTGCCAGCGCGCGTTCCAGCCAGGGGCGTGCCGCGGCCGTTCCTCCGATCCGCGACTGGACATCGGCCATCAGTCGCAGGGCGGCCAGATCGTCCGGCGCGACTTGAAGATGGTCTTGCAGCCAGCCGGCGGCCTCCTTGGCACGTCCCGCATTCCATGCCGACCAGGCCAGATCGAGGGTGTCGCGGGGTTCCGCGACCCCCGCCGCTACCCGTTGTCGTGCAAGTGCGTCGGCCGGGATCATGCCGGCCGGCGCACTCGCCGCCAGCGTGCGAAGCTGGGCCGCGTCGAGCGTGCGACCGTCAAGGAGCGTCGTCACCAACGCACGGGCCGCCGGACCATCGCCCGCCACCCGTGCGAGCGACAGCCGGGTCAGCATCACATCGGTACGATCGGCAAGCGGATGCCGCGCGACAAAGGCCAGCGCCTCGGCCGGGCGGTCGCTCGTCGCATAAACCTCCAGCCAGGCCCGCTGCCGGGCGGCGTCTCCCTCCATGGCTTGTTGCCGCAGCCAGGCGAGGTCGGCAGCCGCCGGCCGCGGGCCCATAAGAAACAACAGGCGCCGGGCAATGGGATCGGTGGGCAACCCTCCGCTTGCCGCCCGCTGCAACACGGCCTTGGCATCTTCTCGGTAACCGGCGGCGAGCAGTTGCTCGGCAATGACCGGACGCTGCGCATCGGCAGCCGCCGCCCGTGCGAGCAACAAACGGCGCAGTCCGTCGCGATCTCCGGCACGGGCCAGGATCGCTTCGCGTGCCGCATCATTGTCCGCGGGCAGGCGATCCGCCGCGCGCAGCGCCGCCGCCGTGTCGCCGCTGGCCATCGCCACACGGATGGCGAGCCACGGGTCCGCCCCGCGCCAGTCGGCACGGGTGGCGCGGTCCAACATCGCGATGAGTTCGGGGCGGTTCGCCTGATCGGCGCGGCGGGCAAGGTCAAGCGCCAGCGCGACGTCAGGCGGGGGAATGATCCCGCGCGCGGCGGCGGTGACGACGAGATCGGGACGGTTGATCGCGTAGGCGGCGGCGATCAGATCGGCCGCTGCCACGCCGCCACCACGCTGCGCCGCGGCGGCGACGAGCCGGGTCGCCTCCGCCGTTCGCCCCGTCTTGTGCAGCAGGTCGGCACGCAGCCGCCATGTCTCCGCGGTGACACCGTCGGGGCGGGCGGCCAGATATGCGAGCGCGACGGCGGGCCGCTTTGCCGCAACAAGGTCATAGGCGATCTGCAACGTGGTGACCGGCCGGCCATTGGCGATCAGGTCTGCGGTCAGCGCCGCGAGCCGCGCTGCATCCGCGGTACGGATTTCCGTTGCGATGGCCGGCGGCGTCGGGGCGGCAGGCGGCGGCACTGTCTGCGCAGTGGCAGTCGGTAGCGCCGACATGGCGGCACCTTGCGCATGGCTCTGCGCATCGCGAACCTCCAGCTGGTCGGGGAGCAGCCACAGCCCGCCGGCGAGCAGGCCGAAGCCGGCAAGCACGGGCAGGACGATCGCCAGCCTTGCGCGTCGGCGCTGCGACCTCATCCGGTCGGCTCCGGGATCAACCGGTCGAGCGCAAGCGTGGCGACATAGGGCTGGAAGCCGGCAGCGCGTTCGCGGGCATAGAGTTTGGCGACCTGCGCTTCGGCTGCCGGATCCCAGTAATCCAGGGTCGCCAGGACAAGGTCGGGATTGCTCGCCCTGGCGGCGCGCAGCCGTTCGGCCTGCCACGACCAGTCGCTGTCGCTGAGCAGCTCGTACCGTTTGGTGGTGAAGTTCCACCTGGACGCCATGGCTTCGCCCAGGACGATGTCGACCTTTGTCGCGACCTTGGGCAGCATCGCATAGCCCCGATTCAGCATGATGCGCATCGCGGGAAAGCGCGCGCGCAGCGCGGCGATCATTGCCGCGCCGGCCGCGACCATGCCCTTGTTGCGGACGGGATCCTGTCGCTCCATCGCCTCGATGCTATCCATCGTATCGATGAAGATTCCGTCATAGCCGAGCGCCAGCACGTCTGGCACGATCCGCTCGATCACCACACGACGCGCGGCGGCATGACGCAGGTCCAGCATCCGGGCATCCGGCCAGTTGGGGTTGGGTGGGCCAAGCGCGCCGACCTTGTCGAGCATCGCCGCGTAGTCGCGGCTGCGCTCCACCTCGCCCAAGCTGACATAGCCGAGCAGCCGGCTGCCGGGTCCGCGCAGCGGCGCTATCGGGCGCGGATGATGCGGCTCCAGCACCAGCAGCCGATATTGCCGCGCCAGGGCCGGATCGGTCGCCGGACCATAATCCAGCGCCCATTGCCAATCGTCTTCGGGGAACAGGGCACCGCGCGCAGCCACCGGCTGACGAAGGCCAAGGGTCAGTCCGAAGGCGCTGGCCGCCAGTATGCCGCGCCGGCCCAGATAGGGTGTGTGGGTCATAACAGGCGTCCCTGTTGGCCGACCACCGACGGGTTGTTGCCGACGAACAGCAGGTAGATGAGGTTCACCGTCGCTTCTGCGACCAGGGCCATCGCAACGCAGGCGCCGACCACCGCGCCCGCCATATAGCCCCAGCCGAATGCGGCAAAACCGTAATTCCATTGCAACAGGGTGGCGACCGCGCTGGCGATCGCAAACGCCGTCCATGTCAGCATGATGCGCCCGAACAGGTCATAATAGGCCAGCGCAACCGTTGCGGCGATCGCGATCAGGTGGAACACGGCACCCAGCGACGTCTGGCGAAAGGCGAAGATGGCCCGCGTATCCGCTCCGATCGCGTCGAACAGCGGCACCGCCAGCACCCAGGCGAGCGCCGCCACCAGCGCCTGTACCAGCACCAGCAAGCGCAGTGCATCCAGCAGCGTCCGCCGCACCTCCCGCCGCGCCTCCTCGACACGCTCCAGCGTCGACGTGCCGGTACACCGCGCGATCAGGTCGCCAAACGCCCGATCGAACCGCGTCTCCCCCACCACCAGGATCAACGTCAACCCCGGCACCATTGTCAGCAGCCCCAAGAAGCTGCCCTGGTCGTTGATCGGGTTCAATCGCAACCAGCCGATCGTTGCAACGCTGTCCGGACCGGCCCATAATAGCCACTTGTCGATCCAGATCGCTGCTACCGCGGCGGTCCCGGCTGCGGCGACAATGCGCGCCAACCCCGGTGTGATTGCACCTCGTAAACGCAATCTCGGTGGGGCGGCGAAATGGCAGTGGATTGTCCATAGGATCGCTGCAAGCGTCACACCAACACCTATGGCGATCGCTGCGAGTACGCCGCTTGCATCCCGGGCCGGGAGGAACGCCAAAAGGATAACGGCCAATCCAATGCCACCCAGATAGGCGAGCGGCACGGCCCGGTAGCGCCGCAACGTAGTGAGGAGAGGCGCTACGATCCAGATCTGCGTCAGCCATGCCAGGATGATGGTCGCCAACATTGCCCGCCCGGGCGACAAGCCTGCGAGAAACCCGAAGAGCAGCGCGCCCACTACTAATGCGATCGCGCCACCTGCCGCCAACGCAACGATCACGATGCCTGTCACCCCCGCAGCATCGCGCGCGAAGATGCGGTCGGCCGCCATGCGGGTGGCTAGAATGCCGATTGGGGCGGCGGCAAGTGCCGAAAGGCTGAATCCGTAGATCAAGACGGTGTGCACGATCACAGCGTCGGCGCGCAGCAGATGACCGACCGACCAACCGTTCAACGCTGCCATTGCCACCGCAGTGATGAGCCATGGGCCGGCGCTGATCAGCGCACCAAAGGCTGCGGCGCCGACGATGCCGCCGACCCCGCCATCCGTTGCGGTTCTCGCCAATTGGAAACCGATGCCAGCCATGACCAGACAGCCCTGATGCCGCTATTACATGAAGAAACCGTTCCCGATCACCTTGTGATGGCCGGCCAAAGCAAGGGATAAGCCTACCAGTGAGCCTGCATTGGGGTTCTGTCAGAACAGATGCAGCGGCTGTTGCGAGCGAGTTGGATATGGAAAGGCAGAGACATGCCTCACCGGGGCACCATTAAACCAAATGCGCCGGCTGTCCGGGAGAACCGGGTAGGGTAGGGCATGCCCCGCCCACGCAAGCCAGCCTCGCCGTTCCGCTACTTCAACTCGTCGCCCGAGGTGCCTCGGCTGGTGGTGCTGATGTACGTGCGCTTTCCGCTCAGCCTGCGAAACGTGGAAGACCTGCTGTCCGAGCGTGGGATCGACATCTGCAATGAGACGGTGCGGCTGTGATGGAACAGGTTCGACCCGCTGTTCGCCAGGGACATCCGCCGCCAGCTGGTGAACAGGATGCGGGGTTATCGCCACTGGCACTGGCACCTGGATGAAATGTACGTGAAGCTGAAGGGAAAGATGGTCTACCTGCGGAGCTATGGCGCTGTCCTGGACAAACTGGGCTGTAGCGGCCGGCAGGAGGTCGACCGCTGGGCAAACGACCGGGTGGAGAACAGCAACCTGCCGTTTCGACGACGAGAGCGGGCGATGCTTCGCTTCCGGCAGATGAAGACGCTACAGAAGTTCGTCTCGGTCCACGCCAATATCCACAACAACTTCAATCTGGAGCGCCATCGCACCCATCGACAAACCTACAACATTCAGAAGATATTTGCTTTTGGCTCAAATCAAGCCTGATTGTGCGGTTTGATGGCTAAGCGATTCGCTCTTTAATCAAAACCTCAACAATGTCTGGCGACGACAAAGTCGACAGATCTCCGATGTTCTGGGTGTCCCCTTCCGCAATTTTTCGAAGAATTCTGCGCATGATTTTGCCAGAGCGCGTCTTGGGCAACACAGGCGCAAAATGAATCGCATCGGGGCTGGCTACAGGGCCGATCGCTCGCCGAACCCATGATCGAAGATCGGTCCTCAGTTCGTCCGAAGCCTCTTCTCCCACGTTGAGCGTGACGTATGCGTAGATGCCTTGGCCTTTGACGGCGTGCGGCCTGCCGACGACGGCCGCTTCGGCGACTTTGGGGTGGGCGACGAGCGCCGACTCGACCTCCGCGGTGCCCATGCGGTGGCCTGATACGTTGATGACGTCGTCGACCCGGCCAGTGATCCAATAATAGCCGTCGGCGTCGCGGCGGCAGCCGTCGCCGGTGAAGTAGAGCCCCGGATAGGTCGTGAAATAGGTCTGGAAGAAGCGATCGTGATCGCCCCACAGGGTGCGCATCTGGCCCGGCCAGCTGTCGGCGATGCACAGATTGCCCTCGGTCGCGCCGGTCAGCACCGCTCCCTCCGCATCGACCAGCAGGGGCAGGACGCCGGGCAGCGGCTTGCTCGCCGATCCCGGCTTCAGGTCGGTGGCATGGGGCAGCGGGGCGATCAGGATGCCGCCGGTCTCGGTCTGCCACCAGGTGTCGACGATCGGGCAGCGCCGCTCGCCGACAACGCGGTGGTACCAATCCCACGCTTCCGGATTGATCGGTTCGCCGACGGTGCCGAGCAGGCGCAGCGACCGGCGGCTGGCGCGCGTCACCCAATCGTCGCCCTCGCGCATCAGCGCGCGGATCGCGGTCGGCGCGGTGTAGAAGATGTCGACGCCCAGCCGGTCGATCGTCTCCCAGAAGCGACCATGGTCGGGATAGTTCGGGACGCCGTCGAACATCACGGTTGTCGCGCCGTTCGCAAGTGGGCCATAGACGACATAGCTGTGGCCGGTGACCCAGCCGACATCGGCGGTGCACCAGAACACTTCTCCGTCGCGATAGTCGAACACGTCGCGGAAGGTCGTCGTCGCCCAGACGGCGTAACCACCGGTGGTGTGCAGCACGCCCTTCGGTTTGCCGGTCGAGCCCGAGGTATAGAGGATGAAGAGCGGATCCTCCGCATTCATCGGTTCGGGCGGGCAGTCCGGTGCGGCGGCCGCCAGCAGCGTATCGTACCAGATGTCGCGGCCGGGGGTCATCGCGACATCGCCATCGGTGCGGCGAACGACGATCACGCGTTCGACCGACGGACATTGCGCCAGCGCCAGATCGACGTTCGCCTTGAGCGGCACCCGCTTGCCGCCGCGGGCTCCCTCGTCGGCGGTCACCACCAGCCGCGCGTCGCAATCCTGGATGCGGTTTGCCAGACTGTCGGGCGAGAAGCCGCCGAACACGATCGAGTGAATCGCCCCGATGCGCGCGCAGGCGAGCATCGCCACCGCAGCTTCGACGATCATCGGCAAATAGAGCGTCACCCGGTCGCCCTTTCGCACGCCCTGATCCTTCAGCACGTTGGCGAAACGGCACACGCGGTCGTGCAGGTCGCGATAGGTGACGGAGTCCGTTTCGCCCGGCTCGTCGCCCTCCCAGATGATCGCTAGCTGATCGCCGCGTGTCTTCAGATGCCGATCGAGGCAGTTGGCGGACAGATTGATGACGCCGTCGTCGAACCAGCGGATGCGGAAGTCCCCTTCGTCGAAAGAGGTGTCCTTCACCTTCGTGTAGGGGACGATCCAGTCGATGCACCGCCCCGCCTCGCGCCAATAGGCTTCTGGATCCCGTGCCGCGGCGGCATGGCGGCGTTCGTATTCGGCCGCATCGATACTGCCGGCCCGCGCGATGGCGGGGTAGGTTGCGTCGGTCATGAAGTCTCCAGATGCGTGGCGGTCATCGCGCTGCCCGAAAGGCGTCGCGACGACCGCGGAGATCGGCAGATGCCGGTGGGGGCGTCGGGTCAGAAGAACAGGATGGCACCGGCGGCCAGCGCATCGGAGTCGGCGTCGTTGCCATTATGCGCCTTCGACTTGGTGTGCGTGTATTCGCCGATCAGCGTCACCCAGTTGGTCAGCCCGTACCGCAGCTGGCCGACATAGCTGGAGTTGCGGCGGACGAGGTTCGAGATTGCCTCGCCATCTGCGCGGCTGAGGTTGCTCTGCCCGTAGCTGGCGCCAGCGGTGAACTTGCCGAAGCCCAGCGTGCCCTGGACGTAGAAGCCGTCGCTGTCGCGCTTGCGGCCCAGCGCGTCGGTGGAGAGTAGGAACAGCCCGATCGTGCCGATCCCGGAGCCTGTGTAGTAATAACCGGTCAGGCTGGCATTGGCATAGGACAGCTTGGCTCCGACATCGAGGGCACGCCCGGTGTAGGCGGGCAGGGTGGTCGTCGCATCATGCTTCTGGATGAGGCCGCTGAGCCAGGCGTGCATGCCGAAGCCGCCATCGGCCGGCACCCGGTCGTACGTTACCTTGGCCTGGAAGCCGGGGCTGCCGTTGACCTCGCTGAAGCCCACCGTGGTCAGCGGCTGGAAGATGCCGCCCGACACCTGCACCCCGCCGAACTTGGGCGAGGAATAGGTGATCTGCGGCTGGAAGTCGGTGTAGATATAGCCGAGGCCGATCCGGCCCAGCGAGGTGTTCGACGGCGCGCCGTTGCCGGCCGCGGTGCCGACGGCGAGCAATGTGATGTCGTTGAGGATCGCGTCCGACCCGAACAGGCCGATGTCGCGGCCGATCTTCACCTCGCCGAAATTGGCGCGGCCGAAGGTCAGGTAGGTCTGGCGGGCGTCGATGCCCGACGTCTGCAACGCGGCAGGCGAACCCCCGCCGTTGGCGCCGGCATTGCCGAGATTGCTGTTGATGCCGGGATACAGGCCGAAGTGCGCGCCGACGTCCCAGCCGCCCTGGTTGGTCGACACCTCGACCTTCAGGAAGCCGGGCAGCAGGCCGTTGCGGATCGCCGAGGAATTGTCGCCCACGGTGGCGAGGCCGCCCGCGACCGTGTTCGCCGGGATCGCCCGATCACCGTCATCATGGACGTAGAAGCCGTTGACCGAGCCCGAGAATTTCAGGGCGACGTCGCCGATCATCAGGCCGACGCCCGAATCGGTCATCCGCACCATCTTCTTGTCGTCGAGCCGTTCGGCCGCCGCCTGTTGCGTCGCTTCGCCCTGCGCTGCGGCGGCGTTGACGGTCGGCTGCCCGGTCGCGACGGGGGCGACGGCTTGCGTGGACTTGCGGGCGACCAGAGCATCATACTCGTCGCTGGTCAGGATGCCCTTTTCCTTCAGCCGCAGCAGCAGCTCGTCGGTGGCGTCCTGCGCCTGCGCCGGCGCTGCCGCACAACACATCAACGCCGCGCCGGCGACTGCGCCCAACAGCTTGCCCGTTCGGTTCATATCCGTCCTCCCCTGTTCGCAAGGCCGTCGGTCGAGGCCCTTGGCCGAAAAGCTGACGGATGACGGGTGCGGGCGGAATTGGACTTTGGAGAGGGTCAGGGTGCGATCGCGACACCCCATGGCGCCCTGCCGGCGGGGATCGTGGCGATCACCTTATTGGTCTTTAGGTCGATGACCGACACGTCATCGCTCAGACCGTTGGCGGTAAAGGCACGGGTGCCGTCTGCGTCGACCGCGACCTGCCAGACACGTTGACCGACGGGGACGTAGCCCGTCACCTTGCGCGTGGCGACGTCGATGAGCGCGATGTGGTTGGCGCGGCCGAGCGCGACGAGTGCGCGGCGGCCGTCGGGGGTGAAGCGGATGCCGACCGGCAGCACCTTTTCGGGCGCGACGCCGGGGGGGGCGAAGCGGATCGTCTCGACCACCTTGTGCGTGACGGTGTCAACGATCTGGACCGTGCCGCCGATCTCTGCCGAGGACCATAGCCAGCGTCCATCGGCGGTGAATTCGGCATGGCGCGGGCGCGCGTCGACGCTGGTTTCGGCGACCGGTTTGCGGCTGGCGATGTCGATCCAGTGCAGCGCATTGTCGGTTTCCGAGGTCGACACCGCTGTCCTGCCGTCGGGGCTGACCGCCATGCCTTCGGGTTCGACGCCGACCACGATCTGAAAGGCGACGGCGCGGCGCGGCACGTCGATCGCGGTGACGGTGGCGTCGCGCTCGTTCGATGCAAACAGCAGCGTACCGTCGGGCGACAATGCGAAGGTTTCCGGGTCCTCGCCGGATGGCAGATCGGCGACGACCTTGCCGGTCGCGCGGTCGATCACCTGCACCGCATTGTCGTCGCTGGCGCAGACGTACAACTGCCTGCTGTCGCGCGACAGCGTGATGCCGCGCGGGCGTTTGCCGACCGGCCAGGTGGCGACCGGCTGCAAGGTCGCGCCGTCGATGACCGTGATAGTGTTGCCGCGTTCGTTGGTGACGTAGATCGTCTCGGCAGCGGCCGGGGCGGCCAGCATCGCCGTCAGGGCGAGAAGGGGGAGCATGCGCATGACTCAAAGGATAGCAGTCGCCGCCGCGAACGCCCCTCCTACCAAAGTGCAATGGGGTTTCCGCCGCGTGTCCCTACGATCCCCGCCAAATGACCGCACGTGGCAGTCGTTCGGGAGAGATGTGGTATGGCGTATCGTGGATCACGGCTGGTTTTCGCCGCATCCGTGCTGGTGGCGGCGGGTTCGATCGGTGCCAATTTGCTCGCACACGGCAACGTCGTGCCCCAGGCGGTCGACACCAGCGCCTTGCCCGACATCGTCGGCGGCAACGACACCTACGTCATCAAGAACCCGTATCGCGCGGATGCCAAGGTCTATGCGATCGCGCAGAAGATCGGCGAGAGCGCCTATGGCCAGAATTGCGCGCGCTGCCACGGGCTGGAGGCAATATCCGGCGGGATCGCGCCCGACCTGCGCTACCTCGATAAGGGCGAGGACGGCGACGAATGGTATATCCAGCGCTATCACAAGGGCTCCGTGCGCGATGGCAAGGTGTATATGCCGGCGATGGGCGATGTGCTGGGGCAGAAGGCGGGCTGGGCGATCCGGTCGTGGCTCGACACCAAGCACGAGGAATAGGCGCGTGATCGGACGCAGGGGGGTTCTCGCCGGGGCATTGGCCGCTGCGCTGATGTCCGGCGGAGCGTCGGCCGCATCGCTGGACAAGGTGAAGGCGGCGGGCGTGATGCGCGTCGCCGTCTATCGCGACTTCGCGCCCTGGTCGTGGCGGCAGGACGGCAAGCTGGTCGGCATAGACGTCGAGCTTGCCGAGATGTTGGCCAAGGCGATCGGCGTGCGCGCCGAGCTGGTCGACTTCATGGCGGACGAGGACGTCGGCGACGACCTGCGCAACATGATCTGGCGCGGGCCGCTGATCGGCGGATCGGCGGCGGACCTCATGATGCACGTCCCGTACGATCGCGCCTTCGCGCTCGCCAACGATCGCGCCGTCTTTCTGGCCCCCTATTACCGCGAGGGGTTCCAGTTGGCGTGCGGCGTGGACACCGATTGCGAGGTTGCGCCGCCGCAGCTGAAGGGCAAGCGACTGGTCGCGGAACTCGATTCGATACCGGATTTCTATCTCTCCGGCAGCTTCGGCGGGGTGTTGCGCAGCGACGTGCAGCATCTGACCAGCGGCGATGCCGCGCTAACCGCGGTCAAGGACGGCAAGGCGGATGCCGTACTCGCGACACGGGCGCAGGTCGAACATGCGCTGATGGGCGGCAATGCGAAGGTCAAGGTGCGTCGCGGGCCGTTGCCTGCACTGCCGTCGCCGGGCTGGGACGTCGGGCTGGCAGTGAAGGACGACAGCCGCGATCTTGGCGATGCGCTGGAACGCGCGGTTGCGGAATTGCGGAAAAACGGCACGCTGGCGACGATCTTCGCGCGATACGGGGTCAGCCCGACGGCGCCACTGAGCGCGGGGTAGGACAGGCCCGAAAACCTGCAGCCCGTCCCCTTGGCGCCACCGCGCCGCACGGC
>NZ_CAMLAC010000087.1 GCF_946477935.1 uncultured Sphingomonas sp. | reverse complement strand
CGCTGGGCGCGGGCGTGGCGATGGGTGTCGGCAGCGGCTGCGGCGTCCCTGAGGGGCTCGGCGTCGGTGTTGGCGTCGGCCGCGGCGTGGGGGACGCAACCGGGCTAGGCGTCGCGCGCGGGGTCGGGGTTGCTCGCGGTGTGGGCGTGGCACGCGGTGTCGGCTGCGCGGTCGGCAGGTTGAGGCGCGGCGTATCCGGCACGGGCACCGGCGCAGGGGTCGGCGTGGCTTGCGGCGGCAGGCTGAAGCTTTCGAGGCCAGCCGGCGGGCCGGCGGGCGTGGTGCTGGTCTGGGCGGGCGCAGTACCGGCCATCATCAGGGCGAAGAAGCCGGCGGCGGCGCGCGGGCCGGGCGAGGTCATGGAAACGCTATCCTCGTGACAGAACGGGTCGATCGGCGAGCGAGCCCCATGCCATCCCCTTTGACAGTTTCCAACACGGAACCTATATGGCGACACATCCACCACAGCTTTCGGGAAATGACACGGCGTCGCGCACCGGGTCGGTCGAATGGGAAGCTGCTGGTTCATCGGACGCCGGATGCCGCCGCACTATGTTGCGCGCGGCCTTTCGGCGTCTGGGCGTGCGTCCCGCCCGGAGGTATCCGGGCAGCGAATATACGGCTGACGAGGCAAAACCAGACCATGGCAACCAAGGCGATCGAGAGCGGCACCGCCAAGCGGCGCATCCGCAAGGTGTTCGGCGACATTCACGAAGTCGTGCAGATGCCGAACCTCATCGAGGTGCAGCGTGAGAGCTACGAGCAGTTCCTGCGTTCCGATCCCTCGACCGGCTATGTGTCGGGCCTGGAGAAGACGCTGCGCTCGGTGTTCCCGATCACCGACTTCGCCGGCACCGCGCAGCTCGATATCAAGAAGGAGGGCGGCTACGTCCTCGAGGATCCGAAGTTCGACGTCGAGGAATGCCGCCAGCGTGGCATCACCTATGCCGCGCCGATGCGCGTCACGCTGACGCTCGCCACCTTCGAGGTCGATCCCGAGACCGAGGCCAAGTCGCTCATCGATATCAAGGAGCAGGACGTCTACATGGGCGACATGCCCCTGATGACGGAGAACGGCACCTTCTTCATCAACGGCACCGAGCGCGTCATCGTCAGCCAGATGCACCGTTCGCCGGGTGTGCTGTTCGATCATGACCGCGGCAAGACGCACGCCTCGGGCAAGTATCTCTTCGCCGCCCGCGTCATCCCCTATCGCGGCTCGTGGCTCGACTTCGAGTTCGACGCCAAGGACATCGTCAACGTCCGTATCGACCGCAAGCGCAAGCTGCCGGTGACGGCGCTGCTGTATGCGCTCGGCATGAACTCCGAGGACATCCTCAACCACTTCTACAACCGCCTCACCTTCGTGCGCGGCGAGGGCGGCTGGCGCATCCCGTTCCAGGCAGAGAACTGGCGCGGTGTGAAGCCGCTGTTCGACATCGTCGATGCGAACTCCGGCGAGGTGGTGTTCGCCGCCGGCCAGAAGATCAGCCCCCGCGCCGCCAACAAGGCCGGCAAGGACGGCCTGACCGAGCTGCTGATCCCGACCGAGGAAATCTTCGGCCGCTACTCCGCCTATGACCTCATCAACGAGGCCACTGGCGAGATCTATGTCGAGGCGGGTGACGAGATCACCGCCGAGAATCTGGAAAGCCTGGACAAGGCGGGCGTCGACACGATCGAACTGCTCGACATCGACCATGTCGCAACCGGCCCCTGGATCCGCAACACGCTGAAGGCCGACAAGGCCGAGGAGCGCGAGCAGGCGCTGTCCGACATCTACCGCGTGATGCGCCCCGGCGAGCCGCCGACGCTGGAGACCGCCGAGTCGCTGTTCGCCGGCCTGTTCTTCGATCCGGACCGCTACGACCTGTCGGCGGTGGGCCGCGTCAAGCTGAACATGCGCCTCGACCTCGATGCGCCGGACACGGTGACGACGCTGCGTACCGAGGACATCCTGGCGGTCGTGAAGACGCTGGTCGATCTGAAAGACGGCAAGGGCGAGATCGACGACATCGACAATCTCGGCAACCGCCGCGTGCGTTCGGTGGGCGAGCTGCTGGAGAACCAGTACCGCGTCGGCCTGCTGCGCATGGAGCGTGCAGTGAAGGAGCGCATGTCGTCGGTCGATGTGTCGACGGTGATGCCGAACGACCTGATCAACGCCAAGCCCGCGGTCGCCGCGGTGCGCGAGTTCTTCGGTTCGTCGCAGCTGTCGCAGTTCATGGACCAGACCAACCCGCTCTCCGAAGTGACGCACAAGCGTCGCGTCTCGGCCCTCGGGCCGGGCGGCCTGACGCGTGAGCGTGCGGGCTTCGAGGTCCGCGACGTTCACCCGACGCACTATGGCCGCATCTGCCCGATCGAAACGCCGGAAGGCCCGAACATCGGTCTGATCAACTCGCTGTCCACCTTCGCACGCGTCAACAAGTACGGCTTCATCGAGACGCCGTACCGCAAGATCGTCGATGGCCGCGTGACCGACGAAGTCGTGTACCTGTCGGCGATGGAGGAGCAGAAGCACACCGTCGCGCAGGCATCGGCCGAGCTGAACGCGGATGGCTCCTTCGCGGAGGAACTGGTCTCCGCACGTCAGGCCGGCGAATTCCTGATGGCGCTGCCGGAAACGGTGACGCTGATGGACGTGTCGCCGAAGCAGCTCGTCTCGGTCGCCGCCTCGCTCATTCCGTTCCTGGAAAACGACGACGCCAACCGCGCGCTGATGGGCTCGAACATGCAGCGCCAGGCGGTGCCGCTGGTCAAGGCGGAGGCGCCGTTCGTCGGTACCGGCATGGAAGAGACGGTGGCGCGCGATTCGGGCGCCGCGATCTCGGCCAAGCGTGCCGGCATCGTCGATCAGGTCGATGCAGCGCGCATCGTGATCCGCGCGACCGGCGAGGTCGATGCGGGCAAGTCGGGCGTGGACATCTACACGCTGATGAAGTTCCAGCGCTCCAATCAGTCGACCTGCATCAACCAGCGTCCGCTGGTGAAGGTGGGCGACGTGGTGAACGTCGGCGACGTGCTGGCCGATGGTCCCTCGACCGAGTTCGGCGAACTGGCGCTCGGCCGCAACGCGCTCGTCGCGTTCATGCCCTGGAACGGCTACAACTACGAGGACTCGATCCTCATCTCCGAGCGGATCGTGAAGGACGACGTGTTCACGTCGATCCACATCGACGAGTTCGAGGTGATGGCCCGCGACACGAAGCTGGGGCCGGAGGATATCACCCGCGACATCCCGAACGTCGGCGAGGAAGCGCTGCGCAACCTCGACGAAGCGGGCATCGTCTATGTGGGTGCCGAGGTCGAGCCGGGCGACATCCTGGTCGGCAAGATCACGCCGAAGGGCGAAAGCCCGATGACCCCGGAAGAGAAGCTGCTTCGCGCCATCTTCGGTGAAAAGGCGTCCGACGTGCGCGACACCAGCTTGCGCCTGCCGCCCGGCGTCGCCGGCACGATCGTCGACGTTCGCGTCTTCAATCGTCACGGCATCGACAAGGACGAGCGCGCGATGGCGATCGAGCGCGAGGAGATCGAGCGTCTGAAGAAGGACGCCGACGACGAGCGCACCATCCTCAACCGGGCGACCTGGAGCCGCCTGCGCGAGATGCTGCTCGACCAGACCGCCACGGCCGCCCCCAAGGGCGTCAAGAAGGGCTCGGTCATCGACGCCGAGGTGCTGGAAAGCGTGGACCGCCACGAATGGTGGAAGTTCGCCGTCGCCGACGATGCGCGCCAGAGCGATCTGGAAGCGGTCAAGGCCCAGTATGACGAAGCCGCCAAGCGGATCACGGACAAGTTCCATGACCGCCGCGACAAGCTGGAGCGTGGCGACGAGCTGCCGCCGGGCGTGCTGAAGATGGTCAAGGTGTTCGTCGCGGTGAAGCGCAAGCTGCAGCCGGGCGACAAGATGGCCGGCCGTCACGGCAACAAGGGCGTCATCAGCCGCATCCTGCCGCAGGAGGATATGCCCTTCCTCGCGGACGGTACGCCGGTCGATCTGGTGCTGAACCCGCTGGGCGTGCCGAGCCGCATGAACGTCGGGCAGATCTTCGAGACGCATCTCGGCTGGGCGGCGCGCAACCTGGGCATGCAGGTGGCGACCGCACTGGAAGAGTGGCGTGAAGCCAATCCGGACGCCAAGGCGGGCGCGATGCCCGAGCCGGTCAAGGAGCGCCTGGTCGAGATCTATGGCGACCATTATGCCGATGACATCAACGCCCGCTCGGGTGAGGAAGTCATGGAGCTGGTCGGCAACCTGCGCACGGGCATCCCGATGGGCACCCCCGTGTTCGACGGCGCACGCGAAGGCGACGTGTCGGCGATGCTGGAGCTGGCGGGTCTCGACACGTCGGGCCAGTCGGACCTGTTCGACGGACGCACCGGCGACAAGTTCGACCGCAAGGTCACGGTGGGCATCATCTACATGCTGAAGCTGCACCACCTCGTCGACGACAAGATCCACGCCCGGTCGATCGGCCCCTACTCGCTCGTCACCCAGCAGCCGCTGGGCGGCAAGGCGCAGTTCGGTGGTCAGCGCTTCGGCGAGATGGAGGTCTGGGCGCTCCAGGCTTACGGCGCGGCGTACACCTTGCAGGAAATGCTGACGGTGAAGTCGGATGACGTGGTCGGCCGCACCAAGGTCTATGAGGCGATCGTCAAGGGCGACGACACGTTCGAGGCCGGCATTCCGGAGAGCTTCAACGTGCTCGTCAAGGAAATGCGGTCGCTGGGCCTGAACGTCGACCTGAAGAACGCCGAGGTCGACGACGACGATATCGCCATCGCGGCGGAGTGACGGACGCGCGAGCCCTGCTTCGGCAGGGCTCCACCGTCGCCCGATGAGTTTCGCCCCTAGAGGGAAAAGAACATGAACGAACTGACCAATTTCGCCAATCCGGTCGCGAAGCCCGAGACCTTCGACCAGATCCAGATCGGCATCGCCTCGCCCGACAAGATCCGTTCGTGGTCGTTCGGCGAGATCAAGAAGCCCGAGACGATCAACTATCGCACGTTCAAGCCTGAGCGTGACGGCCTGTTCTGCGCCCGCATCTTCGGTCCAATCAAGGATTACGAGTGCCTGTGCGGCAAGTACAAGCGCATGAAGTACAAGGGCATCGTCTGCGAGAAGTGCGGTGTCGAAGTCACCGTCTCGAAGGTCCGCCGTGAGCGGATGGGCCATATCGAGCTGGCAGCACCCGTCGCGCATATCTGGTTCCTGAAGTCGCTGCCGAGCCGCATCGGCCTGCTGCTCGACATGCAGTTGAAGCAGCTTGAGCGCGTGCTGTACTTCGAAGCCTATATCGTCATCGAGCCGGGCCTGACCCCGCTGGAGAAGTATCAGCTTCTCACCGAGGACGAGCTGCTCGACGCGCAGGACGAATATGGCGAAGACGCCTTCTCCGCCGGCATCGGTGCGGAAGCCGTGCGCATCATGCTCGAAAGCCTCGACCTCGAGGGCGAGAAGGTCGCGCTGCTCGAAGAACTGGCCACCACCAAGTCCGAGCTGAAGCCTAAGAAGATCATCAAGCGCCTGAAGGTCGTCGAGTCCTTCCTGGAATCGGGCAACCGCCCGGAGTGGATGATCCTCGAGGTCGTGCCGGTCATCCCGCCGGAACTGCGTCCGCTGGTGCCGCTGGACGGCGGCCGCTTCGCGACGTCGGACCTCAACGACCTGTACCGCCGCGTCATCAACCGCAACAACCGTCTGAAGCGGCTGATGGAGCTGCGCGCGCCGGACATCATCGTCCGCAACGAAAAGCGCATGCTGCAGGAAGCGGTCGACGCGTTGTTCGACAACGGCCGTCGCGGCCGCACGATCACGGGCGCCAACAAGCGTCCGCTCAAGTCGCTGTCCGACATGCTGAAGGGCAAGCAGGGCCGCTTCCGCCAGAACCTGCTCGGCAAGCGCGTCGACTATTCGGGCCGCTCGGTCATCGTGACCGGACCGGAGCTGAAGCTGCACCAGTGCGGCCTGCCCAAGAAGATGGCGCTCGAGCTGTTCAAGCCGTTCATCTACGCGCGCCTCGACGCCAAGGGCCTCAGCATGACGCTGAAGCAGGCCAAGAAGTGGGTCGAGAAGGAGCGCAAGGAAGTCTGGGACATTCTGGACGAGGTGATCCGCGAGCATCCCGTGATGCTCAACCGCGCACCGACGCTCCACCGTCTCGGCATCCAGGCGTTCGAGCCGGTGCTGATCGAGGGCAAGGCGATCCAGCTTCACCCGCTGGTCTGCTCGGCGTTCAACGCCGACTTCGACGGCGACCAGATGGCCGTCCACGTTCCGCTGTCGCTGGAAGCGCAGTTGGAAGCGCGCGTCCTGATGATGTCGACCAACAACATCCTGTCGCCCGCCAACGGCAAGCCGATCATCGTGCCGTCGCAGGACATGGTGCTGGGTCTCTACTATCTATCGATGGAAAAGACCGGCGAGCCGGGCGAAGGCATGCTGCTCGCCGACATGGCCGAGGTGCATCAGGCGCTCGATTCGGGTGCGGTGACGCTCCACACCAAGGTGATCAGCCGTGTGCCGCAGACCGACGAAAAGGGTCAGCAGTATCTCAAGCGCTTCGAGACGACCCCGGGCCGCATGCTGCTCGGCGAGACGCTGCCGAAGAGCCACAAGGTGCCGTTCGAGATCGTCAACCGCCTCCTCACCAAGAAGGACGTGGGCGACGTGATCGACGAGGTGTATCGTCACACCGGCCAGAAGGAGACCGTGCTGTTCGCCGACGCGATCATGGCGCTCGGCTTCCGGCACGCGTTCAAGGCGGGCATCTCGTTCGGCAAGGACGACATGATCATCCCGAACGAGAAGGACGCCCTCGTCGAAGAGACGCGTGCGCTCGTGAAGGATTATGAGCAGCAGTATCAGGACGGCCTGATCACGCAGCAGGAGAAGTACAACAAGGTGATCGACGCCTGGAGCCGTTGCGGCGACCAGGTGGCGGGCGCCATGATGGACGAGATCAAGGCGGTGAAGCGCGACGAGGAAACGGGTCGCGAAAAACCGATCAACGCGATCTACATGATGGCCCACTCGGGTGCCCGCGGTTCGCAGGCCCAGATCAAGCAGCTCGCCGGCATGCGCGGCCTTATGGCCAAGCCGTCGGGCGAGATCATCGAGACGCCGATCATCTCGAACTTCAAGGAAGGTCTGACCGTCCTTGAATACTTCAACTCCACCCACGGCGCCCGCAAGGGCCTGGCCGACACCGCGCTCAAGACGGCGAACTCGGGCTACCTGACCCGCCGTCTGGTCGACGTCAGCCAGGATTGCGTCGTCATCGAAGAGGATTGCGGCACGTCCCGCGCCCTCGAGATGAAGGCGATCGTCCAGGGCGGCAGCACGATCGCCTCGCTCGCCGAACGTATCCTGGGCCGCACCACGGCCGAGGATATCGTCGACCCCAAGACGAACGAGATCAGCATCCCCACGGGTACGCTGCTCGACGAGCCGATGGTCGCATCGATCGAGAAGATCGGCATCCAGTCGGTCAAGATCCGCAGCCCGCTGGTCTGCGAATCGAAGATCGGCGTGTGCGGCAAGTGCTACGGCCGTGACCTCGCCCGCGGTACGCCGGTCAACATCGGCGAAGCGGTCGGCGTCATCGCGGCGCAGTCGATCGGCGAGCCGGGCACGCAGCTCACCATGCGTACCTTCCACATCGGCGGTGCGGCGCAGCTCAACGAGCAGTCGAACCTCGAGGCCGCGGTCGACGGCACGGTCGAGTTCCGCGACCTGCGCATCATCGAGGACCAGCGCGGTCGTCGCGTGGTGCTCAGCCGCTCGGGCGAGATCGCGATCGTCGACATGGACGGCCGCGAGCTCTCGGTCGATCGCATCCCCTACGGCGCCTATGTCCTGTTCGACGACGGGCATATCGTGTCGAAGGGCGACCGCATGGCCGAGTGGGATCCGTTCACCATGCCGGTGATCACGGAAAACCCGGGTACGATCCGCTTCCAGGACCTGATCGAAGGCAAGACGCTGACCGAGCAGGTCGACGAGGCGACGGGCATCGCCCAGCGCGTCGTGATCGAGTATCGCGCCGCGTCCAAGTCGAAGGAGGCCCTGCGTCCCCGCCTGACGCTGCACGACGATGCCAGCGGCGAGGCCGGCCGTTACATGCTGGCGCCCGGCGCCACGCTGTCGGTCGAGGACGGGCAGCAGGTGCAGGGCGGCGACGTGATCGCGCGTGTCGCGCGCGAAAGCGCCAAGACCCGCGACATCACCGGCGGTCTGCCGCGTGTGGCCGAGCTGTTCGAGGCGCGCATCCCCAAGGAGGCGGCGATCATCGCCAAGGTCTCCGGCCGGGTCGTGTTCGGCAAGGACTACAAGGCCAAGCGCAAGATCGGCATCCAGCCCGAGGATGGCGGCGACGTCGTCGAGTATCTGGTGCCGAAGTCCAAGGTGATCGACGTTCAGGAAGGCGACTACGTCAAGCGTGGCGACAACCTGATCGGCGGTTCGCCCAACCCGCACGACATTCTGGAGACGATGGGGATCGAGCCGCTGGCCGAGTATCTCGTGTCGGAAATCCAGGAAGTGTACCGACTGCAGGGCGTGAAGATCAACGACAAGCACATCGAGACGATCGTTCGTCAGATGCTGCAAAAGGTCGAGATCACCGACGGCGGCGACACCACGCTGCTGAAGGGCGAGCAGGTCGATCGTGAGGAAATGGACGCGACCAACGCCAAGCTGGGCGCCAACGAGGCGCGTGCGCAGGGCAAGCCCGTCCTGCTCGGCATCACCAAGGCGTCGCTGCAGACCCGCAGCTTCATCTCGGCGGCGTCGTTCCAGGAGACCACCCGCGTCCTCACCGAGGCGGCGGTCCAGGGCAAGCAGGACACGCTGATGGGCCTGAAGGAGAACGTGATCGTCGGTCGCCTGATCCCGGCGGGCACCGGTGCGGGCATGAACCGCCTGCGCGTGGCGGCCACCAGCCGCGATGCGGCACTCCGCGTCCAGCAGCGTCGTCTGGCCGATGCGATCGTCGCGCCGATCAGCGCCGCCGAGCAGAAGGCGGCCGAGGATGCACGCTCCACGCGTGACGACACCGGCACGGGCAGCGATCCGCTGGCCGAGGTCGTGCCGTCGGGCACCGGCACCGATGCCGATGCGGGCGAATATCTGAACGACTGATCGGCCTTTATGGGCTGAACAAGGGGCCGCCGTCCGGGCAACCGGGCGGCGGCTTTTTGTTGGCCGATGAACGGACCCGACAGCGGCCATTCACCGGTTGCTGCCTAAGGTGACAAATGGAACAGCCGGCCGCTCCGGCGGGTTGCTCCACCAACGGATCCCTGTTGGATCCAGGGAGTAGCATTATGCACAAGCTGTTGCAGATGGTCGCCGCATTCGGCCTTGTGGTCAGCGGCACCGCCATGTCCCTCCAGCCGTCGGAGGCGCAGGCACAAAGCTGGCGCGGCGATCGCAACGAAGGTCGCTGGCAGGGGGATCGGGATCGCCGCGATTATCGACGCGACGACCGCCGTGCGCGCTACGACCGTCGCGACTGGCGCGGCCGTGACGATCGCTGGGATCGGCGTGGTCGTGAAGATCGCTGGGACCGGCGTGGCCGCGATGATCGCTGGGATCGCCGCGATGGCCCCCGCCGCGACACCACGGCACAGGCGATCCGCCGCGCCGAACGCCAGCCCGGCTATGTCGATCCCCGCTCGCAGGGCGACAATACGAACTATTACGGTCAGGGCTATCGCCCCTGTACCTATGAGATCCGCAACGGCCGGCGCATCTGCCGCTGATCGTTCCGGCCCGAATCTTCACGGGCAGGCGCACGACATGGCGAACCGCCTGCCCCCGATCCCCGCCGCGCCCGCTGACCCGAACCGGGAGATGCCGAGCGTTTCGGGGCATCGGAAGCGCAATGATCAGCGTCCTCCCTCCGGGTGAAGGGGCCTTTCCACAGGTGGTGCGATGGCCCAGTGACGTTGGACCAACTATCCGCTGGTCTGAAACAGCCACCAGGTAGCAGCTGGACCGTGTATCGATCGTCACGTCCTTGCGCGGAACAACAGTGCCATACGGTCAGCGGGTGAACCTGCTCCGCCATGTTCAGGGCGATCCGACCTGATTACCTTGCCACGTTCCTGCACGACGACGTGATCTCTGCTCGGCAAGAACGGATCAAGGCGCCATCACCGCGCGGCATGGAACAAGCCCTGCCCCCATTCCCGATATCGGGGACCGGCCCGTGCAATCCTCACCACGATTGGCACTCACCTGTCAGAATGGCACGAAATCGGTGCCGTTCGTCGTCATACCGGGACGTTTTCCCGAAGATACCTAATATGTATGATGGCCAAGGGCGCGCCTATGCGACACAGCCGGCGCGGGAGTTGAGGAAATGACGACAGACAAGGACTATTTCTACCAGCGTGCCGAGGCCGAGTTGCAGTTGGCACAGCGCGCGACCCATCCCGCCGCGGTGCGCGCCCATTACATCATCGCCAATCATTATCTCGATCGCGTCTACAGCCAGTCGGTGATGAGCAGCCCAATGCTGCCCCGATCGGCCTGACCCGCCCATCGGCCCAACGGCCCGGCCTATACGGCGGCCGGGCGACTATCCTCGCTGATCGGCTGTTTGGGTTCGGTATCCAGCGTCCGCGACAGCGTCTCGAACCTGTTGCCATCCAAACGTATCTCGTTGAACGCCGGTGGGGAGTGTCGCACCCGCTTCGACAGCGTTCCCGCACCGATCATCCGGATCGTCCATCCGTTGCGGTCGATCGGCACGTCGAACGGATCATGGACATGGCCGGTCAGCACGGCATGCGCCCCCGCCGCCGCCAGCGCGGTCAGGGCGGCATCGCCATGGCGCGTCTTGGCGGTGCCCTTCGTGCCCCCCTCGATCAGCGGATGATGCGCGGCCACGAAGATCAGGTTGCCCTTGGGCGCCTGCTTGATCAGCGTCAGCGCGCGCGACAGCGATCCGGGGCTTACCCGGCCCTTTGACCAGTTCCATCGCCACTGCGCCCGCGCCGTCGTCTTCAGCGGCACCACGGTGATGCCGGGCAGGTCCAGCGGCTTCTCGATCATCTTCTCCACCGCGGCATAGCGCTGATAGGGCGAGAACAGCCGCCGGAACGGGTCCCAGTAATAAGGGATGTCGTGATTGCCGACCTCCAGGGTCACCGGCACGCCCAGCGACTGCAGCCAGGCACCACCCGCCGCGAACTCGCTCTTGGTCGCCCGCATCGTCAGGTCGCCGGTCATGATCACCGCATCGGGCTTTTCCGTCGCGACCAGATCGGAAAACCAGGCGATCGCCTCGGGATCTTCCGCACCGAAATGAACGTCGCTGACGTGGAACAGCCGCTTCATGCCCGGCATCCTGGCGTCGGGGCGGCATTGCAATCGAGATGATGAACCATATGGGCGGGAATTCTCCTGTCGTTTCCGCAACGACCGGTTCGCGCGTACGTTCCCCGTCGTTGCGGGGCCGCGCGCTTCGCTGCATGGACGCGCCATGCATTCCTACACGCCCAAGACGCTGTCGATACTGGCCACCCCGCTTTGCCTTGCGACCCTGCTCCTCGCCGGCGGTCCCGCCACGGCTCAGACGGCGCCGGCCGACACCAACGCCGACGCCAGCGGGGCGATCGTCGTCACCGGTCGCGGGCTTGACGACACACCGGGCGACCGGGCCTTCGACGTGGTTACGATCGACCGGGAACGCCTGCTGCAAAGCGGCAGCAACCGGCTGGAAAGCGTGCTGGCCGACGTCGCCGGGCTGCAGCAGTTCCGCCGTTCCGACAGCCGCTCGGCCAACCCGACCAGCCAGGGCGTCACCTTGCGCGGCCTGGGCGGCAATGCCGCCAGCCGGACGCTGCTGCTGCTCGATGGCGTGCCGCAGACCGATCCGTTCGGCGGCTGGGTCGCCTTCCCCGCCTATGCCACCGGTCGCCTCGGCCGGGTGCGCGTCACCCGCGGTGGCGGCTCGGGCTATCAGGGGCCGGGCGCGCTCGCCGGCACGATCGAACTGGACAGCGCCACCCCTGACCAGCTCAGCCCCGTCGATCTCTACGCCGCCTATGGGAGCCGCGACTCGGTCGATGCGCAGGGGGCAGCTTCGCTCGTCCGCCCCGGCGGGTTCGCGACGATTGCCGGCGCCTATACCCGCGGCGACGGCTTCATTCCCACGGACCCGGCGCAGCGCGGCCCGGTCGACCGCCCTGCTCCCTTCGAGCAAGCCTCCGGCGCGCTTCGCGGCGTGGCGAGCATCGCACCCCATACCGAGGTGCAGATGAACGTCTCCGCCTTTACCGACCGGCGCGAGCGCGGCACCGCCTTCACCGCCAACCAGTCGGAGGGGGCAGACGCCAGCGTGCGGCTCGTCGGCCGCGGCCGCTGGGGCTGGTCCGCGCTGGCCTATGTGCAGACCCGCGCCTTCGCCTCCAGCTTCGCGGCCATCAATGCAGGTCGTACCACCGCCACCCAGACGCTGGACCAGTATAACACCCCCGCCACCGGCCTCGGTGCCCGGCTGGAGGTCGCACCGCCGATCGCCGATACCGTCCGCCTGCGCCTCGGCGCCGATATCCGCGACGTGTCCGGCAAAACGCAGGAGCTCTATACCTTCGTCGCGGGCAATCCGACGCGCCGGCGCGAGGCGGGCGGCGCCTCGCGCACCGCCGGCCTGTTCGCCGATGGCAGCGTGGAGGCCGGCGCGCTGACGCTCACCGCGGGCGGGCGTGTCGATGCGTGGCAGATCCGGAACGGCATGTTGTCGGAACGCACGCTGGCAACCTCCGCCATCCTCACCGACACCGCCTATCCCGATCGCTCGGGCACCGAATGGACCGGTCGCGCCGGCCTCGCCTTGCGCCCCGCCGATCCCGTCACCTTGCGCGTCGCGGGCTATCGCGGCTGGCGCCTGCCGACGCTCAACGAACTGTATCGCCCGTTCCGCGTCGGTGCCGACGCCACCGCGGCGAATCCCGCGTTGAACCCGGAGCATCTGACCGGGGTGGAGGGCGGCGTCGACCTGACCCCGCTGCCGGGTGTCCGCCTCTCCGCCACCTATTTCTACAACCGCCTGACCGACGCCATCGCCAACGTCACCGCCGGCACCGGCCCCGGTACCTTCCCCGGCGTCGGCTTCGTCGCGGCCGGCGGCACCTACCGCGTCCGCCGCAACCTCGATGCGGTGCGCGCCCACGGCTTTGAGCTGGACGGCAGTTGGACACGCGGCGCCCTGCTCGCCCGCGCAAGCTGGTCGCACACCAATGCCCGCGTCGAGGGGTCGGGCGCCGCCGCCGCGCTGGATGAGCTGCGCCCCGCGCAAACGCCGCGTGATCAGGTGTCCGGCACGCTCGGCTATACGAAAGGACGCGCGGCGCTGACCGCAACCGTCCGGCACGTCGCCCGCCAGTTCGATGACGACCAGAACAGCCGCGCGCTGGCCGCGGCGACCACGGTCGATGCCTTCGCCTCGCTGCCCGTCACGCCCATGCTGGCGGTCGAGGCGCGCGCGGAGAATATCGGGGACGAAACGGTGGAAACCGGCTTTTCGGGGGCCGGTATCGTCGAGCGCGCGATCCCGCGCACGCTATGGATCGGCCTGCGCTACCGGATGTAGCGCAGGTTCAGCCCCGCCGCACCAGGGCGGTCCGCAGGCATCGGCAGACGATCTGGTCGCGCTGGTTCAGTGCCTCGTGCCGGAACGTCACCAGTCCCGCCTCGGGCCGCGACCGGCTGTCGCGCAAGGCGACGACTTCGGTCGTCGCGCGCAGCGTATCGCCCAGGAACACCGGGTTCGGCATCACCAGTTCGTCATAGCCCAGATTGGCGACCAGTGTTCCCAGCGTCGTCTCTCCCACCGACAGCCCGATCATCAGGGCAAAGGTGAAGGTGCCGTTGACCAGGATCTGCCCGAACTCGCTTGCCCGCGCCGCCTCGACATCCAGGTGCAGCGGCTGCGGATTGTGCGTCATCGTCGAGAACAGCAGATTGTCCGTCTCGGTCACCGTGCGGCGAATGGGATGCTCGATCCGGTCGCCGATCGTCCAGCCCCCGAAGGTCCGCCCGCTCATGCCGCGTCCTTCTCGATCCGCACCAGCAACCGGCCTTCCGCCACCTGTCCGCCCGTCACCGCATCCAGCTCGGCAACTACCCCGTCGAACGGCGCGACCAGCGCATGCTCCATCTTCATCGCCTCCAGCGTCACCAGCGACTGTCCCCGCGTCACCCGTGCCCCCGGCTCCACCGCCACCGCGATGATCCGCCCCGGCATCGGCGACAGGATCGCCCCGTCCGACGCGCCCCC
>NZ_CAMLAC010000086.1 GCF_946477935.1 uncultured Sphingomonas sp. | reverse complement strand
TCCTCATGGATGCCGCTCAGGATCAGCTCGGCGACGGCGGCCACCGCCGCCTCGGCATCGGCACCGGTCGCGGTGATCGTCACCGTGTCACCATGCCCGACGCCCAGCGTCAGCAGGCCGATCGGGCTGCGTGCGCTGGACGAGATCGCGTCCTTTTCCAGCATGACTTCGGCGGCGAAACGCTTGGCCAGCTCGGCGATGCGCGCCGCCGGGCGGGCATGGATGCCATGAACCAGCGGCACCGCGATCGTCCGGCTGGCGCTGGCGCCGCCCTCTGCCGTGGTGGCGGTCGCCACGTCGGCGCGCGCCACCAGCGTCATCAGCGGATCGCCCACCGCGACCATGCCGGCGCCGGCACGATGCTCGATTGCGAACCGCTCGCCATTGGTCACCACGATCGGCGTCACCACCGCGCGCGCCTCGCGCACCACCATGTCCAGATCGAAGCGGATCAGCGCCGCCCCGCACGCCACCCGGTCGCCCGCCTTGACCACCGGCTCGAAGCCGCGCCCGGCCAGCGCCACCGTGTCCAGCCCGATATGGATCAGCAGTTCGGCCCCCTCGGGCGTCACCAGCGTGATCGCATGCCCGGTCGGCTGCACCGTGACCACCTGCGCGTCGCACGGCGCGACCAGCATGCCGGCCACGGGATCGATCGCGATTCCGTCACCCAGCATCGCTTCGGCGAATACCGCGTCGGGAACGTCCTGAACGGGGCCGGCCCAGCCCTCCAACGGTGCAAACAGGGGGATGGTGGCCATGATATCTCCGGGAAACGGGAAGGGGGTGGTCAGGCGACGGCTTCGCCCAGCGGCACTGCCGCCGGGGCGGCGATCGGCTCGCCGCCGATCCAGGTGCCCGCCGGGGTCAGCTCCGCGGTCAGGCGCACCCAGTCGGCACGCTGGCCGGGGGCAAGCTGCCCGCGCTCGGCGGTCAGGCCCAGGAACGCCGCCGGGCTGGTCGCGGCCATCGCCGCGGCCTGCTCGGGCGACAGGCCAAGGCGCGTCACCGCGCCGCGCACCGCGCCCGCCATGTCCAGGTCGGAACCGGCCAGCGTGCCGTCCGCGCCGACGCAGCGCCCGTCCTCGACACGGATCGGCTTGCCCTGCAACACGAAGTCCTTGGTGGCCGCACCCACGCAGGGCATCGCATCCGACACCAGCATGAACCGGTCGAGCGGCCGGGCGCGCAACGCGATGCGCAGCGCGGCATCATCGACATGGAAGCCGTCGACGATGATCCCGCAATAGACCTGCTGATCGTCCAGCGACGCACCGACCACGCCGGGCGCGCGGTGGATCAGCGGCGACATCGCGTTGAACAGATGCGTCACCCCGGTCACGCCTGCATCGAATGCGGCGCGGGTGGTGGCGTAATCGGCATCGGTATGGCCGATGCAGACCAGCACGCCGGCGGCCACCAGCGTCTCGATCTGCGCCGGCGACACCCGCTCGGGCGCCAGCGTCACCATCACGCGGCCGGTGCGGGGCTGCGTCAGGATCGCCATCAGTTCGTCGTCGAGCGGCTGGAAACGGCCGGGATCGTGGATACCCTTGCGGCTCAGCGCCAGCACCGGCCCTTCGACATGGGTGCCCAGCACGCCGGGAACGCCCGCCGCGATCGCCGCGTCCGTCGCCTCCAGCGCGCGCGCCACCACCGCCGGCCGATCGCTGATCAGCGTCGTCATCAGGCCGGTCGTGCCATAGGGTGCGTGCGCCGCGGCGATGGCGGCAATGCCCTCCACCGTCGGCTCGTCGTTGAACAGCACGCCGCCGCCGCCATTCACCTGCGTGTCGATGAAGCCGGGCATCAGCCAGCCGCCCTGAAGGTCGGTCGCGTCCGCACCGTCGCCGGCATCGTCGGTCACGGCGACGATCACGCCGCCCTCGACGTCGATCGTCGCCCGGGTCAGTACGCCGCCGGCCGTGACGATATGGCCATTGGTGAAGCGATGCAGCGTCATAGCGTGCGGGTGACCTTGCTCAAATGGCGCGGGGCATCGGGGTTGAGCCCGCGGGCCACCGACAATGCGTTGGCCATGCGATAGAAACTCTGGATCATCAGTATGGGTTCGATGGCCGGATGGTCGGCCAGCGCAGGCAGCGCGCCGCCCCCCTTGGCATCGGCGAGCAGCACGCGGGCGCTGCGCGTCGTGAACTCCGCCGCCGCCTCGCGCACGCCGTCGCCCGCGCTGTCGGAGGTGGCAAAGGCGATCAGCGGGAAGCCGGCATCCACGATCTCCATCGGCCCGTGGCGCACCTCGGCCGCGCTGAACCCCTCGGCATGCAGCGCGCAGGTTTCCTTCAGCTTCAAGGCCGCTTCCTGCGCGATCGCCAGGCCGAAGCCGCGGCCGATGACGAACAGGTTGGTCGCATCCACCAGAGCATCGCGCGCCGGCGTCCAGTCACATCCCCACGCCTGCGCCAGCCGGTCGGGCAGCGTGGCGATCGCCGCCTTCAGCGCCTCATCCCCCGCCCATTCCGCCGCCAGCAGCGCCAGCGCGGCCAGCGCCGTGATGTACGACTTGGTCGCCGCCACCGACTTCTCCGGTCCCGCCATCAGCGGCACCAGCGTGTCCGCCGCCTCCGCCAGCGGCGACCCCGTATCATTCACCAACGCCACCACATGCGCACCCGCCGCCTTCTGCGCGGCAACACTGGCCAGCAGGTCGGGGCTGCGCCCGCTCTGCGAGATCGCGATGCACAGCATCGCCGGGCTGGTGACGCTCGCCTCGTAGACGGACGCCACCGAAGGCGCGGCGGAGGCGACCGGCACGCCGACCAGCGTTTCGATCAGATATTTGCCATAGGTCGCGGCATGGTCGGACGATCCGCGCGCGCAGGTCACCACCACGGCGGGCGGCGCGGCGCGCAGGCGGGCGCCCAGTGCTGCCAGCGTGTCGCCATTGGCGGCGATCAGGCGGCGCACCGCGGCGCTCGCCTCCGCGGCCTCGGCGTGCATCAGCGTGTCCGTTTCGCTGCGGTTTGCGATCTGCGGATCATCCGTCATGGCAGGCGCGCTGGCTCCTTGTCGGCCAAGAATAGGGTGCGCGTGCGACCGGCAGGCGTGTGGCGACAAGCCACTGGCCGAACAACGCGCGGGCGGCCGCCGCCGTGGCAAACCGCTCGGGTAAAAGCGTAAGTCATATATTGGTATTATTCAAGCGGACTTCAGCATAGTGGCCAGGGCGGACACGATATCCGCATCGGTTGTCATGCGCTGCGGGCCGGCAAAACCGAACCGGATCAACGTGTCGTCGCTTTGCGCCACCGCGCGCCGGCAGGAGGCGTGCAGTTCGCGCACACCGGTCGCCAGGATCTCCGGCGCGGTGGCGGGCGACACGCCACTCCCCGCCAATATCCCGATCCGCCCGGCGGACTGGCGGACCAGCGCCGCCAGCGCCCCGGCGCCGTCCACCGCCTTCACCGCCCCGCCGGAGGTCAGCACCCGGTCGAACCCCAGCGCGATCGCGTCGTCCAGCGCGGCGGCCATGTCGGGTACCAGGTCGAACGCGCGGTGCAGAGTCAGCGACAGCGCGCTTCCACGCGCCGCGCCCAGATCACGCGCCAGCGCTACCCAGCCGGCCAGCGTATCGGTGTCCAGCGTGCCGTCCTTCCGGCTCGCGCCGATCACCACGCCCGCCAGCCCGGCCTCCGCCGCGCCGCGAATATCGTCGGCGACCAGCGCCCGGTCCGCCGCGTCGCACACGAACCCGCCTTCGCGCGGGCGGCAAAGCAGATGCACGGGCAGGGGGGCTGTGGCCGCCGCGTGGATCAGCGAAGCCGGCGGCGTCAACCCGCCGACGCCCAGCGCGCTGCACAGTTCGATCCGGTCCGCGCCGCCCGATGCCGCCGCGGCGATCCCGGCGGCATCCTCGACACAAACCTCCAGCCGGTACGTCATGCCTTGAACAACGACGGTGCCTTCAGCACCCGCGTCCGCCCGGCCGTGTCGGTCACCGCATAGGTAAAGCCCGGCAACAGGCAGAAGGCACCGATCCGCCCCCTGGTGTCCATCGCCAGGAAGCCGACCTGCACGCCCTTGATCGCATCGCCGCGCAGGTGCGCGATGTGGCGCACCACCTCCTCGCACGCCGCCTGCGGCGCCAGCCCCGCGCGCATCGAGGCGACGACGCGCGCCGTGCCCGATACCCGCGTCACTTCCTCGCCCAGCCCGGTCGAGGTGGCGCCGCCCACGCCGCGCTCGACATAAAGACCCGCGCCCACCTGTGGCGAATCGCCGACCCGGCCACGCATCTTGAACGCCATGCCCGATGTGGTGCACGCGCCCGCCATCCGGCCGCTCGTGTCGCGCGCCAGCAGGCCGATCGTGTCATGGTCCAGCGCGCCGCCCGGCGTGCGATGGGGGGCAGCGGCGCCATAGGTGCCGACCTCGCTGTTGGCGACGGGGCGATACTGCGCGGTGGTCAGCCATTTGCGCCATTCCGCCTCGGCCTCCGGCGTCAGCAGGTTTTCGCGCGGAAAGCCTTGGTCGCGCGCGAAGCGGGTGGCGCCTTCGCCGACCAGCATCGTGTGCGGCGTCTTTTCCATCACCGCGCGCGCGACGGAGATCGCGTGTATCGTCTCCTCCAGCGCCGCCACCGCACCGACCCCGCCGGCATCATCCATGATGACCGCGTCCAGCGTGACGTGTCCGTCACGGTCGGGATAGCCGCCATAGCCGACCGAATGGTTGCTCGGGTCCGCTTCCGGCACCTTGCCGCCCGCCTCCACCGCATCGATCAGCGTGCCGCCGGCCTTCATCGCGGCAAAGGCGGCGTCATTGGCGGCAGCGCCGAAGTCCCAGGTGGATACGATCAGCGCCGATCCCGCAGCGGCGTTGCCGGCGGCCCGCGCGCCGCCCGCCATCGCAGCGGTCGCGCCCATCGCGCCCAGTGCCGATCCCCGAAGTACCGATCGCCGTGTCGTCATCGTCATCCCCCTTGGCCTGGGCCCTTGCCCCTGATCGTCCACGGTGCCTCGCCGCAAACAATGCATGCCTTGTCCCCGGCTGCAACATTTAAACTGCATTGGTCTGCCCAAAGGTATCAATGAGGTATTGACTGACAAGAGAATCTCTCGAAAACATGCCTCTCAACCCACGGAATTGAATCAACAAAATGTGGGGCAAGGGGTTCGAGATGGTTCTGAAGCAGTCTGTATCGATCATGGCGCTGGCGGGGTCGCTGGTCCTATCCACCGTACCGGCGCTAGCGCAGCAGGCGTCCAATACCGATCCGGCGACTACCGACGCGGTCGAGCAGTCCGCCGAGACGCGCGCCGCGGCGATCGGCGGCCAGCAGGCCACCGCGCCGCAGGAAGATGGCGAAGGCCAGACGCTGGTCGTCACCGGCACGCGCATCCAGCGCCCGAACGTCGCCTCGGCCGCGCCGATCACCTCGGTCACCACGCAGGACATCAAGGCGCAGGCGCCGCTGAACGTCGAGGAAGTGCTGAACCGACTGCCGCAGGTCGCACCGGACAGCCAGCAGAACTATCAGGATTCGGACGGCCGCCAGCGCATCAAGCTGCGCAGCCTGGGCTTCGAGCGCACGCTGCTGCTGATCGACGGCAAGCGCCTGGGTACGCAGAACGGCCAGGACGCGGGCATCATCCCGCCGTCGCTGCTGGAGCGGATCGACGTGCTGTCGGGCGGTGCTTCGTCGGTCTACGGGTCGGACGCGGTCGCCGGCGTCGTCAACTTCATCCTGCGCCCCAGCTTCGAGGGCGTCCGGCTGGATGCGAACTACAGCTTCTACAACCACAACAACCGCGACACTTTGGTCTCGCCGATCGCGCGCGCCAATTCCTTCACCTCGCCGCGCGGGATGACGAATGACGGTGGCCGCTCCGACATCACGCTGACCGCCGGCAAGAAGCTGTTCGGCGACGCGCTCAGCCTGATGGGCTTCGTCAACTATCGCCAGGCCGATGTCGTCGACTATTCGGCGCGCTCCAGCTCGCCCTGCCAGTTGGTCGAAAACGGCAAGGACGGTCCGCTGTCCTGCACCCTGTCCACCTATTCGCCCAGCGGCTACATCCAGCCTGCCGGCACGGTGAACAACGGCGCGCAGCTCGTGAACAATCCCAACGGCACGCGCACCTTCGTCCCCTATGGCGCAGGGCCGGGCAATGCCGCCAACCCGTATGACGGCTATTCCTATCAGCGTCAGCTCGAGCGTTGGAACGCCGGCGGCTTCGCCACGCTGCAGGTGGGTGCGGATGCCGAACTGTACGGCTCGGCCATCTGGTTCCGGGATAAGTCGTACAACCGCTATCCCAACCGCATCCTCAGCTACACCGCCTATGGCACCACGCCGTATCAGGTGAACTGCGACAACCCGTTCCTGTCGGGCGCGCAGGCGACGACCCTGTGCGGGGCGCAGGCCGGCTCGGCCACCGCGACCGCGCCGCTGGACGTGCGCTACCGCTTCAACGACCTGCCCTATGTGCTCGACGAGTACATCAACAAGGGCATCCGCGCGACCGCGGGCATCCGCGGCAAGGTGGGCGATGCGTGGACCTATGACGTCGGCGGCGTCTATGCCCGCAACCAGCAGACGATCACCGCAGGCGACATCCCCGACTTCGCCCGCGTCAATCGCGCGCTCGACGTGGTCAACGTCAACGGCACGCCCACCTGCCGCTCGGTGGTGAACGGCACCGACCCGTCTTGCGTCCCGCTCGATGCGTTCCGCGCCGGCGTGCCCGGTGCCGCGGTGATGAACTACCTGCTGACCGGCGATCTCCAGTCGCAGGGCAGCGTCGGCGAGCTGTGGGACGTCGTCACCAGCGTGACCGGCGATCTCGGCAAGTATGGCGTCACCTCGCCCTGGGCCGAGGACGGCCTGGCCGTCGCGCTCGGCGCCGAGTACCGCAAGGACAGCTTCCGCGGCTATGCCAACGATCTGTACCGCCAGTTGAACGGCGGCGAGGACTTCTCGACCTCGCAGGACGTGTGGGAATCGAATATCGAGGTGCAGGCGCCGCTCATCCAGCGCAAGCCGTTCGCCCATCTGCTGCAGGTGAACGGCGGCTTCCGCGTCTCGAAGTACAGCTCGAACCCGCAGACCTTCAACACCTGGAAGGCTGAGGCACTCTGGGCGCCGGTGTCGGATCTGACCTTCCGCGCCTCGTTCAACAAGGCGCAGCGCGCGCCGACCGTGATCGAGATCCGCCAGGCGCAGAACATCAGCTACGGCACGCAGGGCGGCTCGCAGAACGACTTCTGCGCGCCCACCCGCACTACCGATCCGGCAACCGGCCAGGTCGTGTACGGCACGCCGATCGCCTCGCGCGAGGTATGCCGCGCCACCGGCCTGTCCGACGCCCTGTACGGCAGCACCTCGCTCATCTGCCCGAACGACCAGTGCACCACCCGCTCTGGCGGCTTCACCGCCGACCCCGAAACCGCCTACACCCAGACCTATGGCTTGGTGGTGAAGCCCAGCTTCATCCGCGGCCTGATCTTCTCGGTCGACCGCTACCGCATCAAGATCAACGACTCGCTCGGCTATAACGACTACAGCTATTACACCGACGGCTGCCTGCGCTCGGGCGGTGATCCGTTCTTCTGCTCGGGCATCGTTCGCAACGCGGCCGGCAACCTCTTCTCGCCGGGCGCCACCAACCCCACCAGCGGCTTCATCCGCCAGGGCACGACCAACTACTACCGCTCGATCGCCCGCGGCTGGGATTTCCAGAGCCAGTATACCCTGAACGGTGGCGGCGCGGGTCGCTTCGACTTCAACTTCAACGGCTCGCTGACCACCTTCGCCGGCAGCCAGGACTCGCCGATCCAGCCGCAGCGCAACTGCGTGGGCTATTACGCCAATGGCTGCGGCCAGTTGCTGCCCAAGTGGTCGCACAATTTCCGCACCACCTGGAGCACGCCGGACAACGTCTTCAACGCCTCGTTCAACTGGCGCTATGTCGGCTCCCTGACCAGCGCGAACAATTCGGGCGACGAGGCGATCGGTGGTACGCCGGAACGTGCACGCGCGACCTTCTACCGGATCGATCCGCAGAGCTATTTCGATCTGGCGCTGACCTTCAACATCGCGCGCCAGTTCGCTTTCCGGATCATCGCGAACAACCTGTTCGACAAGGTGCCGCCGATCCTGCCGAACTCGTACGACATCGCGCTGGCGCGCAACAACACCATCCCCGCGCGCTACGACTCGCTGGGCCGCCAGATCGCGATCGGAACCACGATCAACTTCTGATCCCCTTTCGAAGCTCCCCCCTCGACCTGCCGGCACCCCTCGCCGGCAGGTCTTTTTTTTGGGGGGCTGCGCATTTTCTGCAAAGCTTTGAAAACGCATCCGCGCGTTAACCCGCTCTTGATACGCGCTGATCCACAGCCGCCGCCGGGAAATGATCACAATCCGGGGGCGCTACGACGTGAATTCTCTGCCAATATCCAAGAAGATCGGCGGAGCCTTCGCGCTTGTCGTCCTGGGTGTGCTGGTCATGATGGCGGTGCTGTGGGGTGCGTTCGCCCGGGTCGAGTCAACCAGCAAGCGCAGCGTCGGCGCGCAGGATATCTTTACCGAAGCGCTGATGATGGAAACCGCCATCCTGCGTCAGAACAGCCAGGTGCGCGGCTTCCTCATCACGCGCGACGAAAATTATCTGAAGCAGTATCACGAAGCGCGTGAGGACGGCATCGCCTCCGCTGCCAAGTTGCAGGCGTTGCTCGCCGATCAGCCCGAACAGGCACGTCGGGTCGCCGCCTCCGCGTCCAAGATCGCGGAATGGCGCCGGCAGATCGGCGAACCGCTCATCGAACAGGCGCGTACCGATCCGGCCGCGGCGCAGGCCGTGCTGCGCGAATCCAGCAAGGCGGTGACGATGCTCCCGGTGCTTGCGCCGTTGCGTGCGCTGCGTACCGATCAGGCCGAACACATGGTAGCCGCGCGCGCCCTGCGCGATGCGGCGCTCGGCACCGGGCGCTGGGCGCTGGTGCTGGGGGGCCTTGCTCTTCTGGCTGCGGCGGTCACCCTGTCGATCCTGCTGGCCCGCTCGCTGGCGCGGCCGATCGTCCGGCTGACCGGTGTCATGGACACGCTCGCCAGGGGCAACCATGCCGTCACCGTCAACGCTGCCGACGAGGCGCGGGGGGACGAGATCGGCGTGATGTCACGCTCGGTGGTCGTGTTCCGTGACGCCGCGGTCGCCAGGGCTCGCGCCGATGCCGAGCAGCAGATGGTCGTCGACCAGGTCGGCACCGCGCTGGCGCAACTCGCCGAATCCGATCTGCGCGCCCGGCTTCAGGGCTTTCCGGCCTCCTATGCCTCGCTCGAACGCGACTTCAACACCGCCGTCGCACGCCTGTCCGCCGCCTTGTCCGGCGTCCGCGGCAACACCAGCGGCATCGCCGCCAGCACCGCCCAGATGCACGCCGCGACCGACGATCTCGCACGCCGCGCCGAACAACAGGCCGCCAGCCTGGAGGAAAGCTCCGCGGCCATGAACGAGATCGCAGGTGCCGTCCGCCAGACCGCCGAACAGGCCCGCGCCGCCGAGACGATCGTGCACAAGGCCAGCCGCGACGTGAACACCAGCGAAGAGATCGTCCGCCGCACCGTCGCCGCGATCGGCGACATCGAACGCTCCTCCAACGAGATCGCCGAGATCATCGCGCTGATCGACGGGCTGTCCTTCCAGACCAATCTCCTCGCCCTCAACGCCGGGGTCGAGGCGGCACGGGCCTGTTCGGCGGTCTGGCGGGCGAGGCGGGCAGGGGCTTCGCGGTCGTCGCGTCCGAGGTCCGCGCGCTCGCCGAACGCTCGGCAGAGGCGGCGCGCGACATCAACGCGCGCATCACCGCAACGGTGCAGCGCGTGCGCAGCGGCGTCGATCTGGCGCAGCAGACGGATCATTCGCTGCGCGCGATCACCACCGGCATCAACGAGATCACGACCTTCGTCACGGCGATTGCGGGCAGCGCGGGCGAGCAGGCCGCCAGCATCCAGCAGGTGAACCTGGCGATCGGCGAGATGGACACCGCCACCCAGGCGAACGCCGCCATGGTCGAGGAGGTCACCGCCGCCGTCCGCGCCCTGACCGACGAGACCGGCATGCTGGAGCAGCAGGTCCACCGCTTCCGTGTCGACGGGCAGGACATGCCCGCTGCCGCCGCGCGTCCTGCCGCGCCGATCGCGAAGATGCCGCTGCCGCGTCCCGCTCGTCCGTCGCGCGTACAAGGCAGCACGGCGTTGAAGCTGGACGACGATGACTGGAGCGCCTTCTGAACGGTTGAGAACGGGGGTGGCGTACGCGCCACCCTCGTAACCCCGGTAATCGCTTCCTATCTTCCGGCTCTAGCCTCCCGAGCGGAACGGAAGTAGAACTCGCCTCATGTCCCTGACCAAGATTTCGGTGCGCGGCGCGCGCGAGCACAACCTCAAGGATGTCGATATCGACATCCCCCGCGACACGCTGACGGTCATCACCGGCCTCAGCGGCTCGGGCAAGTCCAGTCTCGCCTTCGACACCATCTATGCCGAGGGGCAGCGCCGCTATGTCGAGTCGCTGTCGGCCTATGCGCGCCAGTTCCTGGAGCTGATGCAGAAGCCCGACGTCGATCATATCGAGGGTCTGTCGCCCGCCATCTCGATCGAGCAGAAGACGACCAGCCGCAATCCCCGCTCGACGGTCGCCACCGTGACCGAGATCTACGATTACATGCGCCTGCTCTGGGCGCGCGTCGGCATTCCCTATTCGCCCGCCACCGGTGAGCCGATCGCCGCGCAGCAGGTCAGCCAGATGGTCGACCGGGTCATGGCGCTCCCCGAGGGGACCCGCCTCTACCTGCTCGCCCCTGTCGTGCGCGGCCGCAAGGGCGAGTATCGCAAGGAGCTGGCCGAGTGGCAGAAGGCGGGCTTCACCCGCGTCCGCATCGACGGCGAGCTGTACGACATCGAGGAAGCCCCCGCGCTCGACAAGAAGTTCAAGCACGACATCGAGGTGGTGGTCGATCGCCTCGTCGTGCGCGGCGATCTCGCCACCCGCCTCGCGGACAGTTTCGAGACCGCGCTGAAGCTCGCCGACGGCCTCGCCTATGTCGACCCCGCCGATCCGGTCGAGCCGACCACGCCCAAGTCGGCTGTCCTCGGCGACCACGCACCCCCCGGCCGCATCGTCTTCTCGGAAAAATTCGCCTGCCCCGTCTCCGGCTTCACCATTTCCGAGATCGAGCCGCGCCTCTTCTCGTTCAACGCGCCGCAAGGGGCATGCCCGGCCTGCGACGGCCTCGGCGAAACGCTGCTCTTCGACGAAGACCTCGTCGTCCCCAATCACGACCTGTCGATCAAGAAGGGCGCAGTCGTGCCCTGGGCCAAGTCCAACCCGCCCAGCCCCTATTACATGCAGGTGCTGGGCAGCTTGGCGCGCGAATTCGGCTTCGCGCTCGACACTGCCTGGAAGGATCTGGACCCCAAGATCCAGTCCACCATCCTGCACGGCACCAAGGGCAAGGCGGTCACGCTGACCTTTGTCGACGGCAAGAAGTCGTACGATGTGAAGAAGCCGTTCGAGGGCGTGATCGGCAACCTCAACCGCCGCATGCTCCAGACCGAGAGCGCATGGATGCGCGAGGAACTGTCGAAATATCAGTCCTCCAAGCCCTGTGAAACCTGCCACGGCGCCCGCCTCAAGCCCGAGGCGCTGGCGGTCAAGATCGCCGGCCAGGACATCGCGCACGGCACCCGCCTGTCGGTGGTCGATGCGCTCGCCTTCTTCACCGATCTGCCCAACCACCTGTCGGACCAGCAGCGCGCCATCGCCGAGCGCATCCTGAAGGAAATCGTCGAACGCCTCGGCTTCCTCAACAATGTCGGCCTAGACTATCTGAATCTCGACCGCACCAGCGGCACGCTGTCGGGTGGCGAGAGCCAGCGCATCCGCCTGGCCAGCCAGATCGGCTCCGGGCTTTCGGGCGTGCTCTACGTGCTGGACGAGCCCTCGATCGGCCTCCACCAGCGCGACAACGACATGCTGCTCGCCACGCTGCGGCGCCTGCGCGACCTCGGCAACACCGTGCTGGTCGTCGAGCATGACGAGGATGCGATCCGCACCGCCGACTATGTCATCGACATGGGGCCGGGCGCCGGCGTTCATGGCGGCGAGATCGTCGCGCACGGCACGTTGAAGCAGTTGCTCAAGTCGAAGACTTCGATCACCGCCGATTACCTCAACGGTACGCGCGAGGTCGTCGTCCCGCCGAAGCGTCGCAAGGGCTCGGGCAAGCAACTGACCGTGCACAACGCCACCGCGAACAATCTCACCGGCGTCACCGCCTCGATCCCGCTCGGCACCTTCACCTGCATCACTGGCGTCTCGGGCTCGGGCAAGTCGAGCTTCACCATCGACACGCTCTACGCCGCCGCCGCGCGGCAGCTTAACGGCGCGCGCATCCTTCAGGGCAAGCACGACAAGATCACCGGCCTCCAGCATCTCGACAAGGTGATCGACATCGACCAGTCGCCGATCGGCCGCACCCCGCGCTCGAACCCGGCGACCTATACCGGCGCCTTCACCCAGATCCGCGACTGGTTCGCGGGGCTCCCGGAATCCCAGGCCCGCGGCTACAAGCCCGGCCGCTTCTCGTTCAACGTGAAGGGCGGCCGGTGCGAGGCGTGCCAGGGCGACGGCGTGCTCAAGATCGAGATGCACTTCCTCCCCGACGTCTATGTCACCTGCGACGTCTGCCACGGCGCGCGCTACAACCGCGAGACGCTGGAGGTGAAGTTCAAGGGCAAGTCCATCGCCGACGTGCTCGACATGAATGTAGAGGATGCCGCCGCCTTCTTCGCCAACGTGCCGCCGATCCGCGACAAGATGGCGATGCTGGTCGAGGTGGGGCTCGGCTACGTCAAGGTCGGCCAGCAGGCGACGACGCTGTCGGGTGGCGAGGCGCAGCGCGTGAAGCTGGCCAAGGAACTCGCCCGCCGCGCGACGGGCAACACGCTCTACATCCTCGACGAACCGACCACCGGCCTCCACTTCGAGGATGTCCGCAAACTCCTCGAAGTGCTCCACGCGCTGGTCGAACAGGGCAACACGGTGGTGGTGATCGAGCATAATCTCGACGTCATCAAGACCGCCGACTGGATCGTCGACCTGGGGCCGGAAGGCGGCGTGAAGGGCGGCGAGATCGTCGCCGCCGGCACCCCCGAAACGGTCGCCGCCGAACCGCGCAGTTACACCGGCAAATATCTCAAGCCGCTGCTGGATAAAGGCACGCAGGCCCAAGCCGCGGAATGACCCTCAGTCCCTCTCCCCGCCGGGGAGAGGGCAAAGTCGGCCTCCCTCAGTGCCGTTCGGACGCCGTGTGCGGCAATCTCTGCGCCAGCCAGGCGGCGATCACCCGACCTTCGGGTTCATCCAGACCGGCCGCCATATACACGGTGGCAGCGCCATGATCGAAGCGAACCGCACCTGTTTTCGGCCGCATGAAGAAGGGCTATTCCGCGCCGCGCCCAATTCCGTTCCACGGCAAGGATGGGGTGTTGCTGGTCAGGTTGCGAATGTCATGCCCGCGATAATGCCAGCTCCGCACCACCGGGCCGAAGCCGCAGCGGATCTCCAGATTGCCTCCATTGACCCAAAGCGTTTCGCTGCCGAACATCTGCATGAGCAGCGTCGATGCGGCGAAAACCCATCCGACGGCCCAAAAGCCCAGCCACACAAGCAGAAATGGTCAAAGTTTTGGGCAAATTGAGATATGGCGCCAAACCCGGCCGATGTCCAAATGGTTAGCCATACCAGAACAAAGGGAATCGTTAGCCAATGACGTGGTGCCGGTATTATGATATGCTCGATACCGTTCACGATTTCACGACGATGCCGCTGATCTGTTGGCTGGATGAACCTCGTCGACATCGTTGCTGCTACCCCCCAAAGCTATGGCTGCCATAAATTGCCGGCGCGATCCATCCTTCTTGCATCCAAATCGTGCGAAGGGCGGCCGGAATCGATCAAGGTGTGCAGCGTGCAAGCCGTAGAGTAACCGTACGCCCTCTCCCCTGCGGGGAGAGGGCTAACTCCCAATCCATCGCACACCTCCGGCAATCCCGCCGCGCCAATGCATCGAACCCCTCCCACTCGCGTTCTTCCACCCGCAACCGGATAGACGTGGAGGAAGAATTGAGCATCTTCGGCAAGATCAAGACCGCCATCTTCGGCGAACACGGGCCGCTTGGCGGCCAGTTCAGCGGCCGCAAGCCTACCCCGCCGCAGACCACGGCGGCGGAGTCGCGTCCCGCCAGCCCGCCGCCGCCGTGGTCTGCGGCGGGGTAGG
>NZ_CAMLAC010000085.1 GCF_946477935.1 uncultured Sphingomonas sp. | reverse complement strand
CCCCTCACCCTCCCATCGCTTCGCGATGGGCCCCTCCCTCTCCCACAAGGGGAGAGGGGTTTGCGTGCGTCCTTTGGGGCAGCGGGTTCGCACGGCTGATCGCTTCGGCTTCCAAGTGCCCTCTCCCGCAAGGGGAGAGGGGTTTTGCGGTTTGCTCCCTCTCCCCTTGTGGGAGAGGGTTGGGGTGAGGGGGTGCCAAGCAGTGCTCCGCTTCCCCTCCAACCCTGCTTAGAACACCGCCTTTACCAATTGGCGGAAGGCGTCGCCGCGGTGGCTGATGCCGCTTTTGGTGTCGGTGTCCATTTCGGCGAAGGTCGTGTCGTAGCCATTGGGCTGGAACATCGGGTCGTAGCCGTGCCCCTGGTCGCCGCGGGGCGGCCAGACCAGCGTGCCGTCGACCCGGCCCTCGAACCATTCGACATGGCCGTCGGGCCAGGCGAGCGCCAGTGCGCAGATGAAGTGCGCGTCGCGGGGGCGGTTCGGTTCGTCGTTCAGCCGGTCCTCGACCAGCCGCATCGCCATGGCGAAGTCCTTTTGCGGGCCGCCCCAGCGTGCCGAGAAGATGCCGGGATCGCCGCCCAGCGCATCGACGCACAGACCGCTGTCGTCGGCGAGCGCGGGCAGGCCGGACAGGTCGGCCGCCGCCAGCGCCTTCAGCTCGGCATTGGCGACGAAGGTGGTCCCCGTCTCCTCCGGCTCGGGCAGATCGAGGTCGCCGGCCGAGATCGGCTCGACGCCGTAGGGCGCGAGCAGTTCGCGGATTTCGACGATCTTGCCCTTGTTGTGGCTGGCGATCACCAGCTTGCCGGGCGTCAGCTTGCGGATCGCCTGCGGCTCGCGGCCCTCGCCGCTCATGCCGCCACCGCCTTGGCCTGCGCGGCGAAGATCTCGTTGCAGCCCATCCGCGCGAGGCGGAGCAGGCGGAGCAGCGCTTCCTCGTCATAGGTGGCGTGTTCGGCGGTCGCCTGCACCTCGGCGATATGGCCGTTTTCGAGCAGCACGAAATTGGCGTCCGCATCCGCCGCCGAGTCCTCGATGTAATCGAGGTCTAGCACGGGCGTGCCCTGATGGATGCCGCACGACACCGCCGCCACCTTCTGGCGGATCGGGTCGGCGGTCAGCTTGCCGTCGCGCAGCAGCGTATCGACCGCCATGCGCAGCGCGATCCACGCGCCCGAAATGGAGGCGGTGCGCGTGCCGCCATCGGCCTGGATCACGTCGCAGTCGAGGACGATCTGCCGCTCGCCCAGCGCCTTCAGGTCGACCACCGAGCGGAGCGAACGGCCGATCAGCCGCTGGATTTCCTGCGTGCGGCCCGACTGTTTGCCCTTGGCCGCCTCGCGGCTGCCGCGGGTGTGGGTGGCGCGGGGCAGCATGCCATATTCGGCGGTGACCCAGCCTTCGCCCTTGCCGCGCAGGAACGGGGGCACGCGCTCCTCGATCGAGGCGGTGACGAGGACCCTGGTATCGCCGAATCCGATCAGCACCGACCCTTCAGCGTGGCGGGTGAAGCGGGGCTCGACGGTGATGGGACGCATCTGGTCTGGCGTGCGGCCGGAGGGGCGCATGGGACTTCCTTCATTCTGGTATGTTTGTTGCCCGGTTAGCCTTCCGTTCGGGGGGGCGCCAGCCTAGATCACATCCATGGCCACCCCGCCGATCATCGAACTGAGCGCGCGTGCCCGCGACATATTCCGTGTCGTGGTCGACAGCTATCTGGAAAGCGGCGTGCCGGTGGGATCGAAGACGATCGCCCGGTCGGGGATCAACCTGTCGCCCGCCTCGATCCGGGGGGTGATGCAGGAGCTGGAGGAGGTGGGGCTGCTCGCCGCGCCGCATACCTCGGCCGGGCGGATGCCGACCGAACAGGGGCTGCGGCTGTTCGTCGACGGGATGATGCACGTCCACGAGCCGAGCGCGGAGGAACGCGCTGCGATCGAGGCGCGGGCGGGGACGCACGGGCCGGTCGAGGAGGCGCTGGCGGCGACGACGGCGATCCTGTCCGGCCTGTCGGCGTGCGCCGGGCTGGTGATGGTGCCCAAGCGCGAGGTGAAGCTGCGCTCGATCGGGTTCGTGCCCTTGTCACCGGTGCAGGCGCTGGCGGTGCTGGTCAGCGAGGACGGATCGGTGGAGAACCGCGTGCTGCAGGTGCCCGGCGGGATGACCGCGACGGCGCTGGTGGAGGCGGGCAATTTCATGACCGCGACGCTGGGCGGGCTGACGCTGGCGGAGGCGCAGGGGCGGCTGGAGCGCGAGTTGAAGGGGACGCGGGCCGCGCTGGACGGTGCGGCGCGCGAACTGGTGGAACGCGGCCTTGCCGTGTGGAGCGAGGATGGCGAGCGGCGGCCGGTGCTGATCGTGCGCGGGCAGGGGCGGCTGATCGATGCCGCCGCCGCCGCCGATCTGGAGCGGGTGCGCGATCTGCTCGACGATCTGGAGGGCAAGCAGGAAATCGCCAGCCTGCTCGATTCGGCGCGGGCGGGCGATTCGACCCGGATCTTCATCGGCGCGGAGAACAAGTTGTTCGCGCTGTCCGGATCTTCGGTGATCGCGCGGCCGTTTCGCGGGCTGGACGGGCAGGTGGTCGGCGTGGTGGGGGTGATCGGCCCCACGCGGTTGAACTATGCCCGCGTCGTGCCCATGGTGGATTTCACCGCGGCGACGCTTGCCCGACTGATGGGCTGACCCGACTTGTGCGTACAGGGAATATGATGAACGAGAACGAGACCAAGCAGCCGGAAACGCAGGATCTTCGCGAGGAAACGGCCGAAGCCGCGCCCGAAGTGGCCGAGCATGACGCGCTGGGAACCTTGCGCGAGCAACTGGCCGAGGCGCAGCAGCAGACGCTGTATGCGCGCGCCGAAGTGCAGAATGTCCGCCGTCGCGCCGAAAAGGACGTGTCGGACGCGCGCAACTATGCCGCCACCAATTTCGCGCGCGATATCCTGTCGGTGGCGGACAATCTGGGGCGTGCCTTGCAGGCGATCCCCGCCGATCTGCGCGAGGACGACAAGATGAAGGGCCTCGTCGCCGGGCTGGAGGCGACCGGCCGCGAGCTGGATAGCGTGCTGGGCCGCCACGGGATCACCAAGATCGCCGCGCTGGGCGAGACGCTGGACCCCAACCGGCATCAGGCGATGCTGGAAATGCCCTCCGACGCGGCGCCCGGCACGATCGTGCAGGAAATGCAGTCGGGCTATATGATCAAGGATCGCCTGCTGCGCCCGGCGCTGGTCGGCGTGGCCCGCAAGCCCGACTGATCCATGCCTGCGCCCCTCTCCCCGCCGGGGAGAGGGTTGGCATCAGCGGTCCTTGCGCTACACCGCTGGCCATGAACGACAATCTTTTCGCCGATCGGCCGACCTTCGTTACCCATCTCGAATGCTCGATGACGGGCGAGCGTTATGCGGCGGATCAACTGCACGGCCTGTCGCGGGTGGGGCGTCCGCTCCTCGTCCGCTACGATCTGGATGCGGTGAAGGCGGCGCTCGCGAAGGATGCGCTGTCCGCCCGCGAAACCGACCTGTGGCGCTGGCGCGAGCTGCTGCCTGTGCGTCGCACCGAAAACATCGTCAGCCTGGGCGAGATCGAGACTCCGCTGATCCCCGTTCCCCGCTCGGCCGGCGCTAATGTGCTGGTCAAGGACGAGGGGCGGCTGCCGACCGGCAGCTTCAAGGCGCGTGGGCTGGTCATGGCGGTGGCGATGGCCAGGGAGCTGGGCGTCACGCGTATCGCGATGCCGACCAACGGCAATGCGGGCGCGGCGCTGGCGGCCTATGCCAGTCGCTGCGGGATCGAGACGATCGTTTTCTGCCCTGAAGATACTCCAGAAGTGAATGTGCGCGAGATCGCGGCGCAGGGCGCACGCGTGTGGCGGGTGAACGGGCTGATCGACGATTGCGGCGCGATCGTGGGCAAGGGCGCCGCCGAGGGGCGCTGGTTCGACCTGTCGACGCTGAAGGAGCCCTACCGGATCGAGGGCAAGAAGACGATGGGGCTGGAACTGACCGCGCAATGCGGCTGGCGGCTGCCGGATGCGATCTTCTATCCGACGGGCGGCGGCACCGGCCTGATCGGCATGTGGAAGGCGTTCGATGAGTTGGAAAAGCTTGGCTGGATCGGACCTGAGCGGCCGCGCATGTATGCGGTGCAGGCGTCGGGCTGCGCCCCGATCGTCAAGGCGTTCGACGACGGTGTCGAGCATGCCGAACGCTGGGAGAATGCGCACACCGTGGCGGCGGGCATCCGCGTGCCGCGCGCGGTGGGCGACTTCCTGATCCTGCGCGCGGTGCGTGAATCCGGTGGCAAGGCGCTGGCGGTGGACGATGCCGATACGCTGCGCGCGGTGGCGGACTGCGCGCGTGACGATGGCCTGTTGCTGTGTCCCGAAGGCGGCGCGACGCTGGCGGCGTATCGGGGCGCGCTGGCGGCGGGCGAGGTCGATGCCGGGGAGCGGGTCGTGCTGTTCAACTGCGCGACCGGCCTGAAATATCCGATGCCCGAGGCGCCGAACTGGCTGGACCGTACCGCCGCGATCGACTTCGACGCGCTGTGACGATCAGCGCTGGCCGATAGGGAAGGGGACCAGCGTTTGATATTGCGCGAGGCCGGGTGCGCCGGGCACCCGGCCGCCGCGGGCGAGCAGGAAGGCGTGGCGCACGATTTCCGCCTGTTGTTCCAGCCCGTAGCGGCGGAAGGGCTGGCCGGGCTTCAGGGCGTAGCCGTAGCGGCAGAAGGGATGGCGGGCGAGCGGCAGGCAGATGCCCTGCTGATGCTGCCATATATGGACCATCTCGTGGATGAACAGCCCTTGTTCGTGCAAGGGGCAGGCGCCGAAATCCTCGCGCCACAAGCCGCCCTGGGGGTGAAAATGGATGCAGCCGCGCGGGGCCATCACCGTGTTCCGGGGCTGGAAGAACGCCCATTTGGTCGGGGACAGGCCGACCGCGTCATAGTCGATCGTGTCGCCGAAGACGTTGCGCGCCAGCGCGGTTTCGGCAGGGGTCAGGATACGGCGTTGCATCATTGCCAAGGTGGGCCGGCGGCGCCCGGTTGCAAAGCCCTGGGACCAAACATCTAGTTGCCGAGCAGTTTCATCACATCCTGCTGGCTCTGATTGGCTTGGGCGAGCATCGAGGCGGAGGCCTGTTTCAGAATCTGGGCGCGGGCGAGGTTCACCGTTTCGACCGAGAAATCGGCATCCTCGATCCGGGAGCGCGCGTCGGACAGGTTGGTGGTGTTGGTGGTCAGATTGTTGACCACCGATTCCAGCCGGTTGGCGGTGGCGCCGATGCCGGCGCGCATGCTGGATACTTTTGTAAGCATCTCGTCCATGCGCTTCATGGTGTTCTCGGCGCGGTAGCGATTGGTGACGTTCAGTTCGTCGGAGAGGGTAAAGTCGTTTCCGGAGTACCATCCCCGGCCACTGGATAGATCCGCCCATTGATCTCCTGGCTGCTGTTGAACCGTTGTTCCGATCTGATCCTTGGTGACGGGCGTACCTCCCCGTTTCGCGCCAGACACGTAATCATCGAAGGATATTAGATGCGCTGAGGCAGAATAGGTAGAGGCCGGCGGTCGAAGATAGTATTCAAAATGATGATAGGACAGTGGTATATTGTCGATCCTTACATCAATCCTGTCATTGGCATTTGCTCCTGCTTGAATTGATACCGTGGTGCCCATCTCGGGCATGATGCCGTCGCTATAACTATAATGAAGGACGGTATCGAACAGCTTCACGCCATTGAACTGCGTGTTGTTCAGCGTCGTCTCGATCTGCTTCGTCAGCGCCGAAACTTCGACCTGCAACGCCGCCCGGTCGCTGTCGCTGTAGGTGCCCGAGGCCGCCTGCACCGCAAGCTCGCGGATGCGTTGCGCCATGTTGGTCACCTCGCCCAGCGCGCCGTCGGCGGTCTGGACAAGCGAGGTGCCGTCGATCGCGTTGCGCATGCCCTGGCGCATGCCCATGATCTGCGCGGTCATCGTGGAGGCGATGGCGAGGCCGGCGGCGTCGTCCTTGGCCGAATTGATCCGCTTGCCGGTGGACAGCCGGTTCATCGCCGTGTCGAGGCTCGTCTCCGCCAGCCGCGATGCACCCAGCGCGCGTAGCGCCGCGCCATTGGTGTTGATGACCGTCATGACCCCGAATCCTCCCGCCGGACTCCCATTTCCGACGGAGGACCATGCGTGTGGGGCGCGGGGGCGGCCTATCCGGGGTTTTTCCGGATATGCCTAACGCCGGATTAGCTATCTGCCGGGCGAGGTGCGTTCGCGCCGATCACCTTGGCCCCGGTCACGATGCGGCGGCCATCCGAGAAGCTGAGCGTCAGGGTGATGTAGCGGCCCGGCTTCACCCCGGGATTGACGTCGAACAGCATCACGTGCCGGCCGCCGGGCGCGAAAACCACATCGGTATGCGCCGGGATCGGCGCCGAGGCGATCGCGCGCATCCCGTTCGCCATGCTTTCATGCATCTCGGCACGGATGGCGACATCGGTGGTGACGTTGATCAGCGTCTTGGCCTCAGGCCCGCCATGCACCGTGAAATAGGCGGCCGCCGGGCGCCCCGGCACCGCGCCCAGGCGCGCCCAGGCCTCCCCGGCCTCGATCGTCGTGCGCGCGGGGTCGCAGGACGGCAGCGTGGCGAGTGCCAGCACTGCCCAGATCATGCCCAAACCGGTGCGCAACGCCCGTCTCTCCCGTGCCGTTCCTGGAAATCGTCCACATCCCTATGACGCCGCCAATCTTGCGGCAAGCATCGGCCCACCTATATCCGCCCCATCAACGCAACGGTTGCGCCGCCGTAACGGGGCGCGGGCGGGGCATTTTTTGAAGAGTGTGAGGGGCTATCAGGACTCATGGCTAAAGTTATCGGTATCGATCTGGGCACCACCAACAGCTGCGTTTCGGTGATGGAAGGCGGCAAGCCCAAGGTGATCGAGAATGCGGAAGGCGCGCGCACCACGCCGTCGATCGTCGCCTTCGCCAAGGATGGCGAGCGGCTGGTCGGCCAGCCGGCCAAGCGCCAGGCGGTGACGAACGGCGACAACACGATCTTTGCGGTCAAGCGCCTGATCGGTCGCCGCTTCGACGATCCGATCACCAAGAAGGACACCGAGCTGGTGCCCTACAAGATCGCACGCGGCCCCAATGGCGACGCGTGGGTGTCGGCCGGCGGCAAGGATTACAGCCCGTCGCAGATCAGCGCCTTCACGCTGCAGAAGATGAAGGAAACCGCCGAATCCTATCTGGGTGAGACGGTGACGCAGGCGGTCATCACCGTGCCGGCTTACTTCAACGACGCACAGCGCCAGGCGACCAAGGATGCCGGCCAGATCGCCGGCCTGGAAGTGCTGCGCATCATCAACGAGCCGACCGCAGCGGCGCTCGCCTACGGCCTGGAGAAGCAGGACGGCAAGACGATCGCGGTCTATGATCTTGGCGGCGGCACCTTCGACGTGTCGATCCTGGAGATCGGCGACGGCGTGTTCGAGGTGAAGGCCACCAACGGCGACACCTTCCTGGGCGGCGAGGATTTCGACAACAAGCTGGTCGAATATCTGGCCGAGGGCTTCAAGAAGGACGAGGGCATCGACCTCGCCAAGGATAAGCTCGCGCTACAGCGCCTGAAGGAAGCCGCTGAAAAGGCGAAGATCGAGCTGTCGTCGGCGGCCTCGACCGAGGTGAACCTGCCGTTCATCACCGCCGACCAGAACGGCCCGAAGCACCTGGTCAAGTCGATCAGCCGTGCCGACCTGGAGCGTCTGGTCGACGACCTGATCAAGCGTACGATCGAGCCGATGAAGAAGGCGCTCGCCGATGCCGGCGTCAAGACCGACGACATCAGCGAAGTGGTGCTGGTCGGCGGCATGACGCGCATGCCCAAGGTCCGCGAAGCGGTGAAGAACTTCTTCGGCAAGGATCCGCACACCGGCGTCAACCCGGACGAGGTCGTGGCGATGGGCGCCGCGATCCAGGCCGGCGTGCTGCAGGGCGACGTGAAGGACGTGCTGCTGCTCGACGTGACCCCGCTGTCGCTGGGTATCGAGACGCTGGGCGGCATCATGACCAAGATGATCGACCGCAACACGACGATCCCGACCAAGAAGAGCCAGGTCTACTCCACCGCGGACGACAACCAGGGCGCCGTCACCATCCGCGTGTTCCAGGGCGAGCGCGAGATGGCGCAGGATAACAAGATGCTGGGCCAGTTCGACCTGGTCGGCATCCCGCCTGCACCGCGCGGCGTGCCGCAGATCGAGGTCACGTTCGACATCGACGCCAACGGCATCGTCAACGTGTCGGCCAAGGACAAGGGCACCGGCAAGGAGCAGCAGATCCGCATCCAGGCGTCGGGTGGTCTGTCGGACAACGACATCGAGCAGATGGTGCGCGATGCCGAGCAGTTTGCCGAGGAGGACAAGAAGCGCCGTGCGGCAGCCGAGGCGAAGAACAACGCCGAATCGCTGATCCACACGACCGAGCGCCAGCTTGCCGAGAATGGCGACAAGGTGGACGACAGCCTGAAGTCGGAGATCGAGGCGGCGATCGCCGAGACCAAGGCTGCGGTCGAATCGGACGATGCCGACCGCATGACCGAAAAGGCGCAGGCACTGGCCCAGGTCGCGATGAAGCTCGGCCAGGCGATCTACGAGAAGCAGGCGCAGGCCGACGCTTCGCCCGCGGCCGGTGCCGATGCGCCCAAGCAGGACGACGTGGTCGACGCCGAATTCTCGGAAGTCGACGATACCAAGGCCTAAGGGCATGACCCCGTCCCGTCCCGCCGGTGCGAAAGCCCGAGGGACGGGGCCCACGGGGCGGGGACGAGCATGAGCACGACGATCGACTATTACGAACTGCTCGAATGCGAGCGCACCGCGGACGATGCGACAATCAAATCGCGCTACCGCAAGCTTGCGATGCAGTATCATCCGGACCGCAATTCCGGGTGCAAGGATTCCGAGGCCAAGTTCAAGGCGATCAGCGAAGCCTATGACTGCCTGAAGGACCCGCAGAAGCGCGCGGCCTATGACCGCTACGGCCATGCCGCCTTCCAGCAGGGCGGCGGCGGCGGTGGCGGCGCGCAGGATTTCGGCGGCTTTTCCGACATCTTCGAAAGCGTCTTCGGCGAATTCATGGGCGGCGGACGCGGCGGCGGGCGGCAGTCGGCACGGCGCGGTGCCGACCTGCGCTATGACATGGAAATCAGCCTGGAAGACGCCTTCCACGGCAAGGATACCGAGATCACCGTCGATGTATCGGCGGCGTGCGATACCTGTCACGGCACCGGCGCGAAGCCGGGCACCAGCGCCAGAACCTGCCAGCATTGCGGCGGGCACGGCAAGGTGCGGGCCCAGCAGGGCTTTTTCGTGGTCGAGCGGGCGTGCCCGGTTTGCCAGGGTGCCGGCCAAGTGATCGCCGATCCTTGCGCCGATTGTCGCGGCGACGGCCGGATCGAGAAGACCAAGACCCTGTCGGTGAATGTGCCGCCCGGCGTCGACGAGGGTACGCGCATCCGCCTGTCGGGTGAGGGCGAGGCGGGCGCGCGGGGTGCGCCGCCGGGTGATCTCTACATCTTCCTTCACGTCAAGCGGCACACGCTGTTCGAGCGCGAGGGAACGACGCTGTTCGCTCGTGCGCCGATCAGCTTCACCACCGCGGCGCTTGGCGGATCGTTGTCGATCCCCGGGCTCGACGGGCGCACGCACGAGATCAAGATTCCTGCGGGCATCCAGTCGGGCAAGCAACTGCGCCAGCGCGGTGCCGGCATGCCCGTGCTGCAAGGTCGCGGGCAGGGCGATCTGGTGGTGCAGATCGAGGTGGAAACGCCGACGAAGTTGTCGACGCGACAGCGTGAACTGCTGGAGTTGTTCCGGGAAACCGAAACCGGTGAAGAATGCCCCGAGAGCCAGGGTTTTTTCACGAAGCTGAAAAACGTCTTCGCGGGCGAATGACGTTACGGAAAGCGGGATGGCTGGCGGTCAATCTGTCAGCTATCCCGCTTCATCCTACCGGAAATGACCGATAATTTCCGTCCGTGATGGCTGAGTTTCCATTTTTGCACTGTTCAGGCGCTGGTGGACAGGCCATCAGAGGCCCGTCCCGCCCCCCAGCGGGACCAAGGCACACGATTCTCCCATCTGGTGTGTCGCTCCGCTCGGCTACCTCCCTAACATAGCTGAGCGGAGCACCCGGGAGCTGCCCGTTCCCGTCACCCGGTGAAATCCCTGTGGTCCTTGGCGCTGTCTGCGGATGAGCCGGATGGTTGCCGTCCGTGCCAATCGGCATGGTCGTTCGCGCAGAGGCGCTGAGCGGTAGCGTCAGGCGCACGGTTGCGCTCCTGATTGATCGGAGAAGCCCGCGTAACTGGGAGGTGAGGGCGCAAGCCTCGGGCTCGCGCAGCGCTTTCGCGTCGTTGCGTGAGATTGCCTGCATGCATCGAACATCGCGACGTTGGGACGGGGGGAGCAGCTGCAGCTGCTCAACCCCCGTATATCGCGCCACCGTGCCGGTCTTTCCGGCGGCATTCTCTCCCGAAGTCGTCTTTGTCGTTGTGGTGGCGACGCGATGGCAGTTGCCTACGCGAAACACGCACCAAAAAAAAGGCCGCTCAGAGAGCGGCCGAAAAGTTTTTAGGAGAGGATGCCTGAAAGGCACAGTCTTTTTGCACCGCCGAACCGATTGTCGCAACTGCAAGTTAAGCAAATTTACTTGCAAATAATGCAATCGCTTACGGCTGGTGGAACCTGCGCCCCGGTGACCCGCTATGACCCGTTTGTCAGCCGAAGACGCGCGTGAAGATCGTGTCGACGTGCTTCAGATGGTAATCCAGATCGAACTTGGCCTCGATTTCCTCGACGGGCAGCGCCGCGGTCACCTCCGCATCGGCTTTCAGAAGGTCGAGCAGCGACAATTCGCCATCGGAATCCCAGACTTTCATCGCATTGCGCTGCACCAGACGATAGGAATCCTCGCGGCTGACGCCGGCTTGGGTCAAGGCGAGCAGAACGCGCTGCGAATGCACCAGGCCGCCCATGCGATCGAGATTCTTCTGCATGCGCGCCGGATACACCACCAGCTTGTCCATCACCCCGGTCAGTCGAGCCAGTGCGAAATCGAGCGTGATGGTCGCGTCCGGGCCGATATAGCGCTCGACCGAGGAATGGCTGATGTCCCGCTCGTGCCACAGCGCGACATTCTCCAGCGCGGGGGTGACATAGCCGCGCACCATGCGCGCGAGGCCGGTCAGGTTCTCTGTCAGCACGGGATTGCGCTTGTGCGGCATCGCCGAGGAGCCCTTCTGGCCCGGCGAGAAATACTCTTCCGCTTCCAGCACTTCGGTGCGCTGCAGGTGGCGCACCTCGGTCGCCAGCCGCTCGATCGAACTGGCGATCACGCCCAGCGTGGCAAAGAACATCGCGTGCCGGTCGCGCGGGATGACCTGCGTCGATACCGGCTCGACCGACAGGCCCAGCTTGTTCGCGACATGCGCCTCGACCGACGGATCGATATTGGCAAAGGTGCCGACCGCGCCCGAGATCGCGCAGGTCGCGACATCGTCGCGCGCGGCGATCAGGCGCGTGCGGTTGCGGGCGAACTCGGCATAGGCCTGTGCCAGCTTCAGGCCGAAGGTCACGGGTTCGGCGTGGATGCCGTGGCTGCGGCCGATCGTCGGGGTCAGCTTGTGTTCCTCGGCGCGGCGCTTCAGCACGGCGAGCAACTGGTCCAGATCGTCGATCAGGATGTCGGCGGCGCGCTTCAACTGCACCGCCAGGCAGGTGTCGAGGACGTCGGATGACGTCATGCCCTGGTGCAGAAAGCGCGCTTCTGGTCCGGTACGCTCGGACACATGGGTCAGGAAAGCGATCACGTCATGCTTGGTCTCGGCCTCGATCGCATCGATCCGCGCGATGTCGAAATCGCCGGCGGCCTTGTCGGCTTCCCAGATGCGCTCGGCCGCCTGCTTTGGCACGACGCCCAGTGCGGCCAGCGCGTCAGTGGCGTGCGCCTCGATCTCGAACCAGATGCGGAAACGGGTCTGCGGGTCCCAGATCGCAGTCATTTGGGGGCGGGAATAACGCGGAATCATGGAACACCTCGGTCTCGGGAACGGCACGGTTCACCCCGCTCCGCTCTCGGGAAGCACGGTGTGCCGAGCCGTTAGCAGGGCAGGGCGACCTCTTCAAATAAACCGGATCGGACCCTATATGGACAATCGACGCTTGGTTGATGCAAGCTTCATCCAAGATCACGATCGTGATCTTACCAGTTTATCGATCCGACCATGACAATGGAGAGACGAGATGTTGAAGTACGCTATGCTCGCGACCGCTATGACCGTTGCTGCACCTGCGCTTGCGCAAACGACGACGGCACCGGCGCAGACTTCGCCGAGTGCTGCCCAAGACGCTGCACCGGCTGCGGCACCTGCGGGTGCTGATCCCGCACAGGCAGCGCCGGCCGATGCGGCTGCGGCGCAGCCGGCAACCGCCAGCCAGGTCGCTCAGGTCGTGGACGCCCAGTGGGCGACCTATGACAAGGACAATAGCGGCTCGCTGAGCAAGGCCGAGTTCTCGGAATGGATGCTGGCCTTGAAGGCGCAGACCGACCCGTCCGCCAAGGCCGAATCGGCGGACACCAAGAAGTGGGTGGGCACCGCCTTCGCCCAGGCGGACACCGACAAGAGCAAGTCGCTCAGCAAGGCCGAGGTGACCGGCTTCCTGACTTCGGGTCAGGGCTGATCGACCGGGCCGCCGCCCCCCTTGTCACGGGGCGGCGGCCCCTTTTTCAGATTAGGCCCTGGGATCGCAGGCTCACATGGCCGCGCGACCCGATGATCAGGTGGTCGTGCACCGTAATGCCCAGCCTCCGTCCGGCCTCGGCGATGCTGCGCGTGACCTCGATATCGGCGGTACTGGGCGACGGGTCGCCGCTGGGATGGTTGTGGACCAGGATCAGCGCACTGGAGCCCAGGTCGATGGCCCGGCGGATAACCTCGCGAATATGGACCGCGGCCTGATCGATCGAGCCCCTGCTCATGACTTCGTCGCGGATCAACATGTTCTTGGTGTTGAGGTGCAGGACGCGAAATCGCTCGACGCCGTGATGGGCCATGTCGGCATGCAGATAATCGAGCAGCGCCTGCCAATTGGACAGGACCGGCCGCGATTCGGTTTGCGTCTGGACCAGGCGGATGGCGCAGGCTTGTGCAATCTTGAGGGCGGCGACCGCGCTTTCGCCCATGCCCTCCTGCTTCAACAAGGCTTCCGCATCGGCAGTCAGCACGCCGCCGATGCCGCCGAACTCGCGCAGCAGGGCTTTGGCCAGCGGCTTGGTATCGCGGCGGGGGATCGCGGTTGCCAGCATATATTCAAGCAGCTCGTGGTCCAGGAGGCCCGTCCCGCCGAGCAGCCTCTGCCTCAGCCGCGCGCGGTGCCCCGCATGATCCCGCTCCCCCTCCATCCACTCAGCCTATCCACGCTCCCTCCCAATTGCCACCCCATCCCCCCCAAGGTAGAATGCACAAACGATTGACGGTGGAAGGACAGGCGTGAGCGAGGCGAGCGAGGGGGATCAGACGCCGCCGCCTCGGCGCCATATGCGAAAACGCTACCGAGTGATCCTGGCGCTGGTCGGCGTTCTGGCCGTGTCGGGATTGGTGCTGTGGCTGATCCGTATCCCCCTGGCGACCAGCGTGATCGACCGCGAGCTTGCCCGTCGCGGTGTACCTGCAACGTACGGCGTGGAAACGCTGGGTCTGGGACAGCAGCGCCTGGTCAACGTCGTCATCGGTGATCCGCGTCATCCGGATCTGGTGGCCGATTGGGTGGAGACCGAGACGCGGATCGGGTCGTCCGGGCCGGAATTATGGGGCGTCCGCGCCGGGCGGGTGCGGATAAGGGGGAAGCTGACGGACGGGCGTGTTTCCCTTGGCAGCCTGGATCGCCTGTTGCCGCCGCCTTCCGGCAAGCCCTTCACGCTGCCCGATCTGTTCGTCGATGTGGAGGATGGCCGCATCCGGCTGGATACGGCGGGCGGGCCCGTGGGTATTGCGCTCACCGGACGTGGTCGATTGAACGACGGGTTTCGGGGGCGGATCGCCGCCATCGCACCGCGGTTGCAGGTCGGTACGTGCTCGCTGTCCCAGCTCGCCATGCCGCTGCAGGTGCGCATCGTGGATGCCAGACCCAGCGTTCATGGTGTGGTGCGTGCGGGGCGGGCGGAGTGCGGGGAGGCGCGAGGGGCGCGGATGCGGGCCGATGTTTCGGTTGCGCTGGGTGCCGGGCTGGATCGGTGGCGGGGGCAGGCGAAAGTGGCCGCGCAGGCGTTTGCGCACCCGCAGGT
>NZ_CAMLAC010000084.1 GCF_946477935.1 uncultured Sphingomonas sp. | reverse complement strand
GCTTCGCATCCCCGGAACCTTATAGGCAGGCTCCGCCCATTCCGGCGATGATCGCCTTCATCGAGGATCATCGCGCAACCTATGGGGTCGAGCCGATCTGCCGCGTCCTGCCGATCGCCCCATCAACGTACTTCGAACATGTTGCGCAGCGACAGGATCTGATGCGCCAGTCGGCGCTTGCGCAGCGGGATCAGGGTCTCAAGCTTGAGGTCGCTCGCGTGTTTGCCGAGAACTTTGCGGTCTACGCGGCGCGCAAGGTTTGGCGGCAGATGATGCGGGAGGGCTTTCCGGTCGCCCGCTGCACCATCGAGCGGCTGATACGCGAAATGGGTTTTGCAGGCGTGATCCGGGCAAGTCGGTTTGCACGACGGTCAGCGACAAAGCTGCACCGTGCCCGCCGGATCACGTCAACCGCAGGTTCTACGCGCCAGCACCGAACATGCTGTGGGTGTCAGATTTCACCTACGTCGCGATCTGGGCGGGGTTCGTCTACGTCGCCTTCGTCATCGACACCTACGCCAGACGCATCGTCGGCTGGCGAGCGAGCAGGACGGTGCATGGCAGCTTCGTCCTCAATGCTTTGGAACAGGCGCTTCATGACGGCCCGCTCGTCCATCAGGGCGGTCTCATCCATCATAGCGACCGTGGGTCGCAATACGTCTCTATCAAATACACCGAACGCCTCGCTGAGGCCGGGATCGAGCCGTCGGTCGGCAGCGTCGGGGACAGCTATGACAACGCTTTGGCCGAGACGATCAATGGCCTCTACAAGGCCGAGGTGATCCACAGGCGCGGACCGTGCCGCAGCTTTGAAGCCGTCGAATATGCCATGCTCGAATGGGTCGACAGGTCCAACCATCCTCGCCTGCTCGAACCCATCGGCAATATCCCGCCTGCCGAAGCCGAAGATCAATATTATGCTGCCGTTGATACCATCGATATGGCAGCGTGACTTACAACACAACGCTCCGGCAAACCCCGGGGCGGTTCATGTCGATGCGACGCTGTGCGGCGGGGCGCGAGGCCGACACCAGCGTTCGAAGGTCTCGATGACAATCACGTGCCCACCGCAGCATGGGCATGGCGGGCGGGTGTCCTCTGGCTCGACCTGGGCATCGGCCGTGACTGGCGGAGCGACCCCGAGCAGCTGGCGGACGCGGTCGAGATGCGCCTTGCGCGTGGCGCCGGTGAGCAGGCCATAGTGGCGGATGCGGTGGAAGCCTTTCGGCAGGACATGGAGCAGGAAGTGGTGGATGAACTCGTCGGGGCTGAGCGTCATGACCTGCTGACGGTCGGCACCGCCGCGACGGTAATCCTTGTAGCGGAAGGTGACCCCGGCCCAGTCGAAACACAGCAACCGGCTGTTCGAGATCGCCACGCGGTGGGTATAGCGCGACAAATAGGCGAGCACCGTCTCGGGCCGGCAAACGGTGGCTTGGCGTAGACGACCCAGCGCTTTTTCCTGACCAGCGCCAGATGGCACAGAAACGCACGCCGGTCGGCAAGGTGCGAGGCTGCCGTGGAATGCGAGCCGCCCTGTTCGGTGCAGCGCCATCAACCGGGTGAGGAACAGACGGCGGAACAGCTTGCCGAGGCGCACCGGCAGCAGGATGGGAGGGCGTGACGACACCCATTGACTGCCGTCCGACGACAATCCGCCACCCGGCTCGATCATATGGATGTGTGGATGGTGGGTCATCGCCGAGCCCCAGGTGTGCAGGACCGCGGTGATGCCGATGCGCGCGCACAGATGCTTTGGGTCGGCCGCGATGGTGGTCATCGTTTCAGACGCCGCCTGGAACAGCAGGCCATAGACCGACGCCTTGTTCTGGAGCGCGATGTCGGCGACCTGGGCCGGCAGCGTGAAGACGACGTGGAAGTAGCCGACGGGCAGCACGTCGGCCTCGCGCTCGGCGAGTCAGATGCGTGCGGCCGCGCTCTGGCACCTTGGGCAGTACCGGTTGCGGCAGGAGTTGTAGGCGACCCGCCAGTGCCCACAGTCGGTGCAGGCCCCGATGTGTCCGCCCATAATGGCGGTGCGGCAATGCTCGATGGCCGGCATGACCTTGAGTTGGTCGAGGCTCAGGTGCCCGGCATGGGTCGCGCGGTACGTGGGACCGGCAGCGCGGAAGATGTCGGCGCCCTCGATGGAGGCGCCACGCGCGCGCTACCCGGCGGGCGTCCTACCCTCCATCAGCGCCATCAGCCGGTCGAGCGGAACCGGTGACCGCTCGGATCGTGCGGGTCGCGACCTTGGTGTAGAGCGCGGTGGTCTCGAGCTTGCTATGCCCGAGCAGCACCTGGATGACGCGGATGTCAACGTCCTCCTCCAGCAGGTGCGTGGCGAAACTGCGCCGCAGCGTGTGCGGGCTGGCGCGCTTCCGGATGCCCACCGCTTCGGCGGCTTCGCAGACCGCGCGGTGCAATTGCCGGGTCGAGATCGGGTCGGTGTAGCTCCGTCCCGGGAACAGCCAGCCGTGCAGAAGCCGGACGCTGCGCCGCTTGCCCTCGCGCCACCGCGACCGCAGCAGTTCGAGCAGCTGCGGTGACAGCATCGCGTTGCGGTCCTTGCGGCTCTTGCCCTCCTCAATGCGGATCAGCATGCGCCTGCTATCGATGTCGTCGGCCCTGCGGTGAGCGACCTCGGACACGCGCAGGGCGACACCGTATGCTACGCCGAGCGCGGCGCGGTACTTGATGCCCGGCGCCGCCTCGAGCAACCGCGCGACCTCATCGACGCTCAGCACGTTGGGCAGCTTCCTGGGACGCGGCGCCAGCACCAGCTAGCGCGACAGATCCGGCCGGTCCAGCGGCACGCCGAACAGGAAGCGGAACGCCGATACCGTGGCGCCGATGACGGACTCGCTGGTGCCGAGTTCGCGCTGGTGAACCTGGAAGCGCGCACGTCCTCGGCCGTCGCGGTATCCGGCGGGCGCTTCAGGAAAGCCGTGAAGGCGCGGACGTGGCGGACATAGTCGTGCTGCGTCCGAGGCCGCATCGAACGCATCGCCATGTCGTCGAGCATTCGCTGGAGCAGCGGGGGCGGCTTCGTCAGTAACATCGGCATGACAGGGTTCCTCAAGTTGAAGGAACGCCATCGTCCGCCTGTGCTGCCACACGGCCGAACCTCAGCGTCGACGCGCTACATCACCCCAAACACCACTGCCGCGCAGCGGCTTCGTGCTCTGGGTCTTTGTCGACTGACAGTATGGTGCCCTTCCTCGTTTGCACTGGGCCGACACCTGCGATGGGGAAAGCGACAGGTCGCTTCGAAAGCTAAAGCCTATGCCCATCAGAAAGGGCTCACGGCATGAATACGGCGCGCAAGCAGCCATCTTTCTTGTGCTTGAACATGTCATAGCCCTTCGGTGCTTCCTCAAGCGAGAACCGGTGGGTCGCGAGTGACGCCGGGGTCAACTCGCCGCGCTGTGCGTGTTCCAGCAGGCGCGGGACATAGGCTTGCCCGTGTTGCTGCGCGGTGCGGACGGTGACGCCCTTGTTCATCAGCAAGCCAAGCGGAAACTTGTCCATCACACCGTAAACGCCGAGGATCGACAGGATCCCCCCCTTGCGGACCGCCAGCATCGCCTGGCGCAGCGCGGTGCCACGATCCGTTTCCATGTACAAGGCTTGCTTGACCCGGTCATAGGCATGCTGGAGCCCGGTCCCGCCCGCTTCCATGCCGACCGCGTCGATGCACGCGTCCGGACCTCGGCCGCCGGTCATCTCCTTGAGCGCCTCGACCACATCCACCTTCGTATAGTCGAGCGGAATTACGCCGAACGCTTCAGCCTGCGCCAGCCGTTCGGGATAGCGGTCGATGGCGATCACGCGTTCGGCGCCTAGGATCATGGCGCTCTGCTGCGCCATCAGCCCGACACCGCCACAGCCCCAGACCGCGATGACGTCGCCTGGCTGGATGTCGCAGAAATCAGCGCCCATGAAACCGGTCGGCGCGGCATCGGAGATGAACAGCGCTGTCTCGTCAGAGACGCCGTCGGGCACTTTGAAGCAGTCGGTGTTCGCGAAGGGCACGCGGACATATTCGGCATGCGCACCAGCATAGCCGCCAAAGGCATGCGAATAGGCATAGATGCCGGCGGTCGGATAGCCGAGCAGCGGTTCCTGCAGTTCCGGCTTGGGGTGGGTCGTGTCGCACAGCGAGTAGAGATCGTGCTGGCAATACCAGCATCGCCCACACGAGATGAACGAGGGCACGACGACGCGGTCGCCCTTCGCCACTTTCGTGACGGCCGCACCGACATCGACGATCTCGCCCATAAACTCATGCCCTAGCACGTCGCCTTCGCGCATCGTCGGGATCAGGCCGTCGATGAGATGCAGGTCGGACCCGCAGGTCGTCGACAGCCGGACCTTCAGGATCACGTCGTTGGGGTTGAGGATCTCGGGGTCGGCGACCGCCTCCACACGGAGGTCGTTGACGCCGTTCCAACATAAAGCGCGCATGATGATGTCTCCTTAGCGGTCCGTGCCACCGTGACGGGCGGCCGGCTGCGGGTCGGTCGTGGGGATCTCGCCGGTCAGCGCCAGTGCGCGGAACCGGTAGAGCGCTGTGCGCACGATCTCGCGCGGGGCGATATGGAACAGCTTGGCCAGGGCCTGCCCGACCAGGCCACCGGGCGGATCAAAGCGAACCTCAAGATGGAGCTCGGTGCCCCGGTCGCCGGGGGCGGGGCGGAAGGTCAGCACGCCTACATTGGGGATGTCAGCCCCGTCCTGGGTCGACCAGCGCAGGCGGTCCGGCGTCTCGTCGGTCTTCATTGTTCGCCAGCGATATTCGCCGCCAGTCAGGCCGGGCACGGTCCATACCGCCGTTTGATCGTCCAGGGCGGTGACGGTGGCGAAGTGCGACCAGATGCGGGATTGCGTTTCCGGCTCTAGCCAGAGCGATCGCAATTCCGCAGCTGGCCTGCCGACAGTCACGGATGCGATCGCGGCAGTGTCGATCTCGGCTTCGGCATGGCTCATGATAGACCTCGGCTGTTCATGGTGGCGGATGGCAAGGGGGTGGGATCTGTGTCGCGCGGCAGGGCGAAGCGCTGGCGGTCGGGCGGGACGGGGTCCGCCTGGTTCGACCGCCAGCCGGAAAAGGCGTACGGCAGCGTCAGGTCGAGGATCGCGGCCTGTCGTTCACCGAAGGTCTGCACGTCGTCGCGGCGAAGCGCCTGGACGACGCGATTGACGTGAACCGGGGTCAGGCCGAGCAGCGCGCCGAGTTGTTCCTGGGTCGATGGGCACGCGAAGCCACCGCCCCTTGCCCGATCAACCCCTTCCAGCCGGCGGTGCAGGTCTGCGACGGAATAGGCGACCCGCTCACGGGCGCCGCGCCGTCCGAGGCTGGTCAACTCCGTACGATCCCGATGGCTTTCGCGGATCATCGTATCCTTCCCGCATGCGGAAAGGACCTGCAGGTCATGCCCGTCCATTGTCCGGCGCAACACGGCAACCCGCGCCGCACCGCTGATCCGGATCTCCTTATATGATCCGAGGGGCATCCAGTCGCAGATGGCGCCCGGCACCAGCACGTCGGTGATCTGGCGCGCGCCGTCGAGCAGGCCTTGCGCGCGGTCGGCCCAGCCTTGGACGAGCAGGTGCAGGTGGGCGCCGCCGTCGAACGGGCCGGACACAAGGGCAGCGCTGCGCGATGATACGACGTCGACCAGCGCCTTGGCAACAGCCTGCCACTGGATCGTGGCAAAGTTGCCGCACGCCAGTCGGATTGCTGCGGCGGCATGGGGATCGGCTTCGCTGCCGAGCCGACTTCCGCCCGGATGGGCGCATTCTCCTCACGCAGGGGGCATGGCCGGGACGAAAGCGTGGAATGCGGGTAGGGCATCGTTCAATCCCCTCAGTCACAATGACTTGTGGGGATTTCACGCCTCGATCGGCACTCGTAGCATCCCTAGGTAGGCTTCCGTGCCGCATGGCTATCACAAGGCGGCGAGATTCCGGCCGCCAGGGCGAACTGGATCAGTTCGGCCAGATTGCCGGCATTCAGCCGGTTCATGACCTGCGCGCGGTGCAGTTCGATAGTGCGGGGGCTGATGCCGAGCTTCTTGCCGAGCATCTTGTCGGTGTCGCCCTCGACCAGCCCGAGCAGGACCTCCCGCTCGCGCGGGGTCAGGCGGGCGATCCGCGCGCTGGCGTTCTCGTCGCGGGAGACGGGACGCACCGCAGCGAAACATTCGGCGATGACGTTCGACAAGCTGGTGTGCAGCGCGCCTTCGTTGTCCACGATGATATAGTCTGTTGCGCCAGCTTTCATCGCGGCAACCGCCGACATCAGGTCGGCGGCCGTTCCGTCCAGCACTATGCATGGCAAGGCGATCGCCCGCGCCTTCAATTCGCGAAGGACCGACAGGCCCTCCGGTTTTGCCCGGCGCAGATCGACCAGGACACATCCGGGCGCGAGTATGGCGGCGATGTCGAGGAAGGCCGCAGCGCTCTCAAAGGTGCGGGCGCGATATCCCATCGACCGAACGACGCCGGCCAGTCGCCGTGCCTCGAGCGCTTTGGCGCTGACGATATAGACCTGGCCGGAATCGTCCTGGGTCAGGTCCTCGACGATGCCGCCGATGCGAGTGACCGCGCCATCTTCCTCAAGGATGGGAAAGCTGGTGTCGCGCAGGCGGCGAACGGCGCCGTCGCCGGGGCGGATGATGCGATATTCGAACTGAGTGACCTCGCCGGCCCCGACGCTAGCCAGCGCATGTACGACCTGCGATCGATCGTCCGGGTGAACGTCTTCCAGCCATTGCTCGATAAAACGCGCGCCGTCCTCGCGAGGGATGCCCCAAATCCGTTCGAACGCGGCGCTGCGATATAGGATGGCCCCCGTCGCTGGGTCGCCGATCCAGAGAAGGTTGCTGCTATGCTCAGCGAAGCTGGTGAATCGCGCCTCGCTAACACGAACAGCGGCTTCGGCATTCCGTCGCGCTGTCACGTCGATCGCTGCGCCGATGAAGCCTGTCGCACAGCCGTTTTCGAATGTCGTGCGGCCTGATGTAGCGATGTGGCGGACGATACCGTCATCACGACCGATGACACGATATTCCACCGCATAGCTGCCGTCACCCGTCGGATCGACACAGGCCGCGATCGCCGTGCGGACTCGTGGCTGGTCGTCGGGATGAATGCCTTCTTCGAACAGCGCCTCGTCGATCGGCGTGCCGGCGGGCAGGCCCCACATCGCGCGCACCCGGTCGTCCCAGTCGAGCGCACCGGTGCGCGGGTCCCACGCATAGATGCCGATCCCGACGAGTTCAGTCGCGGCGCGCAGCCGGGCTTCGCTGGTTCGCAAGGCCTCCTCGAACACGCGTCGCTCGCTGGTGTCGCGCGAGACGCCAATGACCAACTCAACAGCGCCGTCCAGACCCAGCACCGGTCCCCAGACATAGGAGAAATAGGCCGCATGACCGGTCGGGCTGCGGTAGAAGACCTCGTTCTCAATCGTCGCACCGTTTGCGAAGATCTGGTCAATATGGCCAGTGAGCAGGGTTGCCAGGTCGGCCGGATAGTTCAGATCGGCAAACGACTTGCCCAGCATCTCCTTGGAGGTCAGCCCGAACAAACCCAGCATGGCCGGGTTGGCATAGGCGAAGCGATGGTGCCGGTCGAAAGCATAGACATAGTCCGGGATCGCGGACAGGTTCGCCTCCAGAAAACGCACTTGGCGGGCTAGCGTCTCCCCCGCGCCATAGAGCGGATCATCGCCTCGAGCGGTCGCGGCGAGCGAATATTCCTTCATCGGGCCGGCTCCTCAACCATTGCCGGACATGGCGGCAAGCGCTCGTGGCCGGGTAATGTTCCCTAGGGATCGCCCTGATGGGTCAGCGTAGCGGCAGACCATATGTCCGAACCACGCAACCGAGGAGAGCGGCATGAAAGCGCTAGTCTGGCACGGTAAGGAAGACATACGGTATGACACGGTGTCCGACCCTGCGATCGAGCATCCCCGTGACGCCATCATCAAGGTTACAAGTTGCGCGATTTGCGGGTCGGATTTGCATCTTTTCCATAATCTTGTGCCCGCGATGTTGCCCGGCGACATCATGGGGCACGAGACGATGGGCGAGGTCGTCGACGTTGGCAGCGCCGCCAAGGGATCGCTGAAGAAGGGCGACCGTGTGGTCATTCCCTTCACCATCCAGTGCGGCGAATGCGATCAGTGCAAGCGCGGCAATTTCTCGGTGTGCGAGCGGACCAACCGCAAGAAGGAACTGGGTGACAAGGCGTTCGGCCATGCGACTGCCGGGCTATTCGGGTATACCCATCTGACCGGCGGCTATCCCGGCGGCCAAGCCGAATATCTGCGCGTGCCGTTCGCCGACACGACCCATATCAAGGTTCCGCACGGCATCGACGACGAAAAGCTGCTGTTCCTGTCCGACATCCTGCCGACCGGGTGGCAGGCGGCAGTGCAGGCCGACATCCAGCCAAGCGACACGGTGGCGGTGTGGGGCTGTGGGCCGGTGGGCCAGATGGCAATACGCTCGGCGATCCTGCTTGGCGCCGAACAGGTGGTCGCGATCGATCATCTGCCCGAGCGTCTGTCGATGGCCGCCGCTGCGGGTGCGATTACGATCAACTTCAAGGAAGAGAGCGTCGTCGAGCGGCTGAACGAGCTGACCAAAGGCAAGGGGCCGGAAAAGTGTATCGATGCGGTCGGCACCGAAGCCCATGTCAATTTCGGTCAACCTGACACCGTGCTCGACCGCGCCAAGCAGATGCTTATGGCGGAGAACGACCGTCCGCATGTGCTGCGCGAGATGATCTATGTCTGCCGCCCGGGCGGCGTCATCTCGATCATCGGTGTCTACCTCGGGCTGGTCGACAAGATCCCGATGGGCCAGGCAATGAACAAGGGACTGACCTTCCGCATGGCGCAGGCGCATGTTCCGCGCTGGATCGGCGACCTGCTTCGCCGGATCGAGGACGGGCAGATCGATCCCTCGTTCGTCATCACGCACAAGGTCGACCTGTCCAAAGGGCCCGAGATGTACGCGACCTTCCGCGACAAGGCGGACGGCTGCGTCAAGGTCATGCTCCAACCCTGAAGGAGGCAACCATGCCACTCACCAACATCACCGGCATTGCTCGTTCGGAGGGCGACCCGAAGATTGTACGCAAGGGGCCGAGTTCGCTGACCGGTGCCGACCGGCTGGCGCGCGCACTCGGCTGGTTCTCGGTCGGGCTGGGCTTGGTCGAACTAATCGCGCCCGGCCGCCTCGCCAGCACGCTGGGACTGAGCGACAAGGAAGGGCTGATCCGTGCCTATGGCGCCCGCGAACTGGCGAGCGCTATCCCTACTTTGTCGGTCGACAAGCCGGTTGGGCTGGCGGCAAGGATCGGGGGCGACGCGCTCGATCTTGCCACGCTCGCCGGTGCGCTCCACCGCGACAACCCGAAATGGCGCAATGCCGCGATCGCAACCGCGCTGGTGGCTGGGATCACGCTGCTCGACGTGGCCGCCTTCAAGGGGGTGAAGGCCGCGCACGCCCGTGGACCCGACGCTGACCGCGACTATTCAGACCGGTCGGGCCTGCCAAAGGGGGCGCAGGCGTCGCGTGGCCTGGCCCGCAAGGACTTCGATATTCCGCCGGACTACCGCGCCGAAGGCAGGGTGGCGGCCGCGCTGCCGGTGCCCGCGCTCCAGGCTTGAGACGCGAACGACGGAGCGCCGCCCATGACGCTGGAACAGGGAGTGGGGGCAGCTTTGGTCCTGCTGTTCCTCGCCGACATCTTCCTGACCGTGCTCTATGCGCGGGCCGGGACCGGATTGCTCGCGCCCCTTTGGACACGGGTGATCTGGGCAGCGTTGCGTGCCGGGGCATCGCTGTTCGGCCGACGGCGCGGTCCGGCCCTGTCGTTCGTGGGACCGGTGATCGTCGTGTCGCTGATCGGCTTCTGGGCGTTCGGCCTGACGCTTGGTGCGGCGCTCGTCATCCGACCGGAACTGGGGACGACGATCCGGCCGGCCAGCGGGGATACGCCGACCGACTTGGTCACCGCCATGGTCGTCGCCGGCAACAGCCTGTCGATTGTAGGCGGCGGAGACTATGCCCCGCACAGCACCGCCACGCGCCTCCTGTTCCTCGTCAACTCGCTGATCGGCGCGTCGGTTCTGTCGCTGGTGCTAAGCTATCTGGTCCAAGTCTATTCAGGCTTGCGCGAGCGAAACGCGCTGGCCTTGACGATCGACCTGATGACCGACGGCACGGGCGATGCGGCGGTGATGCTGGCGCGCCTCATGCCCGGCGGTGACTCTGGAAACGCGACCAGCGAACTTGGCAATCTCATCGCCCCGCTCACCGCGACGAAGGAAGCGCATCATTTCTACCCGCTGCTCTTCTACTTCCGCTTCAATGACGCGCGCTATGCCGTATCGCGGTTCGGCTTCGTGCTGCTCGACCTCGTCACGCTGATCGACACCGTGCTCGACCAGGACCGCTACGCGACCCTGATCGCCTCCTCGCCGGTCGCCTCGCTTCGCCGTGGCACGACGTTGTTGCTCGAGACGCTCGATGCGCACTTCCCCACGCGCGGTGGTAGAGAGGGGCGGCCCGAAGCCATCCGGGCGATGCGGCAGAGTATCGTGGCGGCGATCCGTACGTTGGAGGAGTCCGGCATTGCCGTACACCATGACGGTGTCGACGACTATGTCAGCAGACGACAGGCATGGGATGCCCTGACGTGCAGGGTCGCGCCGGCCATGGGGTACACGATGATCGAAATCGATCGGCGGTCCTCCGCGGTGCAGAGTCTTGTAAAGACAATATGAGACGCAGCTCTGATCATTTGCCATCCGCGCAGCGGACGAAGCAGCGGGGTTGCAGGCGTTGAGATCGCTGTCGACCGCAATTTCCTGGGTCGCTGCAAGATCTTTGGAGAAGATCCCGCGATCAACTGGCGCCAATGCACTGCACCGTGCCATCATATTTTCGTGCGGAACGTGATGCCGTACCGGGCTGGCTGATTATAGTTGACGGTCCGACCCAGATACGCGGTCACCCCTGCACCCGACGGTGCGGCGAGCAGCCCCTGTGAGATGATGTTGCGTTCATTGGTCGCGTTGTTGGCAAATAGCGAGATGTCGTACCGTCCATCTTCCAGGCGAACACCGGCCCGCAGGTTGAGGTTCGATTGGCCCGGCACCTGGGTATAGATCGACTGCGTGACCCCGGTGCCATAGGACGTGGTGAAGCTGTATTGGGCATAGCTGTAGAATTCGCTTCGGGCACCCAGGCGTAGGTCCCAGGACGGCGTGGCCGAAAGCGCCCATTTCGGCGCATAGGGCGCGCGCTGGCCTGCCGCATCTATATTGGCGATGCCGTTATAGCTAAGCTCCGCAGGCGCAGGCAGGGACGGTGCACGGGTATACACGGCGTCATTGTAGTTGCCATCGAAGGTCAGCCGGATGCCGGAGCCGAGATTGCCCACGATACTCCATTCAATGCCACGCGCGCGGATGTCGCCGACATTGGTTGCGCCGCGTTGCGGCGTGCCGTCGGGCAGGATGAACGACACCGATGTCTGAAAGCCCTTCAGCTTTTCCTGATAGGCCGCCAGCGACAGCGTCAGTTGCCCCTCGAGCAATGCCGCCTTCAGACCCGCCTCGATGTTCGTGGTCGTCGTCGGCTGAACCGGCGGCGCCTGTGGATTGAGGGCGCGGTTGTTCAGGTCGAGCCCGCCTGCCTGGAAGCCGGTCGCATAGGTGACATAGGTCGTGATGTCGGGGGTCAGCTTGTACGACAGGCTGGCCGTGCCCGACAGGTTGTCGTTCGACGTGGCGAGGTTGAGCGGATAGCCGGTGGTGGCGACGGATGTCGGATAGCCGGGCACCGTATAGGTGCGCCCGGCATTGCGCTGCACCGCATCGATCGCATTGTAGAAGGCCAGCAGTTGCGCGTTGGTTACGCCTGTGGGCAGGGTGCGCGGCAGCTGGCTGGTGTCCACCGGGCTGGTGCCGTTCTTGCGATCATAGGTATATCGCAGTCCCCCGGTCAGATCGAGCGCGTCAGTGACATGCCAAGTGGCCTGTCCATAAGCCGCTGCCGTCCGGTTCTCGACCGTTGTGTCCTCAATGATCTGCGCGCCGGTCAGCTGCGAGCGGAAGGACAGCGGAATAGGTGTGAAGTTGTTACCCGCCACAGTGTTATAGGCATTGTACCAGGGGATCACGTCCGCACCGAACTGGTGGATGACATAATGATCCTTCAGACGCGAATAATAGAAGAACGCGCCGATCTGCCAATCGATGGCCTTGCGACCGGAGGAGGCGAGCCGCAATTCCTGGCTGAACTGGTCACTCCGGCTGATCGCCATGTTCTGATAGATGTCGATTGGCGAGTTGTCGCTGTCCTGCGGCGGATCGAACGACCAGCGCCGCCACGCGGTGATCGAGGTGATCCCCACGGGACCGAAGTCATAGTCGGCCGTCATCGAAATGCCGGCGTTGGTCGTGCGCATCTGGTTATAGTTGTTCGTGATGTTCGTGCGCGGATCGACCGTCGGGATCCAGTTTTGCACCCCGCCGAAATCGCCAAGCTGGGCAAGAGCGCTGCGGGCGTTCGTCACCCGCGCCTGCTGTGCGGCGGTGGTATTGATGCCCCAATTGCCGGGGCCGTAAAGCTCGACAATTCCGCCGCCTGAGCTGAACCCGGCGGAGCTGTCCCGCTCGATGTTCAGATCGCCCGCGATAGTCACCTTCAGCGGACCCTGATCGAACAGGATCTGCTGGCGAATGCCCCACCGCCCGGTGCCTGCGGTCGTTGCATCGTCAGTTGCGGTCGGGGCGTAGATGTCCTTTTGCAGGGCGGCATTACGAAACGCCGGACGAAACGGCGTGTCGATCCATCCATCCGCGCGTGTGCCGAACGCGACGGTGCGGAAAGCGATGGTGTCGCTGATCGGTCCGGTCAGGATGACCTTAGCCTGCGCGAAATTATAGCGGCCATAGGATAGCTCGACCGACTGGCTGGGCGTGAAGCTGGGCTTGTTGAAGGTGATGTTCAGGGCACCGGCGGCGGCATTGCGGCCGAACAGCGTCCCTTGCGGGCCCCGAAGCACCTCAAAGCTCTGCACGTCGACAAGGTCCTGCAGCACCTGTCCCGGCCGCGCTTGGTACACGCCGTCGAAATAGACGCCGATCGCATTGTCCAGACCATCGGCCGCCGTCGGGGCGTAGCCGATGCCGCGAATGGTGATGGAGAAGTTGCGGGGATTGCCGCCGGTCGCGTTGAGCCCGGGCGTCTGTTCGATCAGGCTCTGGAGATCGATCGTACCCTTACGTTGCAATGTCTCGCCATCGATCGCCTGGATCGAGATCGGCACGTCGCGGATGTTTTCCGCGCGGCGGCGTGCCGTCACGACGACATCACCGGTGCCGACATCGGGGTCGGCCAGCACCAACTGCCGTGCCTCGCCCGGATCGACCGGCACCTGGGCAGTCCCGACCGATGGCCATGCCAAGGCCGTCGTGGACACCAGCAAGGCGCCCAATATGGCGGATCGTTTCATCCGGAACCCCTTCTCGTATTCCCATCAAAGCAGTAGGCATTGATTCCACATCTAATTCCTATCTGGTCAGTAGGAAATCTTCGTGGTTCCCGAAGTTTTCTGAGTCGCGGCTTTTGCCGGTCCTGTTCGACACTCAGGCATCCAGACAGGAGGACGGATATGCCACTCATCGGGACATTGGCGGTAAGCGAGCAGGGCTTCGGCGCGATGGGCCTGTCGCACGTCTATGGGCAGGCTGACGAAGCGGAATCGATCCGTACGCTGCACCAGGCGATCGATCTGGGTATCACCTTCTTCGACACCGCTACTGCTTATGGAAAAGGCCATAACGAAGAGCTGTTGGGCCGCGCGATCACCGGGCGGCGCGACAAGCTGGTGATCGCCAGCAAGTTCACGCACGGGCAGGAGGGCGAGGGGCGCCGGGTATCGGCGCGGGAGGCGGTTGAGGCCAGTCTGCGGCGGCTCGCTACCGATCACATCGACCTTTATTACCTGCATCGCATCGACCCCGACGTGCCGATCGAGGAGTCGGTTGGGGAACTCGGCCGGTTGCGCGACGAGGGCAAGATCGGCGGCGTCGGTGTGTCCGAGGCGAGTGCGGCCCAGGTACGGGCCGCGCATGCCGTCACGCCGCTAACGGCGTTGCAGAGCGAATATTCGCTATGGACACGCGAGGTTGAGGCAGAGATCCTGCGGACCACGCGGGAACTGGGCATCGGCTTCGTCGCCTATAGTCCGCTCGGTCGCGGCTTCCTGGCCGGTGCCGGGCCGACCGAGGACAACGACCGCCGCCGCATCCACCCGCGCTTCCAGGCCGAGGCGGTTGCGGCGAATGCCCGCCGACGGCGCACGATCGAGGATGTGGCCGAGCGGCTGCACGTTACGCCCGCACAGGTCAGCCTTGCCT